>JBCCJU010000015.1:0-52452 GCA_039027715.1 Cyanobacteria bacterium P01_C01_bin.120
CCGATGCCCTCGGTAATGGAATTGCCGGAACTGCTGATTTCTCCGGTTTTGACGTAGCTGTAGAGGCCACTGCCCATGGGATCAGCCACCACGCATTGAATGTCTGGATTCTTATCTTTAAAGAACATGGCCGTTCCTGCATAGGTGCCTCCAGTGCCGGTTGCCGCCACCCAGGCATCCACTTGACCGCCAGTCTGCGCCCAAATTTCTGGCCCGGTGGTTTCGTAGTGAGCGCGGCGATTGGCTAAATTGTCAAACTGATTAGCCCACACAGCATTCGGCGTTTCTTCGGCCACACGCGCTGACACTTTTACATAATTGTTGGGATTTTTGTAAGGCACCGCTGGCACTGGACGCACTTCCGCCCCCAACATCCGCAGCATATCCATTTTTTCTTGGGACTGGGTTTCAGGAATGATGATCAAGCACTTATAGCCCTTGGCATTGCAGATATGGGCTAGGCCGATGCCCGTGTTGCCCGCGGTCCCTTCAACCACCGTGCCGCCGGTAGTGAGGAGTCCCTGCTCTTCAGCATCTTTAATAATGAACAGCGCTGCCCGATCTTTGACTGAACCGCCTGGATTGAGAAATTCTGCCTTGCCCAAGATTTCGCAACCCGTTGCTTCACTAAAGCTGTTGAGCCGAATAAGAGGGGTATTGCCTACAGTGCCGACAAAGCCTGGTTTGATATCCATCCTGGTTAGCGGGAACGACAGTCACTACATTTGCTTATCGTAATGGGTAATGGCCACAGGAGTAAGCGGTGACAGAAGCGGGATGGCGAATAGAAAGCCTACCCAGAAGACTTCTGAGCGACGAATCACTTTAGCTGCAATTAACCGAATAAGAAAATAAGCGTGCTTTGCAGGGCGCCCCGTTTTACGATTCTTCTGTCGCCAGGGCAAGTTCTTGCAGCTGATTGAGAATGAACGTGCGCTGCGCAGCGGCATCAATATCTTCAGCGATCGCCAGTCCCGCTTCGTAGGCCGCTTGAGCCTCAGCGTAGTCTTCCTGAAATTCGTAATAGCGCGCCCAGGCGAGATGAAAGCCTAACCGTTGGGCCATTGGCAGCTCAAACACCGACACGGCGGTGCGCTCTGTCACGGCGGGTTGCAATATGTCGCCGTCACCATAGTCGGCAGCAATGGCGATAATACCGTCCAAGGCGGTGAATAAAGTGGCGCGATCGCCGGCCATTTGTGCCGCTTGCCGAGCGACTAGAAACGCGGACAGCGCCTCTTCATCTGCATCAAGCTGTCGATAAATTTCACCGAGATTGTTCGACGTGTGGGCCAACCCTAACCAGTCACTGGCAGCGGTGCGATAGTCCACGGCTGACTCGTAGTAGCTTTGGGCGCTGACCAAATCACCCGACCAGCGAGCTGCCAGCCCCAAATTGCTTAACGACAAACCAATTCCCGCATCATTGGCAAGCTCTTCGGCCAGCTTCAGGGCGACATTGATGGCGGCTTCGCCCCGCGCAATTTCACCTGCTTGAAGGTAAACCATACCGAGGTTATTCAGCGCCTGCAGTTGAGTGACCTGATCGCCTTGTTCGCGAGCGAGGGTGAGCTGTTGATGCAGTACCGTGGCCGCGTCGTCGAAGCGCTCTGCCGCTACCAAAGTGGCCGCTAAAGGTTCAATGGCTTGGGTCATGCCAGCCTGATTGCCAATGCGGCTAAAAATGGCAAAAGCTTCTTGCCAAGCGGCGATCGCCCGCGCTTCATTGTCAAAAGCCAGAGAGCGATCGCCTTCTTCCAGCAGCCGCTCGGCAGTTTTTTGCGCTCGAGCTCGTTCAAAATTGTGCCGCTGCATATTGAGCTGCTGCTCAATGGGCATGGTTTGAGCCAGCCCCGGACTGATGGCGATCGTGCCTAACAGTAGGGCACTGAGCCCCCAGCAATATGAGAACGCTGCCGCCATCATCCACCTCCAAACATCACAAAACTTAGTTAACCGACAGGATTTTCGGGCATGGGCACTGAGGCCACCATGTCAGGCAGTATGGAATCAGACTCCCCATGATCTAAGGAACCCAGATAAATAGCGCGAATATCTTCGGGCAGGGCCGCTTCCAAATTTTGTCCCGCTTGCCGCAGGCGCATGGCAACTTCGGCTGGCAGGATACGCTCACCTTCAGCCTGCAAATAGGCGGAAATCCGCGTGTCGCTCCAGCGAAAGGTTTGCGCCATCACCAAAATTAGCCGTTCCAGCGGCTCCAGGCGGTCTAACGAGCGCTCCACATAGCACCACAGGGGCGGTGATGCCTGCGTTAGAGAATAGTGAATGTCTTCGACCTCGGGCAGTGTCGCCTGATTGATGCAAAGTGCCGTGACGTTAATTAACCAGCTCTGTAAGGATAGCGATCGCCCTTGGTCAGCTTCACTTTTGGTAATGGTTTCCACGGCTGCCAAATCTAGCCCGCCTAATTCATTCAGAATGTGTCGCCAAGTCAGCGCAAACAAATACTCAGCCTGCACGGGCGATTTCGCGGAATGGGCAATTAGGCTAAAAACCACGGGACTGTAGCGACAAAAAATTGCCGTAAAGTAGCGGCCGGCCTCGGGCTCTGCCTTAAACCGCTGCAGCAACTCGCGATCGCTGAGCGACCCCAGTTGCTGGACAATCGCATGGTTACATTCAGGGAAGCTGGGAATTTGCACGATTTAGGAAATGACTGAGAACAATAGCTATCGACAAATTCCTCTTACTATAGCTAGGTTTCTCCCAGTGAAAACAGTTTTCTTGGAAAATCTAGCCCTCGCTGGCAAGCATTCCCTGTTTGCCAGTCCTAATTAATGTCGGCTAAGGCGGGCAGCTTTCGCGCGAGCCAGCCGAACGCTGAGGCGAACAGACGAACAATGACCGAGCGGGTCTGCACTTCCTGAGCTGAGGCTGAACCTCGCCAAGGCAATTCGGTCGGGTTCACAATGCCGAGTCGTTAAATCCCCTTGATAAACTAAATGAAGCCAGGGTGAAACCGTTGGCAAAGTCGCAAACTCTCAGTCCGCAGCTGGAATACTGCAGTAAATCCTTCAAAAGACTCGCTATATTTGATACCTGTAACTGACACTTTAATGAATCAACTAAACGTGCTTGGCCAGAGTTTTTTATCGCTACCGTTAGCGATCGGATTACCGGTCGACATTTTGTCCACTCAAGGCATTATGGTGATGCTGCTGGTGGGCTATGCCGGGGCTATGTGGATGTTTTTGAGCAGTGCCCCCAAGGTCTACACCATTATGGTGTCCGACTTGGAAATGGCGCGGCGATTTTATGAAGGGATGCTGCAGTTGCAAACGGCAGAGGTCCCGCTGCACTATTACTACAACTACGAACAAACTCTAGGGGCCGATCCGATACTATCGCCAGGGATGTCAACGGCAGCGCCGTCTTATAGTCAGCCCGATGGTCTGTGGTATCAGCTAAAGAAGAATACGCAGCTGCACGTGATTGGCGGGGCCAACCGGGGGCACCGCGATCGCCAGCGTCACGTTTGCTTTGACCACGATTGTCTAGAGCAAATCCTCATGCGGGTTCAGACCAACGGCGTGCGCCATAAGATTCGGCGCGATAGCCCGCTTAACTTTTTGGTCAAAGACTATCAGGGCGAAGTCATCGAGATGGCCGAAGTCGCCAGTTAATGCTGAGCACCGCCGTAATTACTCAATCCAATTTTTAGAGCGCTCAACCGCCTTTTTCCACATGACGTAGTTGGCCTGGGCCTCAGCAGCGCCAGCCGCAGGCTCAAACACCTTTTCAATTTGCCGGCCATCAACCAACGCCCGATAGTCTTGCCAATAGCCGCTGGCTAGCCCGGCGGCAAAGGCAGCTCCCTGAGCCGTGGTGTCGAGGATGGCTGGACGCTCAATGGGAATTCCCAGCACGTCTGCCTGAAACTGCATTAGGAAATCATTTTGGCAGGCGCCGCCATCAACCTTTAGCTCTTTGATGGGCGTGGGGGCACCAGAGTTGACGACATCGACCACTTCTCTGACCTCGTAGGCGATCGCCTCTAGAACTGCTCGCACCAAATGTTCCCGACGCACGCCACCGGTAATGCCCATAAAGGACCCCCGGGCATTCATATCCCAGTGAGGTGCACCCAAGCCACTCAGGGCGGGGACAAAATAGACGCCGCCGTTCGAGCCGATTCGTTTAGCCAAGGGTTCCGTATCGGCAGCATGGTTGATGATGCGAATACCGTCTCGCAGCCATTGGATGCAGGCCCCTGCTGTAAACATAGCGCCTTCGACTGCGTAGCCTACCTGAGGCTGATCGCCATTGGCGGTCGACCAAGCCACCGTGGAGAGCAGTTCGTGATTGGTCCGCACAATCTCGTTCCCGGTGTGGGCAACTAAAAAGGCCCCAGTCCCGTAGGTACATTTCAGGGCTCCGGGACTGTCGCAGCCGTGGCCAAATAGGGCCGCCTGCTGGTCGCCCAGCACCGACATGATGGGGATTTCCGCTCCCAAGAAATCAGGATCTGTGTAGCCAAATAGCCCCAGACTGGGTTTCACCTCGGGCATGATGTGACGAGGAATATTGAACATCTCTAACAGATGGGGATCCCAGTCGTACTTTGACAAATTGAGCAGCATGGTGCGACTAGCATTGCTGTGGTCGGTCGCATGCACCTTACCACCCGTCATATTCCACAACACCCAGGTATCGACGGTGCCAGCGAGGGTGCAATCAAAGTCAATTGGAGGGTCAGTATATTGCTTGATGTGGTCCAGTAACCAGGCCAGCTTAGTGGCTGAGAAGTAAGCGTCGAGGACTAAGCCGGTGCGATCGTAGATTTCACTGGCTTTGCCAGCCGCCCGCAGCTCATTACAAAGGGCGGCTGTGCGGCGGTCTTGCCAAACGATCGCGTTGTGATGAGGCCGCCCAGTTTCCTGATCCCATAGCAAACACGTTTCCCGCTGCACTGTCAGACCGATTGCGGCGATATCTTTAGCGGCAATCTTGCTTTTTTCTAAAGCTCCCCTGGCGGCCCAGCGAATGTCATCCCAAATTTCTCTGGCATCATGCTCTAGCCAACCGGGCTCTGGATAAAACTGAGTTAATTCTTTATAGGACTGTTCAACAACCTGCCCTTCCTGGTCAAAAAGGATGGCGCGGTTGCCGGTTGTGCCCAAATCAAGGGCCATAATATAGCTGGCTGACATAATTTTTGTGACTAACGTTTACAGAAAGCGCGCACAACATTTCCTGGTCAAGCAAGGTCCGTCACTTTATCTGAACACGATGGCTTAAGGCCATGTTTTCCGGATTTCAATCGCTGCAAAAATGCTGTGCTCACACTACAGCTTTTAATAATCGCTGCGAGTATGCTCAATAATTTAAGGTTGCTCTTAGATTTCTGTTAAACGCTGACACAGCTCTACGACACTGCTCAATAAATTAGTGTTTGTGTCCGTCATGTTGCGGTGTTTTATGAGCAGCATATCAAGTCAACATCCAAAGACAGCCGCCGGCGCAGCAGAGGATATCTCTTAATCGAGAAGGTCAATCTGAGACCTCTGCGAACGCCTCCTTAGATGCGCCCATGCTGAACCGGATTTCCTTATATCTAACGAGCCAAGGGTGAGCAAGGTAGCAAAAGTGCATCTAGCTGCACAAGCTTTGAATTTGTCATTCGCGTGAAGACTTGGGACCAATAATTTTCCCTGGCGATGAAACAAGCTGAGCCACAAGATGGATTTTTGTTAACGTAATTTTAATTTTTGTTAAAATCGATAACATATTCAGCCGATCACGGTTGACATTGTCTTGTTGAAGGAGGCGTTGGTATGAACTTCCCGATGGAGTTGAGTTTGGAGCAACAGTTCAAGCTCAAAGTTTACGGAGAGCAAGTAAAAGAGCTGACTTCTGAAGAATCTCAAGCATATTTATTAGAAGTGATGCGTCAGCTCATGATTAAAGAGAATGTAATCAAGCATTTGGCTAAGCAGGTAGCTTAACGACCTGACCAAGCTAAAGCTTGGTCATAGCCGGCCAATGTTAAGAAATACTTCTTTGTTTTTCAGATTCGAGACCCCATAACCCTCTCTTTCTTATTGTCATTAACGTCATCGCTGTGTTCATTAAGGGATGGCTTTGTACTGACTCTAATTAAGTTAAGGAGAGTAAAATGCTCGACGCATTTTCTAGAGCAGTTGTAACTGCCGACGCTAGCACGTCTGTTGTTGGCGATATGGGCGCTCTGAAGGAGTTTATTGCTAAAGGTAATCGTCGCCTGGATGCCGTAAACGCGATCGCCAGTAACGCTAGCTGCATCGTGTCTGACGCTGTTGCCGGCATGATTTGTGAGAACCAGGGCTTGATTCAAGCGGGTGGTAACTGCTATCCCAACCGCCGCATGGCGGCCTGCTTGCGCGATGGCGAAATCATTTTGCGCTACGTAACCTATGCGCTGTTGGCTGGTGATGCTTCTGTTCTGGACGATCGCTGCTTGAACGGTCTGAAAGAGACCTATGCAGCGCTGGGTGTTCCGACTAGCTCTGCTGTGCGTGCTGTGCAAATTATGAAAGCGGCCTCTCTGGTTCATATTCAGGACAATCCCAGCGAAAAGTTCGCCGGTAAAAAGCTGAAGAAGATGAATCCCATCCTGGTTGAAGACCGCTGCGCCAACTTGGTGGCTGAAGCTGGCAGCTATTTTGATCGCGTAATTGCTGCCCTGAGCTAGTTGCTTGTGGTGTGACCTTACGCCAACCTTCAAAGCACTTACGAACCTCGGTCTAAAACCAACTAGGAGATTGAAACAATGAAATCCGTTATGACTACTGTGATCGCAGCTGCTGATGCTGCCGGTCGTTTTCCCAGCACCTCTGACTTAGAGTCAGTTCAAGGGTCTATCCAGCGCTCCGCCGCTCGTCTTGAAGCGGCTGAAAAGCTGTCTGAGAACCTGGATGCTGTGGCCCAAGAAGCTTACGACGCCTGCATTCAGAAGTATCCTTACTTGAATAATGAAGGCGAGGCCAACTCCACTGATACTTTCAAAGCTAAGTGTCTGCGTGACATCAAGCACTACATGCGTCTTGTGCAGTATTGCTTGGTGGTTGGCGGCACTGGCCCGCTGGATGAGTGGGGCATTGCGGGTCAGCGCGAAGTTTATCGGGCTCTAAGCCTGCCAACTGCTCCCTACGTTGAAGCTCTGAACTTTGCTCGCAACCGGGGCTGTGCCCCCCGTGACATGTCTGCCCAGGCTCTCACTGAGTACAACGCTCTGCTCGACTATGCGATTAACTCTCTGTCGTAGGTCTTACCGTCAGGTACTGGTAGAGCTTTAACTTGACCTGAGAATCGTTCTTGGTACTGGCATTTAGTTGGTAGGGAGAACGTTTCTCAGGTTTTGACGTTTTATCAGACCGCTGTAAGTCCGTTCAAACTACGCAGAGACTAAAACTACATAAAGATCAAAACCAAAGCGATATTTGACGATTTGACGATCGCCCTAGCGGATATGGATAAGCGCTTTTTTAAACTCTTTGACTTGACAGAAGAACAGGCGATCGCAGTTCTCGATACGCCCCCTGATCAAGTGGGTGAACATGATTCTCGATACATTGCCGCATCGCATTTGGTCAATTTTTCGACCGCACAAAGCATTCAGGCATTAATTCGGGCGCTGCAGCAAACGGATCCTTCTTTGCAGAACCGCATTGTCCGGCGTAAAGCGATTGAAACTTTAGGCAGACTGCAGGTTTCAGAAGCGATTCCGTTTATTCGGCCAGCCCTCGCCGAGCGGGATAAATTTACGGTTGAAAATGCGGTTTGGGCAATTGGTGAAATTGGCACCCAAGACCCAAATCTGCTAGATGAAATTACCGCTTTATTAAACACTCCAGAGCAAAACTATCGGGTCATCATTCAAACCCTGGCAAAGTTAGATCATCAGCCCGCCCTGGCAGCAATTCGGCCTTTTATCGATGATCGCGAGCCGTCGGTGGCGGGTGCGGCGATCGCCGCAGTGTGCCGGTTGACGGGCGAAACGTCCCAAATAGGCAGGGTAACGGCGCTTTTGCAGCACCCCAACGTGATGGTTCGCCGCTTGGCCATTCAGGATCTCATCGATGCTCGTCACTATAACGCTATTGGTGAGATTGCGCGGTGTCCCGTATCGCTGGTCTTTCGGCTGCGGGGCATTCGTTCCCTGGCGGCAGCCGGAATGGCCGAGGGCAAACTGTCATTTCTCGACATTCAGCCTCATTTAGAACAGTGTCTGCGCGATCACCCCACCGATTTGGCTTTAGTCAATCGCTACGAGCGCCTACCCGGACTAGCATCTCTAATTCACGATTTGTTCGATACGGACTTTGGGCGCTGCTACTTAGCTGCCAAAGAGCTGCTGCAGACGCACGCTCAGACGGCTCCTGAAGCCTTATTAGCGGCGTATCGAGAAACCGCCTGTGCCGACTATGGCGCTCATTTCCACGTCGTTAAGCTGTTGGGATGGTTACGCCATGCCCCCGCCTATGACCTTTTTGTAGAGGCTTTGCATAATCGGCAGCCGCAGTTTCAAAAATCCCGCGCCGCCGCCGCCATTGCCTTGGGGGAACTCGGCGATCGCCGTGCCGTTGATGCCTTGAAGACTTGCCTAGAGACTCGAGTTTGGGACCTCAAATATGCGGCGCTGATGGCCTTGCAGCAGCTTGGCGATGCAACCGGTGCTCAGTTAGCCAGTCAAGATCAAGATTGGTTGGTTAAGGCGAAAGCGACGCAGCTATTGCCCTAGCCTATATGCCGTTGCAGCCAAAGTCCGAAAAAGGACTGTCGCGATCGCCTTCCCCGCCGGGTCAGGTTTTACGAGATAATAAGCGGGCCATGCAGCCATTTTGCTAAATTTCAACCCTTGAAGTTAAGTTCCTATCGCTATGTCTATTGACGCTCTTTTTGAACAGCTTAAGCACCCCAATCCTCACCTGCGCGATCGGGCGATGTGGGAATTGGCTGACGCTCAAAATGAGACGATTATTCCGCGTCTGATGGCTGCTTTGGACGAGGAAGATACCACCTATCGACGGGCAGCGGTAAAAACCCTGGGAGCGGTCGGCCCTGAAACCGTGCCACGGCTTGTAGAAACGATGCTGAATAGCCCAAATGTGACGGCCCGAGGCAGCGCCGTTAAAGCCTTGGCGCAGGTTGCTATTTGTCATCCCGATATGGCATTTCCGGCAGCGGGCATGCAGGGACTGGCGCGGGCAATCCTTGATGAAAATCCGGTTGTCAACATTGCTGCCGTAATGACGCTGGGACAAATCGCCACACCAGAAGCCTTCGATATTCTGCTTGATGCCTTCAAAACCACTGAAAATATTGCCTTGTCGGTCACCATCACCAACACTTTTGGCTCGATCGAAGACAGTCGCGGCGCCGATGTCTTGCAAAGGATCATTGACGATGAATCAACAGAAGACTATGTTCGCGAGTCAGCCGTTAGCGCGTTATCCCGTTTGGAGCTAGTGATGAATAACCAGCCTCCCAAAAAAGCGTAGCCAATGCCCCAATTTGTCCATATTTTCCGCAGCTGCCGCCAGACCAGACGTGGTTTTCTTAGATGCCGCCACCGCCAGAATTTTTTAATCAATTCCCAGAGCTTTCAGTTCATCCAGGACGTAGCGGCTGTCTGCCAAGGTGCTTTTCCACCGACCAATGGGCGTTCTCAACAGCGTTGACCATTGCCGAGTGTGCTGAGCGGCTTGCCTCAGGCTTTGCGCTTGTTGAACATAGTGAAATCCACCGCCATCTTCCTTCAGTTGCAAAACCGTTTTAAGCTTCTCACGCAGGTTATCCATGATTTTTATGGGTCATGATTTCTATGGGTCATTAATCGCTTTGAATTTGTGGCGGCACCCACGGCATTTCGTTAAGGACAGATCAACTTAACAATCGCCATTGCTATTTGCATAGCGGCATCAGTAAATCTCATTTCCTTTAATCTATGTCAGAACCTCAGAAAATTAGTGAAGCGGTGGCGAAACTCTACGATACTTATCCGTTTCCGCCGGAACCGCTGCTGGATGAGCCCCCCCCAGGCTACAACTGGCGTTGGAACTGGTTGACAGCTTACGCTTTTTGTACCGGACAAAAGCCACCTCGCAGGGATGTGCGAATTCTGGATGCGGGCTGCGGCACCGGCGTGGGTACGGAATATTTGGTGCATCTGAATCCAGAGGCGAGTGTCGTCGGCATCGACCTCAGCGCTGGAGCTTTGTCCGTAGCTCGCGAACGCTGTCAGCGTTCCGGGGCTAACCGCGTTGATTTTCATCACCTCAGCCTATTTGATGTGGCGCAGCTGCCGGGGGAGTTTGACCTGATTAACTGCGTGGGAGTTTTGCACCATACGCCTGATCCAATGGGCGGCCTACAAGCGCTGGCAAAGAAACTGGCCCCTGGCGGCCTACTTCATATTTTTGTCTATGGAGAATTGGGCCGTTGGGAAATTAAGTTAATGCAGGAGGCGATCGCGCTTCTGCAGGGCGATTGCCAAGGGGACTATCAGGACGGTGTCGCCGTGGGTCGTCAAATCTTTGCTGCGCTGCCTGAAAATAATCGCCTGCGTCAGCGCGAACAAGAGCGCTGGTCTTGGGAAAACCAGCGGGACGAATGCTTTGCCGACATGTATGTGCATCCCCAGGAAATCGACTACAACATCAATACGGTGTTTGAGCTAATTGCCGCCTCGGGCCTGGAATTTGTCGGCCTATCAAATCCCCAAGTTTGGGATTTGCAGCGTTTGGTCGGTCAGGCCCCAGAGCTGCTGGAGCGGGCGGCTGAGCTGAGCGATCGCCAGCGCTATCGCCTGATTGAACTGCTTGATCCGTCGGCCATTACGCACTACGAATTTTTCTTGGCTCGTCCCCCCTGGGAAAAACAAGATTGGCAGGACGATGCGGTCTTGCTTGGGGCCGTACCAGAACCGAGCCCCTGCCTGGAAAACTGGCACGATAGCCCCCAATTTTTCAATCAGGACTATCAACTCGTAAAGCTAGAAGAGGCTCCCTGGCAATTTTTGCTGGACTGTGATGCGGCCCAAGGTCAAAAATCGGTCGGGGCGCTGCTGGAGCAGTCAGAGGCGACTTTGGAGGATGTGCGATCGCTGCAGCGTCAGCAGTTGATTTTATTGACGCCCCAGCTTGATTAATCCCAACCGCTTACCAATCGTCTGCTGCCTGGCGTTCAATCTGCTGAATGGCGATCTTGGCCAGGGTTTGAATAACCGCTTGGTCATCGCTGAGAGCAGCCTGTAGAGATTCCAGCGCCTGGGGATCACCAATTTTACCCAAGGAATTAACAGCAGCTTTGCGCACGTCAAGGTCGTCATCCTTGAGCGCCAGAATGAGGTTAGGTACTGCCGTCGGATAGTTGATTTGCCCCAAGGCCGCTGCCGCTTCTGTGCGAATTAGGGGTTCCGGATCGGTCAAAGCGGCAACCAGTAGGCCGCAGGACTTATCATCCGCTTTCTCTTGGGCGACATGGCCCAAAGCGCCAATCACGGCACACCGGACATCCAAAGACTCAGAATTTAAGGCTTTATACAGATAGTCTTCGGCTTCGGAGCCCATAAATGCCAAGGCCCAGGCGGCATGACCTTTGATATCCTGGGCGTGGTCCGGCGCTGCTAAGATCGCCAGCAGTCCCGGCGCCGCCGCTTCCCCCGTGCGAGCTAGCGCCCCGGCTGATGAACCCTTGACGACGGTATCTTCGTCTTCTAAGAAAGCGTCCAATAAGGGCGGTACGGCAGCCGGGTCGGCAATCAGCGTCAACGTTTTGGCCGCGGCTCGTCGCACCACGACGTTCTCATGATTTCGCAAAGCCTCGACCAAGCAAGGCGTTGCGGGTTCGCCAATATCTCCTAAAGTTTCGGCAAACCGCAGCCGCGTTCGGCCTCGCGGATCGCCCAAACCTTCTACTAACTGCTGCAATCGCTGATGATCTTGAGTATCAAAAGTGCCAAAAGAAATTTGCTCACTGACTTGCTCAATCAGAGCGTCATTACTGTCTTGAACTGCTTGTAATGAAGCATCTGCTGTCGGGGACGTTGAGCCGATTGTTTGACTCATGTAAAAATCCTCTTGAAATAGACAAAAAGAGAGCAAATAAAAAATAGCTGATACTATTCCTGCTTAATCTTCAGTTATGAAGCTCTTAATGGGATAAAGAATGATTTTGTCCCTAAATAATTTACATCAGGCGAGACCATAACATTGGCGCATCAAAATTAGTTTTCACTGGTGAGCACGGCTTGTCGCTCACGTAGTTCAGCTAGCATGGCGTCAATTTTCGTAAGAGTCGGATCTAATCTCCCCTGCGCTTGTGACTTCATAACCTTGGCCTTTTTGGCGGCTGTCATGGTTTCATTGAGCAGTCGATCGCGATATTCCTGTAGCTCTGCAATCGCCATTGCTAGTTCCTCCAGCGTAGCTTGCTCAATGGAGTTGGCTTGGGTAGCTTCAGTCATGGGTAATATCAGGTTCAAAAAGGTTAAGTACAGTCAAAAGAGCACTTTGGGAATTACAAAAACTAAATTTAGAATTGGTTTTTAAGGTCTGTGGACTTGATAAAGGCACACAGATTGAAATAGATTTGGCCAGCGATTTTTATTAAAAACCTGACGCTAGCCAGCGTTTAATAGCTCCTGAAAATGCTCGGCGTCTCCTGCCATATTAGGGCTCTTTTCTGTCGCCTTACGCTCATTAAGTTGGGCCATTAGCTGTTCCCAGTTGACGTCAGCCAAGGGCGATCGCTCAGCTTCGACCACGGTATCGGGTGAAGGGCTGGCCTCAAGAAGACGTTCCTGGGCTCGCCGCGCTCGCGCCTGCACTGCCGGGATTTTTTCTTGGGTCGTCATCTGCTCTAGCTGCTGAAAAATGTGCGATCGCCAAGGGCAGTCCGACGCGGGCGCCGCTGCGGCTAAAGATTCTAGGCCCACCACGGCGGCATAGCGGACTACCCATTCTTCATCCTGCTGCGCGATCGCCAGCAGCGCTTCTAGCGCGGTAGTTTGGGCCATTTCTACAAACTGGGTCGGAAACTGATGCCATTTCATCTGCCCTAATCCGCGAGTAGCGGCTCGTCTCACGCTCATGGAAAGGTCAGCAGTCGCGGCTTCTAATAGGGTGGGCAAGCCTCTGGGATCACCAATGCCGGCCAAGGCCCGCACGGCCCAAGACCGCGCCGTATAGTTGTGCAAGTCCATCTGTTCCAAAAGCCCAGGCACAACGGGTAGGCCTAGCTTCACTAAACCATCCACCGCTGCCACCGCTGCCCCAGGATTGTTGTAGCTGAGGGCATCAATTAGATAGGGGGCTGATTCCGGTAAACCCGCATCGGCCAAATTTTGCACGGCGTCTGAAAGGGCCGTTGCCGAGTCTGCCGTTTCGACTGCATTAATTAAAGAGGAAAGACTACTAGGCATTGCTAACAGCGGAAAAATGAAATTTGCATGAACAAAGTTTACAAAATAAAGATATTTGTCTTATTCGATACTCTCACTGCTTGAGTTTCATTGCTCTGCTGAACCAGCATTTGCACAAAAAATTAACACCTTTGGCAACCTCAGAGACTTCACAACTGTCTAAAGCATCCCTTAGAGAAGCGCTAAAGCAGACTATCCATCAGGACCATCACCTGTTTAGCGTCATCAGATAAAGGAGCAGCGTCTTTGCTGGCGGCCAACTCTTTTTCTAAAAGCCCGCGCAGGGCAATAAGCTTAAGACTATTCTCTGCTAAGGTTTCGGCGATCGCGGGGGCCGCTGGCAGATATCCGATCGCTCCCAAATCTGCTAAAGCCGCCCGTCGGAGCTGTAAATCTTCATTCGCCAGGGCCTGAACGAGGCGATCGCCGTATTCCTGAGCTTTTTGAGGATCGGACGTGAGCTGATATAAAGCCCGAGCGGCAGCATATTGGATGCGTAGAGCTGGATGATCAAGAAAGGGGGCGATCGCAGGAATTGCTTCAACCCCGCCTAAGGCACCCAGTGCCTCAATTAGGGCGTCAAAAGGTTGGGATAGTTGCGGAGGTTCAGGAGCTGGCAGCGTGCCGGAAATCTCATTGCGCAGCAGTTTTAACAGGGTATCGATGGCCGACGAGTCGCCCAATTTTCCTAAGGCTTGGGCGGCGGCTTCGCGCACATAGAAATCGGTGCAGCCTAAGCTCTGGAGGAGGGGTGGTACGGCGCGGAGGTCTGCTAGCTTACCCAGGGCACGCGCGGCATTGCGACGCAGCGGATAGCCGCCTGCCGGCGTACGATCGTCCTCGTCATCTAAGGCGGCAATCAGGGCAGTAATGGCTGGCTCCGTTTTGACGCGAAACCGGCCCAACCACCAGGCCGCGTACATGCGCAGTCCCAAATCGCTGCCTTGCAGATTGGCGATCGCTGACTCAACGGTTAACTGACTAGCTTCAGACATCTTGGATTTACAGACGATTCCATGCAAAAATTGATACAACAAATCCCTGAAGCATATGCAACGCCTAACATCAGTCAGTTGCTGTATACCCCTCAGGGATTAGATTCAGTCATTAGAAAACGAAACGCTCATCTGTCAGCTTAGCTGAGAGCATTAATCGCGTAATCAATGTAAGTGTTGGCTTCACCAGCAGCATCGCCGGACAAGCCGTGGTTGGCTCTGATGTGCTTAAGAGCTTCAATGTACCAGCTAGGAGACAGCTCAAAAGTTGAGTTGATCTCAGCAATACCAGCAATCAAGTACTCATCCATGGGGCCAGTGCCACCAGCCACACAGCAGTAAGTCACCATGCGCAGGTAGTAACCGATATCACGTACACACTTGTCTTTACCACGCTGGTCAGCCGCATAGGCAGGACCCTGCATTTGCGTGGTGTAAGGGAACTTGTTGTACACCGCTTGAGCAGCACCGTTAGCCAAGCTATCAGCCTTCGCAGTCAAACCTTTGGCGGCTTCTAAACCAGCGCTGGCGCGGGCAAAACGACCAAAAGCGGCCTGCAACTCACTGCTGCTCAGGTAGCGTCCCTGGGAATCGGCGGCTGCAACAGCCTCGGTTAAAGGGGTCTTCATTGTCCAAACTTCTCCAAATTTTCAGTCATATGGCAACAGAATCGGCCCCAACAAGGCGATTCTGAATTATGGTGGTAGGGCAGAAAACCCCTACGCGACAGCTGCGGCTGCGGCATCAAAGTAAGAGCTGATTTCAGAAACCAGGCTGGAGCAGTCACCAGAAGTAATGCCGGAAGTGTCGTTGACAATGGAGATAGCAGCATCTTTCATCTTGTCAACACCAACAGCAACGGAAGTACCAGGAGTACCTAAAGCTACGTAGGTCTCACGCAAGCCGTTCAAGCAGCGATCGTTCAATACGCTGGCGTCACCGGAAAAAATTGCGTAAGTGATATAGCGTAGGATGATGTCCATATCACGCAGGCAAGCGGCCATGCGACGGCTGGTGTAAGCATTGCCACCAGGTGCGATTAGCTGAGGCTGCTCAGCAAACAGCTCACGAGCAGCGCTGGCCACAATCGCAGAAGAGTTGCTGGTGATGCGGTTAACGGAGTCCATCCGCTTGTTACCGTCAGCAACCATGGCGCTCAATGCATCGATTTGATCAGCACTCAAGTAAGCACCGCGGGCGTCAGCTTGAGAGACTACTTTTGCAAAAGCGTCAAACATTCACTCAATCTCCTTAGAGTTTGCAGAAGGGTTTTAGATGCGACTAGGCTTCCGATACTGCAGAAAATCATCCTTAGGCTCAATGACAAACTGCCATCGAGCCCTCAATCGCAAGAACCAATAAGGCACTATTGAGACAATTAACATTTCTACAGACAGAAACCTTAGAGAATTCCATGTTTCTTAACATGTTTCTTAAAGTAGGCGAGAGTGAGAACTAAAAGCTATGCCCAATCAGACAACTGCCTATAATCAACTCCCAACTCTCCTGTTTATACTATGCCGACGAATCAGTTGACCGTTACGAATTGTCAACTCCAAACAGGAAACGCAGACTCCCGACTCCACGAGAAATCTAGGGCTTTACTCAAAAATAACAAACAGCTGAAAGGTAAAGAAAAGTAAAGAAATAAGCGGCTTCTTAGAAAGTTTGCGGTTATTGAGATTCAGTTGCAACAATCGTGAGTCGATATACCGCTAGCTTATGGGTCGATGGCTGCAGCAAGCTGACGTTCCAGGTCGAACAAAAAACCATGAATATATTCCTCCGTCCATTCCGGGCCGTAAAACCGCGTCAGCATGCCCCGGGCCGGGTCTTTTTCAGCTCGATAATGGATGTAGCGGAGTTGCGATCGCTCGATTGCCTGCAGCGCTGCCCGGTCAGTCACCGGCTCTGCCTGCTCTACAAATTCCAGATAGGCTTCGAGATAGGCTTGAAATGCCTGAAAGACATAGGTTTGGACGTCTTCGGTTGCAGTTGGGCGCGTCCACAGAAAAGCGGGTGAGAAGAACGGCTGCGCCTCTGCTGGAAAATCTCCTCCCCACGGGAGATGGGCCTGAAAAGACTTGAAAATTGGCAAAATAGGCTCAGTGTATTTTGCTTGATATGAAGCGTCATCGCGGAATAGCGGCTGCATGTCCAGCGCAATTAAATGGCCGCCGGGTAAGGTCACTAAGTCCGCGCCGAAGAAGGGCAAGTCATAGCTGAGGCGTGGAAAGATGACAAAATTGAGCACCTGAAACGCGCCGCCTCCCTGCACGTGAGCGGCCCGAATCTGCCGCAGCTTAGGGGATTGATAAGCGTGACTGGTGGTCAGCACGGTCACTTGCCGCTTGCCTTTACCGGTCACTGCCTGCTTAGACTCAAATCCCGCTGGAATAGGATAGGGCCTCAGATCCAGCGACTGCTGCAGCTGAGTCAGCGCATAATCTAAGAAGGGTTGATATAGGGTCATGGTGATTTATGCTTCATCTAGCCGACGTGACCAACGGAATAGCCTCTTCAAATAAAAACTCATAGAGAAAACGCTCAGCCCAGTCGTGGCCGAAATAGCCCTTGAAGAGTCCTGCGGCTGGGTCGCGCTCGGCGCTGTATTGATCGTAGTCTTTCTGAGCCTGACGAACCTGCTGAATGGCGATCGAGTTCGACAGTGGTTTAGCGTCATCTAATAGCTGCAAATAAAGCTGTAAATATTCCTTAAAAGCTTCAAACACAAGCGTTTGCACCGTTTTTGGATCAGTTTTGGCAAACAAGAGATACTTGGAAAAATATTGATTGGCATCATAAGACTTCATTTCTAGTCCTTGATTTAAATCGGGATAGCGATCGTGCAGGGCTTTCAGCGGCGCTGTGTATTTTTCTAAATAAGCTGCTTCCTGAAACAGGGGTTGAAAATCCATCACCACCAAGTTTTTTGCTTTGCCAAACGAGAGAAAATCTACTCCCAGCAGGGGTAGGTCGTAGTGGTAACTGGGATAAATGACGCTGTTGAGAATCTGAGAGATTTCTCCTGCATCAATGTAGGTGTAGCGAACTTTGCGTAACTCAGGGCATTGGTAACACCAGCTTTGAATCGTGGCGGGATGGCGTTCAGGATTGCTTGCTCGGAGTTCTAGCCCCTCTGGAATCGGTCGACGCTGTAGGCTAAAACGCCGATTCAGCTCCGTTTCCAGATGTTCGAGAAAGGGTTTGTACATATTGGAATTTTGGTAAAAAGGCTCTTATCCTAAAATCCGAGATTAGAAGATATCTGGGAATTTTTTCATAAAGACCCATTGGAGCGTAATTTTCCTTAACGTATCAAGTTTTGGTATGGAGTCCTTGGGCGCGTCATCAATTAAAGCCAGAGTGCCTGCGGTATAGGCATTGCCGTGCCCGCTCCTGAAAGTTAGCTAGGGGCTGAACGGCTTCTAACATTCAAGTTTGACCGTTAGCTGATGACAGCTTCGAGATGGATAGCGACACATCAACGCTCAAGACACTCGGGCTGAATTGTGCTGAAGCATCTTTTCAAGGTCACCTTCAGATACGAGCCGACGTTCTGAGCAATAGGTCATCAAATACACGCCATTCAGCATGCGCACTGTGCTAACCCTGACGCGAAAGTCATCAGTCAGAAACCAGCAGCGCTCCTGTCCTTGGTTTTGGTCATATTCGGTGTCAATGGTGAGAATGCCGTCGGCCCCAAACCAGTAGCGACAAATCACGGGAATTTTCTCGATGTAACCTTGATTACGTAGCAGTTTGCCAGACTGCCCCGTATCATCATCAGGGATGTCCACCAGAACGGCAGCCTGCTCAGAATTGGGCTCACCGTCGTCTTCATGGGGCTGCCACATAAAGCTGGCGCCGCCGTGGGCTTTGGCCGGATTAATGCCCTGAGCATGACAAATGTTGTGAATTCGCTCATCGTCGGCAGATACCAGTGCCACATGCAGCTTCGACTCCCCCGATTCGTCAGCCACCGTGTCAAAGTGATGCACAGTGCGCTGAGTGAACCAAATACCGGCGCTTTTGCGGAAAAAGTCCATCATCGTTTTGGGCGTAACCAGCAAAGCACACTCTCCTACAAATTGGCGGCGACTAGACGAATCAGGACTCATGCGTCGAAGACGATTTTGGGCCGCCCCCAATACTTGAGAAAATCAGGTACAACATTTTCCAGAATCGGGAATATAAGGGACGTTTGCGTAAGTCTGATTAATTCATGTATTGCAGAAGGCTTTCAAAGGCTGAGCGCTGCTCGCTTAAGCATTGTAGTGGGCAAGATGATGCCGCGATCGCCCAATCGAGCTGATTTGAGCAGGCTGATCAGCATGAATCCTGCAGTCCGAAGAAATGTCATTTATATTAAAAAATGTAAACAGCATTGAAAATAGTCGCGTTAGCAAGCCCTGTTATGGAACTCACCCAAATTCAGTCTCTTTTGGAGAGTGGCGACCCCCAAAGCCGGATGAAAGCAATGGTTGAGCTGAGAAAGCATGAACCGGAAGTGGTCGTGCCTTTGCTGAAGCAGCGCATGTTCGACAAAGAGTTTATCGTCCGCTCTTTTGTGGCTATGGGGTTAGGGAACAAGCAAACGGAGGAAGGGTTTGAAGCGCTGTTAACGCTAATCAATACCGACCAAGATCCTAATGTGGTGGCTGAAGCCGCGAATTCTTTAGAAAAGTATGGCGATCGCGCAGTGCCCCATTTGGTAGAGTTATTCAAGCAAAATTCCCATTGGTTGGTACGGCAAAGTATTCTGGCTGCTTTGGGGGGAGCGTCCCCGGAAGTCGTCATTCAACTGAGTCGCTGGAGTTGGGAAGGTGATGATTTGGCAGTGCAATACAACGCGATCGCTAACCTGGGTCAACTTTCTGGTACGCCCTACGCAACCGCGGCCCTGGCGATTTTATTAGAGGCAGCGATCGACGAAGCTCCGATGCTGCGTGCCCAAGCTGCCAGAGTGCTGCCGCGCTTTGATGACCCGCAAGCTAAAGCGGCCTTGTTGGAACTGCGGCAGGATTCCAGTTCGCAAGTAGTCGGGGCAACCCTCGAAAGTCTTTTAAGCGACTGATTAAGTTTCATGGGTCAAAATTTGGCGGTCATCGGCTGTGGTTATGTCGGTAGGGTGCTGGCTGAATATTGGCAGCAACAGGGCCACTCGGTCACCGGCACTGCTACTACAGCCCAGCGAGTCGATGAGTTACGAACCGTTTTGACTGATGCGACGGTTGTTCGAGGCATTGATGCAGCGGCGGTGGCGGCAGTCAGTCAAGACCAAACAGCGGTGGTAGTGAGCGTGGCCCCACCTCAAATTCAGGCCAATAATCTGACAATATACGCGGCAACTTATCTACCGATAGCTCACAACTTAGCCAAGATAATAGCCTCGGCCAGGCAGCCTTTCCAGGTGATTTATTTAAGTAGCTGCTCGGTTTACGGCGATCGCCAGGGGGCCTGGGTGGATGAAACTACGCCAATTTTTCCGACTACTGAAAGAATTCAGATAATTCAGAAAGCTGAGCAGACGCTGCTGCAGGTCGCTTCCCAGAATCAGCGAGTTTGTATTTTACGTTTGGGCGGCATCTACGGCCCCGGTCGTGAGTTGCTGAAGCGCTATGGCGGGCTGGCGGGAAAAACCTTGCCGGGCAAAGGCGATCGCATCGTCAACTGGATTCATTTAGCCGATATTGTTGGCGCCATTGAATTTGCCCGAGCCAATCAGCTGTCTGGCATCTACAACGTGGTTGATGACAGCGTGATGACCGTGCGTGAGCAAGTAGCGCTAGTCTGTGGCCAGCATCAGCTATCGCCCGTGATTTGGGACGAATCTCAACCCGCGAAAGCCATCAAAAACCTGCGTGTCAGCAATCAAAAGCTGAAGGCAGCGGGATATCCGTTGATTTATCCGCAGCTAGTGCCGTGAAAGCGATCGCGCAGTCACCCTGTTCTCCCGATTCCAGACGGCCTCGGTAGTCAGTCCTGGTTGGCTGAGTTGAGCGGCTGAATGCTGACGATTTCTCCGCCCAGACGGGTAATCCGTCGCATCACGTCATTCATCCGGTGAAAGGGAACCTGAATAAACTGGCTATCGCTACTGCGAATGGGAAATTGATTGCCAACTGTCAGGGCATTTTCAGATAAGCCGGTAACCTCATACACAAAGATTCGACTATCAGCACTGGATGCTGAACCTGTGGCATATTGTCCTAACACAACTGAATACCTCCCATCCGAATTTGGGATTTTGAATTTACGATTGGAGATTGAGCAACATCGGCACTGATTGGCACGCCGAATCGATCTGAAGCAATTGACCTAGAAAGATTGCAGGCTGCCTAAGCTGGGGTAATACTGGCTACCCGACCGCCAGTTTTATTGATTCGCTGCAGGGTGCTCGACAGGTCCTCGTAAGGCACGATTAGTACGCAATTGCTGCGGCGAATGCGGGGATATCCGGGAGACCGTCTGCCGGCAACGGCAATGCGATAGAGGCTGCCGCGCTCTGCGGTTGAACTCGCGCGTCCAAATGCCCGATTGGGAACGGCTCCTTTCTTTGGCGCCTGATAGGCCCAGCCTTGACTATCGATGCCAGAAGGCGGCACTACTGCCGACGCGCTACCCATAGCCAGTTCGGACGCCAGACGAGACTGCCGACCCGCAATCTGTGCGCGATCGCTATTGGCATATCCGCGATATAAGCTAAACATCCGGGTAAACCCAGCAATTTTTTGACCCGTCTGAGTATTGAACCCGCGATAATAAGGAACAATATTGTCACCAAAACTCTTACCGTATTCTTCACTGTCGATGTAAGAGTCAATATCAGCCGCAAACCCTCGATTCTGATAGCGATCGAGATGTTCAACCACTTCCGCCTCGTCATAGGGAGCTCGTCCCAGCAGATGTTTGAAATTCAATTCAATCACTCGAGTTTGGAAATTGGGATACAAAAACTTGCTTTTATACAATTCTGATTTCGCCACGGCTCGAACAAAATCTCTGACGGTTAAGGCTCCCGTCGTTAATAGCGACTCTAATTCGATTAAGCGCTCTGACTGCATCAAATAGTCATTACCTAAAACCTGTCGGTAAACGGCAGAGATAACGAATTTTGTATCGTCAGCAGAGGCTCTTGGAAATAGCTCTACAGGACTCTGCTCGTCAAACGCAGTAACCCCTAAGCGGGGCGCTTCTACGGTAATTGCCACAGATTTATCTCCTTGATTAATTGATTGCGTTAATTGCAGTAATTGATTTTTATTGGTCGTATAGTGAACGACGAATGCAGTTGCTCAGAGCCAGGCTAAACAAGCAGTCTCAGAGGGCCTTAAAACTCTCAGATTGAAAGTATAAAGCCGCTTAACCCCCTAGCTCGTAGAGAATTTGTAAATCACTTTTTAAGCCGGTGTAATATCCACGATGCGGCTACCTCGTTGGTTGAGACGCTGTAGCGTAGCGGAAAATTGCTCGTAAGCGACCAGATATTCTTGAATGCTTTGTCGAATTTGCGGAGTTTTGCCACCAGCAGATTGTGCGACGCGGATGCGATAAAGTTGCTCGCGATCGCCGCCGGCTGTTCCTAGGAGTTCTTTACTTGAATGGGGCGTTCTCAAAGGACTCACGGTGTTGCGAGCCAGCTCATCAGTAAGCCGCGCTTTTTTATTCATTACCCGAGCGCGATCGCTGCTGGCATATCCTCGATAAAGCTGGAACATTCTGACAAAGCCCGCAGTCTTTTGACTTTTTTGAGTTGCAAAGCCCCGATAGTAAGGAACAATTTGATCGCCGAAATTTTCCTGATATTCGGCTGAATCAAGATAGCTATTTATTTCGGCTTCATAACCTTGGTTGATGTAGAGATTGACGTGCTCAGAAATCTCTGCTTCATCGTAGGGAGCTCGTCCCAGTAAGTGCTTAAAGTTGAGTTCAATAAAACGTACCTGGGGGGTACTGTAAAAGAATTTTTGCTTATACAGCTCTGATAAAGCTAGAACACGAACAAAATCCCGGGCTCTGATGTCGCCCTGTTTGAGCAGCGATTCGGCGCTAATGAGGCGTTCTGCCTGCATCAAATGGTCATTACCAAAGACTTGTCGATAGGCAGCCCAAATTACGGCTTCAATGTCTGACTCAGTGGCTTTAGTTCGTAATTCAGTCGGGGGGGATTGGGCGAAAGGTTCAAATCCTAGTAGCCTTGCTGACGTGGCACTCGTCATGTTGAATTCCTCAGGCTGGCGTCAGTGATCAAATTGGGTAAATAATTAAGCTGGAAAAATTATGGCTGGCATAAAATCCAGGTGCCAGAAGTCAGAAGCCAAGAAAAAACTTGCTGGAGTCTCAAACTCTGGTTCTCGCCTCCTAACTTCTGGCTTTTAGAGCGCGTCATCAATTAAAGCTAGAATGCCTGCGTTGTAAGCATTGCCGCGCTCGCTCCTTAAACTCCGGCTAAGGGGCTGAACCGCTTCTAGCATCAGGGTTTGACTATTAAATGATGACAGCCCCTAGCAGTTAGCTCAAAGCATTGACGGCATAGTCCAGATAGGAGTTAGCTTCAACTGCTGCATCGCCACTCAGCCCGTGGTTGGCTTTGATATATTTGAGCGCCTCTATATACCAGCTAGGAGATAATTCAAATGTGGAATTAATCTCAGCAATCCCGTTAATTAGGTAATCATCCATGGGACCTGTGCCCCCGGCAATCAGGCAGTAGGTCACCATGCGCAGATAGTAGCCAATATCGCGGGCGCATTTAGCCTTACCTTCAGGCGTTGAGGCATAGTTATTGCCTTGCATTTGAGTGGTGTAAGGGAACTTTTTATAGACCGCTTGGGCAGCTCCATCAACCAAAGAATCGGCATTTTGGGTCAGAGATTGAGCGGCGTTTAAGCCCGCTTGAGCCTGCCGAAAACGACCAAAGGCAATTTGTAATTCAGTGCTGCTCAGGAAACGGCCTTGGGAATCGGCGGCGGCAACCGCTTCAGTCATCGGGGTTTTCATGTTGGAAAATCTCGCTAAAAGGTTTACAGAAGGAATATCAACAAAGATTTGAACGGCTCCTTTGACCACATCCAGGTCCTCAGTTTTGCTTGAGGAAAACGCTAATTTTTAACTCGGATATGATCTAGGTTTAGACTTAGCCGACAGCTGCAGCAGCTTGATCAAAATAGTTGCTGAGTTCAGCCATGAGAGAGCTGCAGTCGCCCTGAGTGATGTTGGCTTGATCGTTGGCGATCGCAATTGCCGCATCTTTCATCTTGTTGACGCCCTCTGCTACGGAGGTGCCGGGGACACCCAGAGCGGTGTAGGTTTCCCGCAAGCCATTCAGACAGCGATCGTTCATGACGCCACCATCGCCAACGAAAGCGGCATAGGTCACGTAGCGCAGAATAATTTCCATATCTCTTAGGCAGGCAGCCATACGACGGCTGGTGTAAGCATTGCCTCCGGGAGAAATCAATTGCGGCTGCTCGGCAAACAAGGCGCGAGCCGCATTAGACACAATCGTGGATGAATTACTGGTCAGTCGATTAACGACATCCATGCGTTTGTTTCCTTCCGCCACAAATTGGCTTAAAGCACTAATTTGATCACCGTTGACATATTGTCCCCGCGTATCGGCTTGGGAAACGACTTTTGTAAAAGCGTCGAACATGAAAAATGAATCTCCTACTTCTGAACACGTAAGTAAAACTGGTTCAAGCAGCGATCGTCATTGTTTTAGGCGCCTTAATGAAGTCGTTTAATGCCAATTCTTATGTTTAAGAGGAGAGAGTAGACCTCTGAATAGCAAAAAGTCGACTGCAGCAAAACACCGTTGCACAATAGGTCTCAAAATTTAGCAAGTGTTAGGACCACAACTGGGTCACTAAAACACCCACTATCTCGTTCTGAGATAATGAGCTCCGATAGCTTGTAATATCAGAGCTCAAGCCTTTTGAACCAATGACCTGATTTAATCAATTCGGTTGTGCAGATATTGTGCAGAACTGTGTGTCGGAACATTTACAATCGCCGAATCCCTTGCAGAATGGAAGCTGTGTCAGTTTGCCAAGGCTCATCTAAAGCTTAGAGAGATTTACCTTTCGTTACAGTCTCTCGATTTGGCGCCGCTTCAACGTAATCAAACAACATATTTTGTAAGTACTGATCGGCCCATTCCGACCCAAAAGCCTGCTCCAAAATGCGGCGAGTTTTGTCGTTTTGCTGCTGTTGTAAACAATAGCGTCGCTGCCCCGCCACGATTAATATTTGTTCTGCAAATGAATCAATGGGAACTGCCTGACAGGCAAGTTGACAGTGAATTGACAAATATTGAATAGCCTGATTGAAGAAAGCAATTTCTTCCTGATGATCAGTTGGTCGTATAAACAGACAAAACTCTGAAAAAATATCCCCCCAGGCCGGTAAAGTTCGAGGCTTGGTAAACGGAAAGGAAGGCAAAGCGCTTAAGCTTTTGTCGTATCTCACCGGCAAGAATCGCTGGGGTGAAACGGGCGACAAATCAACAATGGCCGCGTTGATTTGTCCACGGCTAGCCACAATGTCAACTCCGAAGATTGGCAAATGGAAGTCTACGTGAGGAAACATGACGCAGTGGAGAATATCCAGATGCTTGCCGACTTTGGCAAGTTCCAAATGCAGTTTCCGAAACTGAGGAGCCTCGTAGCAGTGATTTTCGATGGTGAGTCGTTCGCCTTCGAGGGTGCCTTCTACGTAGCCTAAATCAGCGGGAGCATCGTAGGCATAGGTGGTTAACTGACGACGCCAAGTGGCTTCAATGGTATTCGCTAACTGGCGAATTAGGGGATGTTGCTGTTCACGCAGGGAAAGGGGACGAGGCTGAGACATGGTATTTGTCAGGTTGTTTTTATTCCACCTTGCCTTACCCCCTGTGCAAAACCCGTGCAGGCTAGGGAACCGATCGCCTGCGGCCAATCATCTCAGTGGTTTTTATCACTTGCGAGCAGCCCAGTGCCGATGCCGGGGAACTTGCCCCCCCTAGCCGACCACTGCAGCCGTCTGCTGCCAGCGAAGACACGCCTGCGATCGCTGCAGTCGATTCAGCAATCGCCGAGCCAGGTGCTTGCCTTCAATAGCTTTGGTGATGTAGTCGTCGGCGCCTAAAGCAAAAGCCCGTTCCTGCTTAGCCGGATCAGCATGAATGCTCAAAAAAATGATTGGCAAATGCTGCCAGCGAGGATGGCTGCGGAGCACTTGACACAGCTCAAAGCCATCGATGTGGGGCATTTCAATATCCAGAACCACCATATCCGGCATAATTTGGTTGAAGAGCATCCAAAACCGTTGCGGATTGACCAGAGGCGTAATCTGAAAATCCCAGGGCTGCAATAAATGGATAACTTGTTTCAGATAGTGAGCATCATCATCCACCATCATGATTTTGCTGAGGCGATAGCTGTGGTGAGTTGTTTGAACGATGTACTCTAAAATTTCAGCTGGCACCACGGGATACTCAAGCACCAGCGCCCCGCCCCGCCGAATCAGATTTAGCCGGTTACCGAAGTCGGCCTGCGGCGTCACTACCAACACGGGCAGTTCGGGCCATTGCTGAGTGATCTTGGTAATCAACTGCAATAATCGCTGCAGAATCAATTCATCCATAACCGCATCAGTCTTGCCGGCAACGAGATTGACCATGACCAAATCAGGTAAATCAGCGATCGCCTCAACGGCTGGCGGCGATGTCTCCATGGATAAGCGCTGGGCGGCTGTTTCAATCGAAGCGGCCACGGTCGTTTCCAGGCCTTCCGCCACCGCCAGCGCCATTAACTGCTGAATATAGGACGCATTATTGACATCAACGATTAAAATATGCTGCCGGGGCGGGGCCTCTTCTATGGGACAGACCAGCTGGGGGGACTCGTCCAGCGCATGGCCTAATGTGGTTACTAATGCCTGTAATTGTGATATTTGCGCGGCAGAAAATAGTGGCCTTGCCTGCAAAAGCGCTTCTATCTGTCGTGCCAGGCGATGGCCTTCCATCAGGCCAAAAGTGCCCAAGGTTCCTGCCAAGCTATGGGCCATGCGCTGGGCCTCAGCTTGTTGCTGCTCACTCAAATTTTGCTCTTTAAGTCTGTGCACCATCTGTGAAAGATAATGCCATCGTTCTAGACTCTCACCTTTATGGGCCTTCCAGGTTTGAATAATGCCTTCTAGATAGCGAATTTGGCGTTCAGTCTGAGTCGGATGGATTGAGCAACTTTCAGCTTTATGGGCCGAGACTTGAGACCTGAGCCGATACCCTAATCCATGCACCGTCTCAATTAAATCAGGGGGCGCTCCCATGCCCTTGAGCTTGCGTCTTAACCCACGAATATGGGAACGGACCGTGGCCTCACTGGGAAATTCTTCCGACGACCAAATCCGATCAAGCAGCGTGTTGGTGCTAAAGACTTGATGGCTGTGGCGCAAGAACAATTCGAGCAGTGAATATTCTTTGGCCGTCAGGGACACTGGCTTCTCTTGATACGTGACCTGGCAGCTCACTGGATCGAGGCATAGATCTCCCCAACTCAAAAATGGCGCTGCTTCAGTGAGCGATCGCCGCAACAGCACCCGAATGCGCACAAGCAACTCGGCAGTGTCAAAGGGCTTGATCATGTAATCATCCGCCCCCGTTTCGAGCCCTTTAATTTTGTCCGTTTGTTCGTCTCTGGCGGTAAGCAATAAAATCGGCACGCCGTAGCCCTGACTCCGCAACCGCTGACAGAGTTGAATGCCGTCCAACTGCGGCAGCATCCAGTCCAGGATGATCAAGTCATAGTCAAATGTGGAACTGTAAGCCCAACCGGTTTCGCCATCCGCGACTCGGTCCACAATGTAATTCTGCGCTGTCAGCTGCTGGGTTAACAGCGCTGCCAAGGCATCATCATCATCGACTAGCAAAACTCTCATCGTGCGCCTCTAAATAGACCAACCCAGTAACTTCGCAACTTGACTCGCGAGGGTTAGAGGATTGAAGGGTTTGGTAATCACCCCGGCCACACCGATCTTTTGAAACAGCCGTTTTTCTGACGTGCCGGTTTTGGCGGTTAACAAAATGACGGGAATAGACTGAGTTTGAGAATTTTCATGGAGGGATTCGAAGGTGGCAATACCGTCGATCGCCGGCATCATGACATCCAGCAGAATGGCATCGGGTTGGTGCTTTTCCGCTTGACAAATCCCTTCTTGGCCAGAAGATGCCGTGATCGTCTGCCAACTAGCTTCCAGCTTCAGACTCAATCGCACGACCTTTTGGATCGATTCTTCATCATCAATAACGAGGACACATTTTGACGGCATCGGTTTCACACCAACTCGGCGGCATAAAGAGGCACGGTGAAATAAAAGCAGCTGCCTACTCCCAACTGACTTTCAGCCCAGATCTGACCGCCATGTTGCTCAACAATTTTGCGACAGATGGCTAGCCCGAGGCCGGTGCCCCCTTTCTTTCGGGAATCCGAAGAGTCCACCTGCTGAAAGCGCTCGAAGACGCTGTTGAGCTTGTCAGCCGGGATGCCCTGACCAGAGTCTTGGACACAAAAAAGGGCCATGGCCGGGACAGCTCGATGGCGATGCAAGACGGTATCAGACAGGTGAGATGGCAGAATTGGTTCAAAGTTAGAGCGGACGGCCAACTGGATAACATCACCAGGATGGGAAAATTTGATGGCGTTGCCAATCAAGTTGGTGAGGGTTTGGACGATGTAATCCGGGTCGGCCCAGATGGAAATGGCATCCGCTTGGGTTTGGAGCTCAATATCGTGCTCTTGCGCGATCGCCCGCATGGCTTCAACCCCTTGTTCAATCAAGTCGGCAGCGTCGCAAACTTGCGCCTCCATGGTGACTTCCCCCGACTCGATGCGCTGCAGGTCGAGCACGTTGTTGACCAGACGCACCAGACGATCCGTATTTTCGTCAGCCACCTCCAGCATCTGTTGACCTTCGGTGGACAAGTGGCCCAAACGCCCCGTTGCCATCAGCTTGAGCGAACCGTGAATCGAGGTGAGTGGGGTTCTCAATTCGTGGCTGACGACGGCAATAAATTCATCCTTCATCCGTTCAATGGCTTTGCGATCGCTGATATCAGTCGTTAGCGCAAAGAATCCTCTAATTTGCGGAGCAGCCGTGTCTGCCGCTTCAACATGAGGAATGTAAGTAACGCTGACGGAATGACAGCGGCCATCTTTCAGGGTCAGTTCGCTCTCATAGGTCACCTGATTGCCGCTTAGCGCAGTTTTGATGTAAGTCTGGATGGTGCGATAGTAAGTTGCTCCCATCACCGCGTTGATTGACTGACCATAAATCTCAGTTGGACTCTGCCCGAACCAGTGCTCATAAGTTTGGTTGTTGAAGCGATAGCGCTGATGGCGATCGACATAGGCAATTAGCACCGGCAAATTGTTCGTAATCAGGCGCAACTGCTCTTCACTCTGCCGGAGTGCGGCTTCGACTTGCTGGCGGTCTTGAATTTCGCGGTGCAGGGCCCGATTTGCCTGGGTTAACTCCGCCGTGCGCAGTCTGACCCGCTCTTCGAGATATTCCAACATTTGCCCTTGGGAAAGGGCGATGCTGATCTGGTCGGCGAGCTGTCGCATCAGCTCTAACTCAAATTCGCTCCATTTACGGGGGCCGCGACATTGATGAGCGATCAGCAATCCCCACAGGTGATTGCGCAGGGGCGCATTACCCACCGACTGTTCGGGCTTTAGGGGATGCACAATTGGCACAATCAACTTCGATTGAATCCCCCATTGCTCAATAAATTCCACTAAACATTGGGCTAGCCCTGAATCAGGAGCATGGACATCGGTGATGGCCTGCACTCGCCCCTGGGCATAGAGCGTCTGATACTCCTCGGGGAAGACCTCTTCGGGGAAAGAAAACCCCAAAATAGCCTGATAAGGGGCGACAACGGCTTCGCTGATCGGTTTGCCAGTGCCATCGGGTAAAACCTGATAAATTAACACCCGATCTGCATCAAGCAGACGCTGCACTTCATTGACGCTGGTTTGGAGGATCTCTTTGAGCTGCAGCGACTGACGAATTTTGAGGGTAATTTCGGCAAATAGCTCAGCCCGCTGGTGCTGACGGCGTAATTCCTCACTGTGGGGCGATCGCTCAGCTTTCGCCGCCCCATCAGTGGCACACCAAAGCGGTAAGGCTCGCAGAAGCCGGGTTTCATCAAGTAAACCAATCAGTTGGTTGCGCTCATCCATAACAGGTAGGTAACTGACCTGATAACGTGCAAACTGCTTCAGGAAAAGGGGAATTGTCGGCAAATCTGTCGGTAAATCTGACTGCGGTACGGTGATCACCGGGCGAGTCATGACTTGAGCTAACTGAAGATGAAACCATTCAGAATTCTGGGCGATCGCCTGCAGCAGGTCCCGCCGGGTCGCAATGCCCACCACCTCACGACAATGCAAAGCCAACACGCAGGCAGCATCTGGATGAGCAGTCATACGGTCCAGAACTTTAGGCAACGTCGTTTGTCCAGAAGCGGTTAGTGGATGAAACTCCATGACCGTATTCCAGAAAGGCTGCTCAAAAACTCTAGATTCGGCCAAAACTTTTGGCTCAGACGACATTCGCGATGAACTCTGGGAAGATTTGCTGTCTCCCCAACTTTATGAGATGCCGTGCAGAATTATTACGAAATTGTTTTGATTCTTTAATTTTTAGGCAATTAATGTAACGAAGCTTTTCGAGGTTAGGCTGCTCTATTTTGGGGTTGGTGCCAATCTTGTCGAATGCCGCAGCGTAAAGTCTGGCGGCTGTCGAGTAGCGCTGAGGTGAGTTATTCAACAACTGCGGACCTTCTTGAGTACAAGCCTGGCCGCGTTTTCCCGGCAATATCAGTTGAAGCTGCAGCGTCTGCAGCGTCGGAATTCCGTCGTTAAGACGATGACTGCCAGTTATTAAGACCCGAGCGAGAGTATCCTGACCGACTCTTTCAGCAGGTACAATGCCTTGAAAGTACGATATCGTCAGCTCTTCGAGCGTCAAGCATGTTAGTCATTAGCACTTCATACACCTCTGAAGCAATTTTGGCTGCCGTCCAAGCGGGACAAAGCCTCAGCGAACAGGATTTTTACCAATTTGATTTTCAAGGCCTAGCGTTGCCAGGGGCCATTTTGTCAAAAGCTATCTTGGTGAGAAGTAATCTTGAGAAAACTCAGCTTAAGGGGGCAAATTTAGCTGGAGCCGATCTGAGAGCGGCCAGTCTTAGACATGCCTGCCTAGTGGATGCCGATCTTGAAGGTGCCTGCCTTTATCGAGCGGATTTGAGTGGGGCTGATCTAAGGGCCGCCAATTTGACTGATGCTCAGTTAAAGGGCGCTCGCTACGATAGCCAGACCATCTTTCCTGAAGGATTTGCACATACATCTTCAGGCGCGATCGGTCCCGGAGCTAACTTAAACGGTGCGGCTCTCAACACGGCCAACTTGTCTCAGGCAGACTTGCAAGAAGCCAATTTGTTAGGAGCTTATTTGGGTGGAGCGGTTCTCACCAGGGCCAATCTTAAGGGTGCTCGACTAGTGCAAGCGGATTTGCGTCGCGCAATGTTGATTGGAGCCTGCTTACGCAATGCTCGCTTAAATGGCGTCAATCTGGCCGGTGTTGACCTGCGGGCTGCTGATCTGACGAATGCCGCTTTTCAAGAATTTGAGAGCATTGCTGGAGCCGACTTTTCTTTAGCTCAAGGTTTAACCAAAGATATGAAGACAATCTTGTTAAGTCATCCGGCGCCCCAGCTAGATGTCATGCATCCTTTGACCCGCACCACGACAAGGGCAAGTCTGGAGCGGTCAGTCTGACGTTCGGGAAAGCTTATTAGCTAATGCTAAGAGTTGAAACCGGCGTTGCCGAAGTCCTCAATAGCTCAATCATGAACGCTTCTAGCGCTGAGCGACACCACTATGATTTCACGGCTGTCCATTCTTGCTTCAGCAAAGCCATAAATGTGGCAATGCCTTTGGAAAAACCTTGGGGATCGGGTTGCACATACTCCGGAAATTCTTCGTAATAGCGCCAAGGTTCCGAGGGGTTATGGCGTAAATGTAGAACGCGATCGCCTTCAACAAGCTTCCACAACATTTGACCGCCTTTAGGAATGTCAGCCATGACAGCCTCCTTATTTACTCGATGACACTGTTAGCAAGCATTCAGAAAGTTCAAATCGTCACGCTGGAAGACAATGAACTTATGTAACAGGATGTATGGAAAGTCTGGACAATTGGGTTGTCATGCTATCCATATTTTGATCTGGAGTTTAGCTGAAGCAGTCGCACAAAGTCATTCCCCTGGGAGGGTGATTCTGAAAAATGTTATTGCATCATTAATTAGGAGCATCCTCAAAGTAGACTATCCGTAACGACGACTTTATTCAAACGCCGCTATTCTTCTAACAGTGGTTCCATGGCCGCACCAACCACCATATGGTCATGGTCAACTCGCAAGGCGGCCAATGCGGTTTTGGCGGTGGGTGTATCGTAATGTTTGAGGGCAAACGCTGAGCGAGCCCGAATGTATGCCGCTGCTGAATCTTTTAATGTCAGCAAGTGGGCTAAAGCCGCCTCTTGCTGGTTGGAATTAGCCAGAGAGCCGAGGGCATCGATCGCAGCTTCCTGGACCGGTCGATCGTCATCCGCGATCGCAATCTGACAAACCTCTATCAGCACTTCGGGGCAATTCATCTCTACCAGAGCCGCCAAAATGCTGGTGCGCACCAGCCAGTGATCATCCCGCACAAAGCTTTGCAGCAGGTGAGGAGCCGCGATTTGACCAAACAGCGACAGGGAGTTGGCGGCCTCTGCCCTGACATTGGGAGTGTTGTCGAACATGATCAGCTCTAGCAGACCCGAAAAGGCGTCAGCCGCTTTCTGGTAGCCTAGCTCTCTGGCGACAAAGGTACGCACCAAAAATTCATCGTCCAGAATATGTTTAGTCAGAAAGGGCATAGCCATCTCTGGCGGATATGCTCTCAGAGCTGCGATCGCTTTAAGCCGGTGCTGATAGTCCGCATGTTGCAAATTTTGCTCAATCTCTGACAGTTCCATAGCGATAGACTGTGCGCAACACGGTCAATACTGTGCAAGCCAATTTTATCGGGTCTCGAGCCCTTTTTAGGACGCCAATAACGGGCACGAAGCACCGGCTTGAAGACCTGTTAGCAATTCACAGGACGGCAGCCTGGGATGGTGATGACTCTGAACCCAGCTTGTTCCTCTCTTTTTTGCCCGTTTCTGTTTCCATCGCGCGATTGAGTTCACGTCTGACTCGTTACTCTCTTCCCCTCAAACGTCTGCGGTCAGCGATGATAAGAGTAATCGGTTTGATTGTTGGACAGCCGAGTTTCCGGAGATGACGGTGAGATGGTAGTTCGGATTAATCAGTTTAGAGAATGGAAGCAGCAGGGTCAGCCAGTAGCAGTATTAACCGCGTGGGATTATATGTCAGGCCGAATTGCCGATCAGGCCGGTGCCGATATGATTCTGGTGGGCGATTCTTTAGCCATGGTGGCATTGGGCTATGACAATACGCTGCCGCTGACGCTGGACGATATGTTGCACCATGCCAAAGCGGTCCGGCGTGGTGTCAAAGAGGCACTGCTGGCGGTGGATTTGCCGTTTTTGAGCTATCAAATTGAGGTGGGGGAGGCCATGCGATCAGCAGGGCGGATGCTAAAAGAAACTGGTGCTCAGGCAGTAAAGCTTGAGGGCGGCTATCCGCGCATGATTGAGACGATTGAAATTTTGGTGGAATCAGGTATCCCTGTGGTGGGGCATGTTGGTTTGACACCGCAGTCAGTGAATCAAGTGGGGGGCTTTCACAAGCAGGGGAAGTCCCCAGAGGCCGCCGATCGCATTTTGCAAGAGGCGATCGCCCTTGAAAAGGCTGGGGCATTTGCCATTGTGCTGGAACACATTCCCACTCAGTTGGCCGCAACCATCACCCAAACGCTGAACATTACTACGATTGGCATTGGGGCGGGGGAAGCTTGTGACGGTCAGGTGCTAGTGACAGCTGATGTGCTGGGTCTTTCTGATTGGCAGCCCCCGTTTGCCAAGCGCTACGTTGACTTACAAAGTCAAGCCATTCAAGCTACGAAGCACTTTTGTCAAGAGGTGCGATCGCGCCAGTTTCCGGGAACTTGAGATGCCAAAGCTGCTATGGAGACTGCATCTAAAGTTCAGCAGCCGATATTGACGATTATTCTCCCCAAAAAGGCTCAATGCGATCAATCGAATCCAAGCTGGCCAGGTTAAGCAATACTTCGCGATAGTTGGGCTGATGCGTTTCGCCAATTGCCAGAACCTGCATGTCGCCACAGTTTACCTGTCCCGGTGAATAGAGGTAAATCATCAGAGTGGGATCAATGTCTTGGACCGCTTGGATCGCTTGCAAATTGTTGGGCACACAAAACTCATAGCTGAGCGATCGGCGCTCATCGTCTAAGTCATAAAGACCAAATTCATCCAGTTGGTCCAGATCGAAGCGAATCTTACGGGTCACATCATGCTTGGCCGACTCGGCATATACCGATGATGAAAGCACGACGGTCGCGGCGATCGCGGTCATCAACAATCTCATAAAGACTCCTCAAACCGGTTCCCATTAGTATTGTCAGGGCCATAAAAACCGTATCTTTAAAGGGGACACCTTATAAATTGGCCCTTTGATCAAGTCAGACTCTCTAGCCTGAGTTGCGTCATCAATTAAATCTAGAGACTCTACGGAATCGGTCTTACCGCGCCCACTCTCCACTCATCAAGTCAGATGCTCAGACTTAATCCTGCGGCCTAGACGCTGAGTTTTGTAGACCCAAATCGGCGCTTGCCAAATCAATAAAACTATTTAGAAAATCTGAAATTAAGATAAATCTGATATCTCCGATTTCCAGGAGAGAATGATATTCTTGTCATAGAGCAAAAACAATTCTACTCATTTTTTGCATTTGCTTTCATCAATGTAAAAAGAACAGGTGTTCGTAATGGCGCTGACAAACCGCATAAACTTCCGGAACCTGCGCGGAGACGTTTTTGGTGGCGTAACTGCAGCTGTGATTGCCCTGCCGATGGCTTTAGCCTTTGGTGTGGCATCCGGTGCAGGCCCTGAAGCTGGCCTCTATGGCGCGGTCTTGGTTGGCTTCTTTGCCGCTCTCTTTGGCGGCACTCCGACCTTAATTTCTGAACCTACCGGCCCCATGACGGTGGTGATGACGGCGATTATCGCCAAGCTGACGGCTTCCGACCCCGAAAACGGTATGGCGATGGCTTTCACCGTGGTGATGATGGCCGGGGTTATTCAGATGATTTTTGGCTTCCTCAAGTTAGGCCGATATGTCACGCTGATGCCTTACACCGTCATTTCTGGCTTTATGTCAGGTATCGGTGTGATTCTGATTATTTTGCAGATTGGGCCGTTTTTGGGCCAGGCAAGTCCTGGAGGCGGCGTCATTGGCACAATTACCAGCCTGCCCACCTTGCTTAGTAACGCTGTGATGCCTGAGGTCATCTTGGCGGTCTTTACGGTGGCGGTCTTGTTCTTGATGCCGAAGAAATTCAAGCGAGTTTTGCCACCGCAGCTAGTAGTTTTGATTGCGGGTACGCTGCTGTCCATCGCCTTCTTTGGCAATGCCGACATTCGACGCATTGGCGCGATTCCTACTGGACTGCCGGAAATTAGAGTGCCGACTTTCACGGCTGAGCAGTTTCAAATCATGCTGATTGACGCTTTTGTATTAGCGGCATTGGGCTGTATTGATGCGCTGCTGACTTCGATGGTGGCGGATAGCTTGACTCGTACTCAGCACAACTCCAACAAAGAACTGATTGGTCAAGGTTTAGGTAATTTGATCTCGGGCCTGTTTGGTGGTTTGGCAGGGGCTGGAGCCACCATGGGCACGGTGGTTAACATTCAAACCGGAGGACGTACCGCGCTGTCTGGTTTGATCCGTGCCGTATTGCTGATGGTTGTAGTGCTAGGAGCGGCGGGCCTGATTGCGCCAATTCCGTTGGCGGTGCTGGCTGGTATTGCGGTCAAAGTTGGCTTCGACATTCTCGACTGGAGCTTCCTCAAACGGGCGCACAGCGTGTCTTGGAAAGGCACGATGATTATGTATGGCGTGCTGTTCCTCACGGTGTTCGTAGACTTGATTGTGGCGGTGGGCGTGGGGGTCTTTATCGCCAATATTCTGACGATTGATCGCCTGACGAAGCTGCAGGCTGAAGGCGTCAAAACAATTACTGACGCAGACGAAGATGAAGATCTGCAGATGACTCCAGAAGAGCAGACGCTGCTCGATCGCGCGGAGGGTCGCGTCTTGCTCTTCCACTTGAGTGGGCCCATGATCTTTGGGGTGGCCAAGGCGATCGCCCGTGAACATAATGCGATGAAAGACCATGACGTCCTGGTGCTGGATCTCCATGACGTTCCCATTTTGGGCGTGACGGCTTCCCTGTCGCTGGAAAATATGATTCAAGATGCCAGCGATAACGATCGTCCGGTATTGATTGCCGGGGCTTCGGAGCAGGCTCTGAAACGTTTGGAAAAGTTGGGGGTGCGCCGCTTTGTGCCAGAAGATCACATCGTTGACACGCGACCGATGGCTCTGCAGCGGGCGCTATCGCTATTAGACGGCCCTGCTGGAACATCTGATGCGCCAGTGATGACCTCCCCAGTGAACACGTAACGATTGGTTTAAAAGCGGTGGAGTGAGCGGGCGATCGTCAACCCACTCAAGCACCGATAGATCTGGCTAATCAGCTATTGATGGGTGATGCATATCGGTGCATAAATTGTGCCTGGCGGTTTGTCACAGCGCCGTACCTCTCGCAGTTCTCTCTCCTATGAACCTGAATACCTGAGCCAGATTTCTCGATGTAATTGGGTGAGGGCGATCGCTCTCGCCGAGCGTTAGTCTGGTCAATTTGCCTTTTGAATTTGACTTTTTAAGACGTAGTTAGGATTCGAAATAAAGATGCTTTCTCTCGATTTTGTGAATCATTCGCTTGTTCTTTCCTCTGTGTTAGCAGAGGTGCCTACCGAAGATGCCGCCCCGCTAATTCTGGCTGGAGTGCTGCTTAGCCTGATGGTGGTTTACCTAGCCAGCAAGCTAGGCGGCGAGTTGTCCAGAATGATCGGGTTGCCGCCGGTTCTGGGTGAATTAGTCAGTGGAGTATTGGTGGGGATCTCAGCGCTCCATCTGTTGGTCTTTCCGGAAGCGGGAATCGAGGCCTCCAGCTCGGTGCTGATGGGGGTGCTGCAGACCCTGATGGGCACTTCTGGCGAAACGCTGAATTACGTGTTTGAAACTCAAGGCGAAATTATCTCGGTGCTGGCCGAACTCGGCGTCATTATTTTGCTCTTTGAAATTGGCCTCGAATCTGATCTCAAAGAACTGCAGAAGGTAGGCTGGCAGGCGGCGATCGTTGCCATCGTTGGGGTGATTGCGCCGTTTGCTCTGGGCACGGTCGGTTTAATGGCGATCTTTCACGTGGCGGCGCTGCCCGCCATTTTTGCTGGGGCAGCACTGACCGCAACCAGCATTGGCATTACGTCCAAGGTGTTGTCAGAACTGGGTCAGCTGCGATCGCGGGAAGGCCAGATTATTGTTGGCGCGGCGGTGATGGACGATGTCCTCGGCATCATCGTGCTGGCCGTGGTGGCGAGCTTGGCCAAAACCGGCGATGTGTCTATCACGAATGTCGCCATCTTGATTGCCAGTGCCAGCGGCTTCTTGCTGGGCGCTATCCTGATTGGTCGTGGCTTTAACCAGGTCTTTGGCAGCATCAGCGATCGCCTACAGACGCGCGGCAACTTGGTGATTCCGGCGCTGACCTTTGCCCTCGCTCTGGCCTTTGTTGCTCAAGTCGTTCACCTCGAAGCGATCCTAGGGGCATTTGCCGCTGGTCTAGTGCTGGACGAAACCGATCAGCGCAAAGAACTTGATCGGCAAATCATGCCCATTGCTGATGTGCTGGTGCCGATTTTCTTCGTTACGGTGGGTGCCCGCGTTGACCTCAGCGTCTTGAACCCCGTCTATCCCGAGAATCGTCCCGGCTTAATCATTGCGGCCTTCTTAATTGTGGTCGCCATCATCGGCAAGACGATTACGGGCTGGGCCATCTTTGGCAAAGAGCCGGTCAATCGCCTAGCGGTTGGCTTTGGCATGATTCCTCGCGGCGAAGTTGGTCTAGTGTTCGCCGGGATTGGAGCCGCCAGCGGCACGCTGGACCGCCCGCTGCAGGCGGCCATTATTGCCATGGTGATTCTCACAACACTGGTGGCACCGCTGCTGCTGCGGTGGGCCTTCCGAGAGGAGGAAGCCGTGACAGAGGCAGCAGATTTAGCTGGTTCATAGGTGAAGCTGAGGCGATTTTTCCGCTGCCGCAATCCGATAGGGTGACTGCAACCTGGGCCGATACATTTCGGCCCTTTCTAAAGACTAATATTCCGTACTGACTAAACTTTTCATCTCAATTTGTTTATCAAGATTTTCTTGCTAGCTCGAATGAAGCGTAGCGCTTCTATGGCGCATCCGTGCGCTTGAATAGACATTTAACCTTCCGAATTCATCTGATATGGTCAGAGTCTAGAAGAATTGCCCGATATGCCGATGAACATGCGCCTAGAAACTGACAGCATGGGAGAAATTCAGGTGCCCAGCGATCGCTATTGGGGAGCACAGACCCAGCGATCGCTCCACTATTTCAATATCGGTGATGATGTAATGCCGCGGGCGTTGATTCGGGCGTTTGGCATTCTTAAGCAATCGGCAGCGGTAGTGAACCACGAATTGGGCAAATTGGATGAGACCAAGGCTGACCTAATCGTGCAGGCAGCGGCAGAAGTCATTGCCGGGAAACTAGACAATCACTTTCCCCTGCGAGTGTGGCAGACGGGCAGCGGCACCCAGACCAATATGAACGCCAATGAGGTGATTGCGAATCGGGCCATTGAGCTGGCCGGGGGCAAACTGGGCAGCAAAACTCCCATTCATCCCAACGACCATGTGAACTGCGGCCAATCCTCCAATGACACCTTTCCGACAGGGATGCACATTGCCGCCGTCGAGCAAATTGTGGGGCAGTTGCAGCCGTCTGTCAGCCACCTGCGGGATGCTTTGGCAGCGAAAGCCGAGGCGTTCGACGACATCATCAAAATTGGCCGTACCCACCTGATGGATGCAGTGCCGCTAACCCTCGGCCAGGAATTTTCGGGCTATGTGGCTCAGCTAGATAAAGCCCGGCAGCGCCTGGACTGCAGCCTGCCAGAGCTATACGAGCTAGCGCTGGGCGGCACGGCGGTGGGCACGGGCCTCAACACGCATCCGGCGTTTGCCAACAAAGTGGCGGCAGAAATTGCTCGCTACACCGAACTGCCGTTTGTCTCCGCACCCAACAAGTTTGCGGCACTGGCGGCTCACGATGCGATCGCGGCTACTAGCAGTACCCTCAAAATCCTCGCGGCGGCGCTGATGAAAATCTCCAACGACTTACGCTGGCTGGGCTCTGGTCCTCGCTGCGGACTGGGCGAGCTGCAGTTGCCCGCCAACGAGCCCGGTTCGTCCATTATGCCGGGCAAGGTGAATCCAACTCAGTGTGAGGCCATGACGATGGTCTGTGTGCAGGTGATGGGCAATGATGCAGCGATCGCCTTTGCCGCTAGCCAGGGCAATTTTGAGCTCAACGTGTTCAAGCCGGTGATGATGCATAACTTGCTGCACTCGATACGCCTGCTCACCGACGCCTGTCGCACCTTTACTGATTATTTGGTGGTCGGCCTGGAACCCAATCGTGAACAAATCCAGCAGTATTTGGAACATTCGCTGATGTTGGTGACCGCGCTGAATCCGGCGATTGGTTACGATAAAGCCGCTAAAGTAGCCAAGAAAGCCTACGCTGAGAACACGACACTGCGGGAAGCCTGTGTGGCACTGGGCTTTCTGACAGGCGAAGAGTTCGATCAGCAAGTGCAGCCAACCGACATGGTGTAATCCTCGGCTTAAACCAGCTGACTTGAATCAGCGATCAGCTTTTTTCCGCCCGCTTTGGCGCGATCGCAACAGCCGTAAACCACGACGAAACCAGCGATACGCTGCCCGCACGCTGTCCAGCATCCAGTAAGGAATTCGGAGTCTGACGGGCATAATGATAGGTCGATAAATCCACCAGTAGGCTCGTTTAAGATCTTCCCAAGCGCGACAGGGAGCCGTTTCCAAAAAGTCTGAAATATCCACGACTAACCCCCGTCCCTCGCTCAACATGACGTTACGGCCATGAACATCGTGGGGAAATAGACCGCGATCGCGAGCGTAATCTAGAGCGGCATCAATGTCCCGCATCACCTGAGACGGAATCGGCATGCCCCGATGTAGGCAGTCATATAGGGTGATGCCTTCCAGCCGTCGCAGAATCAAAAAGTTAGCGCCGCTAGCATAGCAACACGAGAAAGCCGGATGTTGCCCCAATCGACGATACACTTCAGTTTCAGCTTCAATGCCAGGCCTGCCAGGGGCATAGACCTTGACTACCTGCTCAGAGTAGTCGGGATGCCAGAATACGGCAGCGTAGTTTCCTGCCCCCAAGCACTGCCACGGGGGCGGCACAAACTCGACCACGACTGGATTATGCGGATCTAAGCTGGCGAGACGTAGCTTTGGCAACAGCGTCTCTAACATAGGAGCGGACAGCGTTTTTGCGGGACTGGTCATGGCGATTGACAGAGATTTTAGTCAAACAAAAAGGCTCGCTGTCAGCATAGCAATTTGCCCATTGTTCTAACGATGTATTCGGGAAGCTGAATAGTCAGCAAAGTTTCACCAGTTCTATGATGAAAGGTGATGTCTTGATGCGGCGTTAGGGCATGAATGAGTTTTGAGCTGATTATCTGTCGATGAGCTTAGAACTCAAGCGCGGTGCTTTAACAAATTCTCTTTCTTAAGGCGATCGCAACTTGCCCACAAAGTCAAAGATATGGTGGGCGAGGTGGCGTTTGGAGCAGGGGGGGATGACCTGCCTGTCGCCAGTTCGACTGAGTAAAATTGCTTGATTGAAGTCGCTGCCGAAGCCGCTATTTGTCTGGTCAACAGGATTGGCAACGATCGCATCTAACCCCTTTTTCTCCAATTTCTGCCGTGCGGGAGGCTCGATATCGCCCGTCTGGGCGGCAAAGCCAATCAAGACTTGATGAGCTGCCTTGAGCTGGGACAATTTGGTCACGATATCGGGTACAGGCGCTAACGACAAAGATTCTGGCAGGTCAGCTTTGGGCAGTTTAGCAGCAGCGCGTTCGCGGGGGCGCACATCGGCTACCGCCGCTGCCATCACGATCCAGTCAGCCTGAGGCAGGTGGGCCATCATGATCCGCTGCATATCGGCGGCACTGGTGGCGGCTATCTGCTGTACGCCGGTCAATGCCTGCCGATGTTCTGTGGCCATGGGTCCGTGCACCAACGTCACGCTGGCACCGCGATGGGCAGCAGCTTGGGCCAGCGCCACTCCCATCTTGCCGGTTGAGGGATTGCCGATAAATCGCACGGGGTCCAGATATTCTTGGGTACTGCCAGCGCTGATCAATATCTGTTTGCCCGCCAGATCTCGCTGACCTTGAGTCAGCAGCAGTGAGTCGATCACCGCTAAAATTTCTACGGGCTCAGCCATACGGCCCTGACCCACGCGATCGCAAGCCAATAACCCGGTACCGGGCGCAATAGCGTGATAGCGCGCATCGCTCAATAGCGTCTGCCAATTACGCTGCACGCTTTGCTGCTGCCACATATCGGTGTTCATCGCTGGCGCTAACAGCACCGGGCAAGTAGACGCCAGCACCGTGTTAGTCAGCAGATTATCTGCCAGTCCCTGAGCCAGTTTACCTAGGGTATTGGCTGTAAGCGGTGCGATGACCAGGAGGTCGGCAGATTCGCCTAACTCAATATGTAAAGGACGCGGTTGGTTAGCGGCCCAAAAATCCTGATCGATGTAAGCCGGATGACGACACAGGCTCGCAAACGACAGAGCAGTCACGAATTCTTGAGCGGCGGTGGTCATTACAGGAATGGTTTCCACCCCCCACTTGGCCAGGGCAGAAGCCACTTCGCACACCTTGTAAGCGGCAATGCCGCCGCCGATTCCTAAAATGACCTGTGACTTTTTGGCAGACTCTGCCGGCGTCATCGAGCTTAAGACCGTTTACGCTTCATCGAAGGGTTCGTTGTCGAGCAGATACGTATAGTTTTGGACAAGCTCAGGCCGCTGAAAGGCGATCGCCCTCAGCAGATGCCAGTCTTTAAGCCCCTCGAAAGCGCTACCGTAAGCGTCCTGATCGAGACGCTTGGCGAGTTCCGCTACTGATTCGAGAGTCATTGTGAAGACTGACTCTTGGGATACTTCATTTAATGTGCTCATATTTAATGTGCTCATGTTGACTCCCCAAATATGACTTGGCGAAACAGCATCGCTTCAAGCAGTCGCGATCGCCAATGTTTTCGTTGCTCGCGGCACCTTTAGCCTTAATTGTGCCTTTTCGACATCAAGGCTCATTATCCGCGCTAAGTATCCCTATCTTAGGTTTTTCGCTGAAGCATGCGATCGCTTGCGCTTCAAAACTTATCTAAACCATAGACAAACGAGGCTTTGATAAAGTTGTCGCTCAATAAATAAAAAGGTTTAGTTACAGAACGGTAACTCCTCAAATTTATAGCGGTATGAGTTGACGGCCTGCGATTTTATCGACTGCTTTACAAAGATCTGCTGCGTAAGTTTAAATCACTGTGCCATCAGGCAGGGTGGCATCTTTCAGCACCACTACAATGCCGTTGCGAATGTAAAAGCCTTCTGATTCACGATTAGCCTCTTGGACGTGATCTTTATTGAGAATCTTGACGTCGCAGCCAATGTGAGCATTTTTATCGATAATGGCGTTCTCAATTACGCTGTTGGCCCCAATTCCCAAAGGAATAGAGCTGCGATCGCAACTGCCCTCACGTTCAAAATCAGCCTGATAATAATCGGCTCCCATCAGCAAGCTATTCTTGATCGCACAGCCTGACTCGACCCGAGTCCGAATGCCGACAACGGAGTGAACAATCCGACAGTTTTTCAGGATGCAGCCTTCGCTAATCATTGATTCAGTGACGTGACACTCCAACTGCTTAGTTGGCGGCAAATATCGAGCCCGAGTGTAAATCGGGGCGCTTTTATCGTAAAAACTAAAGGCCGGATTCGGCTGTTCGACCAGTGCCAAATTGGCATCAAAAAACGCCTTGATTGTGCCAATATCTTCCCAATAGTCATTGAAAAGATAAGCTTGAACGTTCATCTTTTGAATGGCCAGGGGCAAAATTTCTTTACCGAAATCAGTATGGCCTAGCTGGCTTTCCAATAAATGAATTAATGCCTGTCGCTTAAAGACATAGATCCCCATGGAAGCAATGTAGGGTTTTGCAATCGCCTCCTCAGCCGTCAGTCCTAGGGTCGTTGTATCAACCTGCATTTGGCGGAGAACTTCGCCCTCAGGTTTTTCGCTGAAGGCAACAATGCGTCCTTTATCGTTAATCTTCATCAGACCAAAACTGGATGCCCGCTCTTCGTCAATTGGCAGAACTGAGAGCGTCACATCGGCGTTGGTTTCGCGGTGTCGAGCAATAAAATCGCTATAATCCATGCGATAGAGGTGGTCGCCAGACAAAATCAGATATTCGTCAACATCCTGCTCTCGAAACATCCATAAATATTGCCTCACCGCATCTGCGGTGCCCTGAAACCAACTGGTATTTTCGGGCGTTTGCTGGGCCGCTAGCACTTCTACAAAACCCTGTTGAAAACCCGAAAAGCCAAACGATCGCGCAATGTGTTGGTTGAGGGAAGCAGAATTGAACTGAGTCAGAACATAAATTTTGAGAATATTAGAATTGATGCAGTTACTGATAGGAATATCAATTAAACGATGCTTTCCGGCTAAGGGAACAGCGGGTTTTGCTCTGGTTTTGGTTAGGGGATATAGTCGGGTGCCCGCGCCGCCACCCAAAATAATTGAGAGTACTCTATTCATCGAAAAATTAACTGAAAATATTTAATTTACTGCAGGCTTTTGAGCCAATAGCAGAAGCCGATGAAAACCGAATCAACTTACTCACTGGCTAAGAACTGTACTTTTTCATCCAAGACAATTCAAAAGTACATCAAGCTAAATACGTCGGAACTGCAATATGATCAAAAGCACTCTCACCATCTCGAAAAAGATCGACTACAGCACAGGTCAATAGTGATAAATAGAGATATATCGATGTATAGAGATCCGCTATTTTCCTGATTGTCGGGGCACCGCGAGCCTTTAAGCGCACTTGTTCAACTGGTTAGCAATGAAGTCTTTGGTGATTTGCGACTGCTTCTCACAGCGATTCATGGTGTTTGTGCTCGGTTCGAGATAAACTCTCTGCGGTGGCGTGATCGCATTTAAGTGGCGTGCTGCCACTGATTCTGCCAGTCAACGGTTCCTTGGGTTATTTGTTAATCCATGCCTGGCTAAGCTCACCTGCGCATTTCTGACGCCGTCAGCATGAAAGTTATCCTTACCGATATTCCTGAAGTTCTTCTATTTGAGCCGCAGTTACACGGCGATCATCGGGGATTTTTTATGGAAAGCTTTAATCAGCGAGTATTTGCTGACAAAACCGGGCTAGAGCGCACGTTTGTGCAGGACAATCATTCTCAGTCTGGCGGCGGCATTTTGCGGGGGCTGCACTATCAGATTCAAGCTACCCAGGGCAAGCTCTTGCGGGTCGTGAGTGGCGAAATCTTTGATGTGGCGGTGGATCTGCGGCGGAGTTCTGCCACTTTTGGGCAGTGGGTAGGGGTGATTTTGTCTGCCGAAAATCACCGTCAGCTTTGGGTGCCAGAGGGCTTCGCTCACGGCTTTTACGTCATGTCTGAGCGGGCTGATGTGCTCTACAAAACGACGGATTACTATGCCCCGGAGCATGAGCGCACTATTTTGTGGAATGACCCTGATTTGGCGATCGCCTGGCCACTGGCTGGAAAAACGCCGATATTATCAGCTAAAGACCAACAGGGCGATCGCTGGGCTGAGGCCAAGGTATTTGCCTAATGAAAATTTTGCTGATTGGCAGCCAAGGACAGGTCGGCCAGGAATTGTTGACGACCCTGCCGACAGTGGGCCCCGTCACTGCGTGGGGCCGCGCTGACCTCGACCTAACTCAACTGGCCGATATCGCACCGCAGGTGATAGCTCAGCAGCCCGATGTGATTGTGAATGCCGCCGCATATACTGCAGTAGACAAAGCCGAAAGTGAGCCAGAACTGGCCCACGCTATTAACGGAGAGGCGCCGAAACGTCTGGCTCAAGCCGCTCAAGCCTGTGGCGCCACTCTGGTGCAGCTTTCCACCGACTATGTGTTTGACGGCCAGCAAAATCGTCCCTATCAGCCCACTGCTCCCACTCAGCCGCTGGGGGTATACGGTCAGTCCAAGTTGGTGGGAGAACAGGCCGTGCGGAGCGGCTGCGATCGCCATATCATCATGCGTACGGCTTGGGTCTATGGCGCCAAAGGAGCCGGCAATTTTGTCAAAACCATGCTGCGGGTTGGGGCCGAGCGAGAAACGTTAAAGGTGGTTTATGACCAGGTGGGCTGCCCCACCTGGAGCTACGACATTGCTGCCGCGCTCGCCGCGCTAATTCCCCGAGTCACCGCTTCTACCTACGGTATCTACCACTTCACCAACAGCGGCGCTGTTAGCTGGTATGACTTTGCCGTCGCCATCTTTGAGGAAGCCGCCGCGCTAGGCTGGCCCCTTCGGGTCAAAACCGTGCTGCCCATTACGACGAATCAGTACCCTACCGCGGCCCAGCGGCCCGCCTACGCCGTTCTCGCCGGCGACAAGTTAGCGGCGGTGCTGCATCAGACCGCTCCCCATTGGCGCGTCAGTCTGCGCAAAATGCTGGCTGAACTAATGGCGTCAACCCGCCAGCAGCCAGCAGAGGTGACGCCATGACCATGAAGGCGCTGATGTTGTCTGGCGGTCGGGGTACCCGGTTACGGCCCCTGACTTATACCGGTGCTAAGCAGTTGGTTCCCGTGGTCAACAAGCCGATTCTTTGGTACGGCATTGAGCAAATTGTCGCCGCTGGCATCACCGATATTGGCATTGTGGTCAGTCCCGAAACGGGGGATGACATTATGGCAGCCACTGGCGACGGCGCTCTGTTTGGCGCGCAAATTACCTACATTCTTCAGGCCAGCCCCGATGGCTTGGCTCACGCCGTTAAGGTGGCGCAGCCATTTCTGGGGGATGCGCCGTTTCTGATGTATTTGGGGGATAACTTAATTCGCGACAGCCTGACTGGGTTTGTGGAGCAATTTATGCAGCGATCGCTGGATGCTCTGATTTTGCTAAAGCAAGTGCCTAACCCGACGGCGTTTGGGGTCGCCGTACTTGATGCCCAGGGCCGCGTGACTCGCCTGGTGGAAAAGCCCCAGACGCCGCCTTCGGATATGGCTTTGGTTGGCGTCTATCTTTTCTCCCCTCAAGTTCATCAAGCCATCGCTCAGCTTAACCCCTCACCTCGCGGCGAATTGGAAATTACCGACGCGATTCAGTCTCTGGTCGATGCGGGGAGCAATGTGATGGCCCAGCCTCTGCAGAGTTGGTGGCTGGACACCGGTAAAAAGGATGATTTGCTCGCTGCTAATCAAATTATCTTGGATGAAACCCTGGGCTGTGACGTTGCCGGTGACGTTGATGCGATGACCCAAATTAGCGGTCGAGTCCGCATTGGTAAAGGCTCCAAGATCGTAAACTCAACCATTCGCGGCCCCGTGGCGATCGGGGAGAACTGTCATATTGAGAACTGTTTTATTGGCTCCTACAGCAGCATCGCCAATGGCGTCAAAATGGTCGATGTCGAAATAGATCACAGTGTCGTTTTAGAAGACGCCGTAATTGAAGAATTACATCAGCGGATTGTTGATAGCTTAATTGGTCGCCGCGCCCGATTGATTCATAGCCCTAAGCGGCCCAAAGCTTCACGATTTATGATTGGTGACGACTGTCAAATTGAACTGATATAGCCCCAACAAAGTTTTCAAAAATGGTTTTGCAAGGTCAACGTTTACTCATTACCGGCGGAGCTGGATTTATTGGCTCTAACTTTGTGCATTACTATTATCGAAGGGCTGAAAAAATTGTCGTCCTTGATGCTTTAACCTATGCCGGTAATCGCGCCAATTTACAAGATTTAGAAACTCAGCCTAACTTCACGTTTGTGCAAGGTGATATTACCGATCAGTCCCTAGCTGCTGAGCTGCTGAAAATCCATCAAATTGATACAGTCGTTCACTTTGCGGCAGAGTCCCATGTCGATCGCTCCATTCTCGGCCCGGCGGCCTTTGTCCAGACCAATGTGGTAGGCACATTCGCTTTGCTAGAGGCTTTTCGACAATATTGGAATGCTCAGAAAAAGCCTGAACACTTTCGCTTTTTACACGTGTCTACGGATGAAGTTTTTGGTAGTTTAGGACCCGATGAGCCGGCTTTTAGTGAAACGACTCCTTACGCTCCTAACAGTCCTTATTCAGCTTCTAAAGCAGGCAGCGATCATCTGGTTAGGGCCTATTTTCATACCTATGGTTTGCCGACACTAATTACTAATTGTTCCAATAACTATGGGCCTTATCAGTTTCCTGAAAAACTGATTCCTTTGATGTGCGTCAATATTTTATCGGGCCAGCCTTTGCCGGTATACGGCGATGGCCAAAATGTGCGGGATTGGCTGCATGTGGAAGACCACTGCGATGCGATCGCGACCGTTTTGCAAAAGGCGACTCCTGGTGAAACCTATAATATTGGCGGCAATAATCAGGTCAAAAATATTGATATCGTGCAGCAGCTTTGCGACCTGATGGATGCGTTTGCCGTAGATTTGCCGGTTTCTCCGGCGAGCCAACTCATTACGTTTGTGCGCGATCGTCCCGGCCACGATCGCCGCTATGCCATGGATATTGCCAAAATCCAGCAGGATTTAGATTGGCAGCCCCAGTATGATTTTGCAACGGGGTTAGCGCACACCGCAAAGTGGTATTTAGCTAATGAGTCTTGGTGGCAGCCGCTATTAAGCCGCTCATCACCTCCTTAAATGGGGTGTGCAGCTTTCCTTGAACGTAATATTTAGCGATACTGTTAATTGCTGTTGGACTAACTGCAAGCGATCGCGATGGTTTCATTTTTTAGAGACAAAGTTATCTCTCGCCGCTGGGCGCAGTTGTTTATCAAAACGGGACTGAAATGGCAGAAAGACCAGTGTTTGGAAATGGGGGCTGCCCTTTCTTACTATGCGCTGTTCTCTTTGTTCCCCATTGCGCTGGTCATTGCTAGCGTTCTCGGATTTTTGTTAGGACCAGAGACCGACGCCGCGCAGCGGATTTTGACGTTTACGCAAAATTCTTTACCGTCTGAAGCTTTTGAAATTGTTGAAGACACCCTGCTGAGCCTGAATCGTCAGAGCGTGGGAGCCGGAATTGTAGGATTTGGTTTGTCGTTTTTTGCCGCTAGCGGCGTATTCAGTGCCCTTGATCGTTCGGTGGACCACATTTGGAAAGCTGAAGAGAGTGACGCTAACGAATCAACTTCTTTGCAAGCAAATGCCATCGCTTTTTTGGTGAAGCGGCTGTTTGCCTTTGGTCTGGTTATGAGTACGTCGCTACTGCTGCTGCTGTCACTGCTGTCCAATATTGCGATTCGGACAGTGCTCGGCATCATCGTCAACATGGATCGCGCGATCGCCATATTAGATATCAACAGTCTGCTGGTGGCCAGAACGCTACAGCTCGGCTCGTCTTTTTTGCTGCTGGCTCTGGCCGTTTTGCTGCTGCTGCGGTTTTTGCCATCGACAGTCACGCCCTGGAAAGATCTATGGCCCGGAACTCTATTCACAACAACATTTTTGATTTTGCTGCAGCAGTTGGTGAGCCGCAACATTATCCATATCGGCGGACAATATCAATCCTATGGCGCGATTGGTGGGGTGATGATTCTGCTGTTGTGGATTTACTTCACTTGCCAGCTCTTTTTCCTCGGGTGCGAGATGTCCTACGTTTATAGCTATTTATTTGGCAGTCGTCGCAACCACAAGCTGCGGCTGTGAGGGTTTTGCCCCTTACTCTATCCTCCCACCACTACCCCTAGAGATTTGACGCAGCAGCCGTTGACCTCGACTAGAGCGGCAAAGGGCGATCGCGGTCAGGTTTCTCCCAAGTATGATTAGATGTATGGGGGCTCTTTGGGGTATGAGTTAGGAATTAAAAACTATATGGGCAATACTTACCAGCGTGTGCTTCTTAAACTAAGCGGTGAAGCCCTGATGGGGCGGCTTTCTTACGGCATTGATCCTGATATTGTTCAATCTATCTCGGAGGAAGTGAGCGCTGCTGCTAAAACCGGAATTCAGATTGCCATCGTCGTCGGCGGTGGCAATATTTTTAGGGGCATTAAGGGCTCTGCTGCCGGCATGGATCGGGCTACCGCTGACTACATTGGTATGCTCGCCACCGTCATGAATGCCATGACGCTGCAGGATGCGATCGAGCGCAACGGTACGCCTACTCGAGTGCAGACGGCCATTACCATGCAGGAAGTGGCAGAGCCTTATATCCGCCGTCGAGCAATTCGCCATTTAGAAAGAAATCGCGTCGTAATTTTTGGAGCGGGCTCTGGCAATCCCTTTTTTACAACGGATACGACAGCCGCACTGCGGGCTGCTGAGATTGGGGCTGAGGTCGTTTTTAAGGGCACAAAGGTAGACGGGGTCTATGATTCTGACCCTAAAATCAACCCTGAAGCCAAACGATTTAAGAGCTTGACCTACGGTCACGTGCTGGCCAACGAGCTTAAAGTGATGGATAGTACGGCGATCGCGCTGTGCAAAGACAACAATATCCCTATTATGGTATTTGATCTATCGGTGCCAGGTAACATTCGCCGGGCAGTGATGGGAGAATCAATTGGCACATTAGTGGGAGAGTCCTGTGAAGTTAGCTGACTTAACTGATATTGAATTAGCGATGCAAAACGCGGTGGATGCGACTAAACGGGCATTCAACACCATTCGAACAGGGCGAGCTAATGCGTCACTTCTAGACAAAATCATGGTGGATTATTACGGTAGTCCGACGCCACTTAAGTCACTGGCCAACATCAGTACGCCGGACGCCAGCACGCTCATGGTGCAGCCGTTTGATCCCAGCTCACTGAGCGATATTGAGCGCTCAATTTCTATGTCGGATATCGGCTTGGTGCCTAACAATGACGGCAAGCTGATCCGACTGAATATTCCGCCGCTGACCAATGAGCGACGGAAGGAATTTGTCAAAGTTGCTAGCAAATATGCCGAAGAAGGCCGAATTTCAGTACGCAATGTGCGTCGCGATGGCATCGATGTTTTTAAAAAGCAGGAAAAAGACAGCGAAATTTCTGAAGATGAACTGCGTGATTTGCAAGATGAAGTTCAGACTCTGACGGATAAATACACAGCGCAAATTGATGAGGCATTAAAGGCCAAAGAAAAGGACATTATGACGGTTTAGAAGAAGTCGGAATTCTGAATTCTGAATCGTAGGGTGAATAATGGCTTTGAGCGATCGCTGCACTCCCTTGATCAATTAATTGCCCACCATTTCCAGAACGGGCAAGCGGGTCAAGGGCGGAAAAGTGAAGCCCGCGATCGCTTTTGTTCCAGGCAAGATAATTGGGCTTGCTTGCGGGCAAGCTGCTTGCCCTAACAGATCACTCACCAACCGCCTCGTACGGGCAAACGGCTGTTCGCCCGTACCCCATCACCCTCATACCCTCACACTCAGCCACCCTCCCACTCTGCTACCGTACCTGCCGCTCCAAAAAGGCTAGCAGGGCATCCCAGGACTGCGTATCCGCGTCGGGATCATACTGGGAGCTGTCGTCTTTAGCGCCCCAAACGGTGAACGAATGGAGTACGCCGCCGTAAATTTCCATGTCATATTCCACATTCGCGGTATTCAGTTCATCCGCCAAGGCCGCGACTTCTGACATGGGAGCCACCGGATCGTTGCCGCCGTGCAAGATTAAAATGGGTGCCTGAGCAGCGCTATAGTCTTGTCCCTGTGGTGTGCCGAGTCCCCCATGAAAGCTAACGAAGCCATCGATATCTACTCCAGCGCGGGCCATTTCCAGGACGGCGGCACCACCGAAGCAGTAGCCCATTGCCACCACCCGCTCTGGATCAACACCTGCCATGGATTGGGCTTCCGCTAGTCCGGCTCGCAACCGCTGCCGCATGGTGGGGCGATCGCTATAGAGTTTGCTACTTTCAGCGCGCGATTCCTCGGCATTGGCGGGCCGCACGCCCTGGCCGTATAAATCAACGGCAAAGGCTGCATAGCCACGCTCGGCCAGCATCTGTACGCGACGCTGCTCGTAATCATCAATCCCGTTCCAGTCATGGACCAGCATGACAATGGGCTGCTCGTCACCAAAGCCTTCATTAATCGCGAAATATCCCTCAAAGGGCTGTCCGTCAATTCCATACATCACCGGCTCAGCCACAATATTGGCTCTGGTGGCCACACTGGTGAGGCCAATAATGCAGGCTACAGCGACGAAAACAAGGGCTAGTTTCCTCAACACCGATCAAAATCTCCTCAATAAAGTTATTCAAGGTCAGCAAAAGAACTGTTATTTCCCCAAAAAACTATCCATTACACACAAGTTGCTCCGTCGCTTGTGTGGCAAAGGTTTTACGACCAAATCTAAAAATGGAACTGGTCGGAACTTTACTCGACCGGCAACAGGAGCTTGAGCACAGCCGACCGATCACCCCTTCTGCGAGGTCCAGGACGGCAGATTCGTCCTGGTCGAAGGGGGGGCTGGGGGGAAAACGAAATACCCCCCAGAAAAGACCGCAACGGAGCCTCAAAATTCTGTTTACAGCCCTTCACCAGCGACAGCCGAGAAGCCCAGTCACCTGGAGCTTTGACCGAATTTTGACCAATGGATAGTTAAAAAGGGGACTGGCGAGGCGGGATATTCCCATAGAACAAGTTTAGAGATAGATGGGAAGATTTTGATGAGACTCATGGCGGAATTGTCCCTTACACCGCGAGAAATTCTTGAATCACGGCGTTGCTGAGCTCTGAAGTCGGCCCCGAAGCGACAATGCCGCCTTTCTGCATGGCGTAGTAATAGTCGGCCTGACGGACAAAGTGCAGATGCTGTTCAACTAACAGCACGGAAATGCCGGTGGTTTGGATAATCCGGCGGACGGCAGCCTCAATATCCAAAATAATGGAGGGCTGAATGCCTTCGGTAGGTTCGTCGAGCACCAGCAGTTTGGGTTTGCTCATCAGGGCGCGGGCGATCGCCAACTGCTGCTGTTGTCCCCCGCTGAGGTCGCCGCCCATGCGATCGAGCATGGTTTCCAGCACTGGAAAAAGTTCAAAAATTTCAGCGGGGACGGTTGAAGACTTTTTGCCGCGATCGCCCAGCGCCTCCTGACCAATAACCAGATTTTCTTTGACGGTCAGCCGGGGAATGATCTCTCGGCCCTGGGGCACGTAGCCGATGCCCAGCCGGGCCCGCTTATCGGGCGAAGTTTTTAACAGCGATCGCCCTTCGTAAACAATGTCGCCGATGCGGGGCATGAGCAGTCCCATGATGTTATTCAGCAGGGTGGTTTTGCCGACGCCATTGCGACCAATCAGGCACACCATTTGGCCTTGGGGAACCACCAAATCGACATCTCGTAAAATATGGCTTTCGCCGTAAAAGAAATTGAGCCCGGTAATCTGCAGCATGGGGGCGATCGCCGAAGCGGCATCAGCCGGTGCGGAAAGGGTATGAGTCATGATTTCAAATCCTCCAGGGCAGCGGTTTCCAAGCGACTGACCGTTTCCGAGGGCAAGTTCAGCAGCGATACCAGCTTTTGATAGACCGTCGCTTCAGTTTCGTTAATTTGGTTAGCGCTAATCACCTC
>JBCCJU010000016.1:0-51436 GCA_039027715.1 Cyanobacteria bacterium P01_C01_bin.120
AGCACCCACACCCGCAATGCCCGCCCCGCTCACCCGCACCGCGGTGCACACTGCTCCCCCCTCTCCTCCACGCCCCCCTTCCCCTGCTCCCCCACTCCCCCACTCCCCCGCCCCCGCCGCCGACTGGCAACAGGACATCCTCCTCCCCGCCGACATCATCCCCACTCCCCCACTCCCCCACTCCCCCGCCCCCCACAAAACCATTCTCCTAACCGGCGCGACCGGATTTCTGGGGGCATTTCTGCTAGAGGCACTGCTACGACAAACCCAGGCTGAAATTGTGTGCTTAATCCGGGCCGAGTCCACAGCGGCAGCATGGCAGCGGCTGCAAGCATCGCTAAAGGGCTACAGCATTTGGCAGGACGATTTTCAATCTCGTATCACCGTACAGCCGGGGGACTTAGCTAAACCCCATTTGGGACTTTCGGAGCAAGACTGGCGATCGCTAGCGGCCAGCATCGACGCCGTTTACCACAACGGCGCTGAGGTACATCACGTATCGCCCTATGCGCTGCTGCGGGAAACCAACGTTTGGGGCACGCGGGAAGTGATCCGTCTGGCCTGCGAGCACCATCCCAAACCGCTCCACTTCACCTCGACCCTGAGCGTACTGCCGCCGACCCCGCCTGCTGGTCAGGCCAAAATGCGCGAAGCCGACCCGCTCGATCGCTATCCCGTCCCCGCTGGCGGCTACAACCGCACCAAATGGGTGGCAGAGCAGCTAGTGCAGCAGGCAGGCGATCGCGGCCTCCCAATCACCATCTATCGCCCCGGCCCCATCTCTGGCCATAGCCAAACCGGCGCGTTCAACGCCAATGATTTTCTCTATCGACTGATGCAGGGCTACATCCAGCTCGGCCGCGCCCCCCAGGGAGCCATGCCGCTGGACATCTTGCCGGTAGATTATGTTAGCAGCGCGATCGCCTATCTTTCTCGACAACCCCAGTCCCAAGGGCAAGTCTTCCACCTAATTCACCCGCAACCGGCCTCCTCAGATGGGCTGTTTGCCGCCTGCCGCGCCGCCGGATATCCCATCCAGCGAGTACCTTACGAGCAGTGGCACGGACAGTTGCGGGCGATCGCTCAAGGCCAAACCGACCATCCCCTCTATCCCCTCGTCGCCCTGTTCTCATCTCGCAGCGAAAGCGATGCCACCGAGACTACCGCTCAGAAAGAATTGCCCTTCGACTGCTGCAACGCCATTACCGGTTTAGCCAATGCCCCCTTCGATTGCCCCCCGCTAGATGAAGCGCTTTTTACCACCTACCTCAGCGCCCTGAAAAAATCTGGAGCCCTCAAACCACCGCCCGTTTCGGCTTCCCATTAAACGCCCTGCCACGCCCATTCCCCCTTATTCCCTGCTCCCTACTCCCTTCCCCCCATGACCACCACGCAACGCTACACCGACTACGACACCTGGGCCTGGCTCTATAACGAGACAATGGGGCCGGACTATGGTCGCGAGCAGCTCAAATTTTTGCAGCGCGTGTTGTTGCCGCACCTACCGCCCCACGCCGCCATTTTGGATTTGTGCTGCGGCACCGGGCAGCTGATTCAGCCATTGGTCGCGGCTGGCTACCAGGTCACTGGACTAGACGGCTCTGAGCGCATGCTGACCTACGCCCACCAAAATGCGCCCCAGGCCACCTTCATGCTTGAGGACGCTCGCCGCTTTCGGCTGCCGGAACCGGTTGACGGAGCGTTTTCCACCAGCGCCTCACTGAATCACATCATGACGCTAGACGATTTGACGCAGGTATTTCGGAATGTCTATCAGGCTCTGCGATCGGGCGGAATATTCGCATTTGACCTCAACCATCCCGACCAGATGCAAAAGTGGTGGCGCGGTCACATCGTCGAAGGCGAAATCAGCCGTCGCCACGCCTGGCGGCTCACCCCGGAATATCATCCTGAAACCTCAGAAGGCGCATTTCACGTCGAAATTTTCCAGGCTCAGCCGCCTGACTCTTGGTGGGCTAGCCTAACTCAGCCGCTCAAACACGCGCTCTATCGGCTTTTGAGTTTGCGTCGTTTGACTCGCCTGCGGCTACGCCTGCTGTCTCAGTTTGAAAATATGCAGCCCACCTGGACGCGATCGCCCCTCACCTATCGCGTCAAAGGCCACCCCCTCCCCAACGTTCAGGCCGCGCTAGAGGCCGTCGGCTTCACCGCTATCACTCTCGAAACCATCGACGGCGCTCCTCTCGACGCCAACCACTCCGCTCACTTCATCTGCCGCAAATCATAGATACCCAGTACGGGCGCCCGGCCGAGCGCCCCCTGCCCTTGACCCCAATCAACCCATGACTCTCACTCAATCTCCCCCAACTCATCTGCAAACCCTAATCGACACCTACACCCGTCGCACCCGCACCTCCAAACAAATTGCGGCGGCGAATCGTGCTATGTTGGCCGATAAAACCGCCATCGGGTACGCTTTCTCGCCCGAAATCAAAGAGATGTGCTACCCCATCGCGGTAGAGCGATCGCAGGGCTCCCGCCTGTGGGACGTGGACGGCAACGAATACGTCGACATTCTGATGGGCTTGGGCACCAACCTGTTCGGCCACAACCCGCCCTTTATCAAAGCCGCGATCGCCGAACAGCTCGACCGGGGCATCCAGATTGGGCCGCAGTCCCCAATTGTGGGGGAAGTTGCCCAGCTCGCCAGCGACCTCACTGGCATGGAGCGCATCACCTTTAGCAACACCGGCACCGAAGCCGTGATGACCGCCGTGCGCCTTGCCCGCACCGCGACGCAGCGATCCAAAGTCGCCGTCTTCACCAACAGTTATCACGGCCACTTTGACGCGGCGCTGATGCGCGCCCCCCTAAGCGAATATGCCCGCAAGAAAGCGGTGCGATCGCTCCAGGCTAGGCCCCTGCTCGCTCCCCTCACCGGACTGCTGCAAAACTTCCTCGGCACCCGCGCTGTACCCGCCGCCCTTGGCATTCCTAAAGCCACGGCCAAAGATGTGCTCGTGCTGGAATACGGCAACCCTAAATCTCTGGATGTCATCAAATCTCAGCGGAGTCAACTCGCCGCTGTGCTGGTGGAACCCGTTCAGAGCCGCTGCCCCGAACTCCAGCCCCGCGACTTTCTCCACGCCCTGCGCGACCTCACCCAGTCCGCCGACATCGCCCTAATTTTTGACGAAATGGTCACCGGCTTCCGGGTGCATCCCGGCGGGGCTCAGGCCCACTTCGGCATCCAGGCCGACCTCGCCACCTACAGCAAAATTGCCGGTGGCGGCCTGCCCCTTTCGATCATCGCGGGCCAGGCCAAATTCATGAATCATATAGACGGTGGCCCCTGGCAGTTTGGCGACGACTCTGCGCCGCAGGTGCCCACCACCTTTTTCGCGGGCACCTTTTGCAAGCATCCCCTGGCTTTGGCCGCTGCCCGCGCCGCCCTCCAGCACCTCAAAGACGCCGGGCCAGCCCTCCAGTCAACCCTCAATCAGCGCACCGCTGACCTCGTCGATCGCCTTAACGCCTTCACCACCAGCGCCAACATGCCGATTCGATTTACCCGCTTCGGCTCATTTTTCGCGATCGCCCTCACCCAAAGCCAAATTTCCCCAACCGCCCTCAACCTCATCTCCTACCACCTGCTCAATCAGGGCATTCACCTGCGCGGCGGCGACAAAGGTGGCTTCCTCTCCACCGCCCACACTCCCGACGACATTGACGCCATCTACAAAGCGTTTTGCAAGTCACTTACCGCCCTGAGGGAAGCTAACTATGTCTAGATTTGATTTTGTTCTTGGTTCCTTATTCCTGATCCCGCTGCTTCGCACAGGCAGAATTCCACCTTTTTATTCATAGGTAATCAGTAAAAAACTGCCACCCATCTACCCTCACACCCTCATACCCATCTACCCAATTTCGAGGTACTAAAATGACCCAATCTTCATCTCCCGAACCTACCTATCGCGTCGTTATCAGTGACGAAGAGCGCTACTCCATCTGGCCCGAACATAAAGAAATTCCCTGGGGCTGGCGCGCCGATCAAAAAGTCGGCACCAAGCAAGACTGTCTCGACTACATCAAAGAAGTTTGGACCGACATGCGCCCCCTTAGCCTGCGCCAAAAAATGGCCGCCACCGAATCCCAAAATCCTGATTAAAACCCCTTCTATGACTCCGACAGTGAACCGAGAATGGCTCATGGAGACCGTGCCCAGTGAATCTTCAACTTTCTTAGAACTTTTGGTTCCTTGGGACCTGCCCATCGATCAGCACTTGTCTGTTGATGAAAGCGATCGTATTGATCAAGCCTTACAACAGCTTCTGCAGGCATTAGAAAGCAATTCACCGCAATCAGCACTCAACCGCATCGATCAGGCCATCGCAAATCTAGGACATCTTGACACTCAAACTGCCGACGTTACTCAGACTAAAACGTCCCTCAAACCTTGGGAAGTTGAAGACTATGATCTGTATTTTCAGACTCGCCATGTCCGCACCAAAAATCCTGCTATTTGCCTAGTTAAAGGACTGCTATTGACCTGTCGATGTTTTGTTGAAATCTGTCTTCAAACTCCCCACCTAGATGCTCAGCAAATCAAGCAGCAAACGCAAGGATTTATCAGTTACATTTACCTGCTGAGAAGAGTGTTTGATATCCAGACTCCTGATTTAGATAACCTGTAGATTTCATGATTCCTAATCAATCTCAAACCATTTGGCGAGGGTTTCATTGGGCCTTTTTTCTCAACGTTCAGGGGCTGATTATCTGCCTGCGACGCTTTGAGACTCACCTGGCATTAGACAATATTCAGCAGGCGCAAATCGAGCTTAAAACAGCGACTGAACTGCTTTTGGCATCGGGAGCCGCCATGGAACTAGCCGGTAGTTTTAGCCGCCAAGAATATGAAAAAATCGTACGTCGCTCGATGGCTCCGCCCAAAGTCCAGTCCGCCAATTTTAGTGGTCTCATGTCCTGGGAACATGCTGCCCTAATGCAGATCTGGAAGCGTCTGCATTCGTCATTTGAAAACCTTCCCCTCGCTCTTCAGCAGCACCACCAAGAATTTGTGCAAGCCTATCTTTCCCTAGCCAAAGCGCATCGAGCCGTTTGTGACAAATTTGGTGGCAGTGAAAGCGGCAGTCTTCGCTCTGAAGGTGGCCTTGCAGTAGAGACACTAGATCGCTTTAGCGAAAGTCGTCAAGCGTTAATCGATCCACACCAGTCCGCAACAAGGGGTTGCCCTTTTAGCCATAAGTCTTAGAAGTACAAACGGAGCGATCGCTAATGAGATATTTCAATTTTGAAAACACATCATCTTTTTTGAGCGGGCATTTTTTTTGAGCGGGCATTTCGTCTGAGCATTAAACAGAATGCCAAATACCGCTAAGCGAATTCTTTGACCATTCGGGAAAAAAATTAAAACGCCGCACTTTTTCAGGAGACGCTCATGCAGCTTTCATCAGCAATTGCCAAGCTACTATCCACCTGAATTGAACATGTTGTGACATTGAGGGCAGACGCCGTAGACCGTAAATTGGCAATTCAGCAGTGAAAAACCTCGCTCATGGGTTTCTTGCTGACTTACTTTAATTACCCGATCATCTTCGAACTCATGTACCTCACCACACTGCACACAAACAAGATGATGGTGCTGGCTCGCAAAAGGGGCATTCAGCTCGTAGTACTTCTTCCCTTCAGCTAACTCTACTTCTCGCAAGATACCGAGATCAACCATTACGTGAAGCGTTCGATAAATTGTAGAAAAGCTAATTTTTTGCCCCTGACGCAAAAGCTGATGATGAATCTCTTCAGCACTGAGGTGTTTCTCATCGGCAAATGAAGTCGTAAATAACGCCACAATCTCCTGACGTTGATTCGTTAATCGCAACCCTTCCTGATTTAGAAGCGACTTAAGCACATCTTGCTTCTCAGGAAAATGAACTTCTAGGCTGTGATTAGATACCATGATTGTACTGCTCGCAAAAGAAAAGGCTCATTGAATGAATATCGCCTTTATGAGGACAACAGCAAAATTCTAAAATCCAACTACATACACTATCGATAGAAACCTCTTAGACCTCGATTAAAAAATCAATAGACTGCTGAAAACCTATTTTCATAAATCGACCTAAAAACCCAAATAAAGGTTGAAAACCGAGCTAAATATCTAGCAATTTATCAACCTTAGATAGCTTGACAAACTTGGACTATGTCGCAATTTCTTTGCGCCAGCATCGCTTCAGATGTTGAACTTGAGCTTGTTTAGAAGCAGTAAATACTCGAAAAATGCTCCAGAGTTGAATAGCAGCAGCAGCATTGCCAACTTGTACTCTTAGTGGCTGACCGTGCCCACATTTACAGGGAATTGAATACTCTTGCAAATAGATATAAATGTCCCAGCGAGTTAGACAATCAACCGCAATCTCTAATTCCAGGCAGTCGCCCGAATCGGATGGATTGCTAGAGTTCGAAAAGGTCATGGAGTTTAACTCAAAGGTTAATGTAGAAAAGTTGTGTGGAGATGCTGTGGCTCTTAGCAGGTTTCAGACAATACTTTCTCATTCACAAGCGACAAATCCGGTCACCGGCATTCGAAAATCTCTGCTTAAAAGAGATTCAAACTGCTAGCCAAAAGGGACAAACAGTATTAAGTCTGCCAGCTTAATGAGTCTTGGTGTCACTAACATACCTAAGTTTGATGATTAATGCAACCAATTGTCAATAGCCAAAAAGACAGCATTTGGCGCTTTTGCCCGTCAGTAGAGGAATTGCGGCACGATCGCCTGTGGGAATGTGTAAAGTTTAACTAAGGGCATCATTTTTGCGATCGCATCAGAACTATGGCCAATCAGGAGTATCCGCCATAGCAAATTCATCAACGCTGTTTTGTTTAACCTTCTGAAATGCGTTCGTTCCGGGAACAGTGGTTGAGCCAAGCTGTAGCTGATTTAATCTGAAACTGTAGCTGACAAAATTGGTTTCAGACTTAGCTGTAGCTATTGCGAAAGCGCCATTTTTTCTCGCCGCCGTCGATTGCAGCTCTGAATATCGAATATCTGAATACTGAATACTGGCTTTAGAAACTACTCTGTGGCGTATCCTATGAGACGGCACATTCAACAATAATACTCAATAGACGAAGAGCAGAACTGATGACAGCGGCGCGCTCAAAAATCGCTTCTGTGGTGTTTGGCAGAAAGCTATTTGCCACCGGTCTTCTTAGGGCTTGGCGACTGTCCCTAAAGAGCCCTGTCGCCTACGTTACTTTACTTGACATCAAATCTCAATAACTCTATTTTCGACTAGGCGCCGTGTTGATTTCGCCAGTTTCGGAATCGCCTCATAAATTGTCTTAAGATCATTTAAGCTTTGCTCCAGGTCATCGGTTATGTCTATTACTGAGGTTTTTAGGGCAGGCGGCATTGTTATGGTGCCACTGCTGTTTTTTTCGGTTGCTGCGATCGCCCTATCCATTGAGCGAGCAATTTTTTGGTATCGAGTCAGTCGTCGACAGCGCAGCATCGTCAGGGAATTTTTGCACCTCTACCGTTCAGACCACGCTGCTGCTGCGGAGCGACTGGAACGAGAAGCTTGGCTACCTATTGCCCGCATCTTTCTGGAAGCATTGGATTTAGAGGGTGAGCATCCGAGTCAGTTTCGGCTGGCTTTAGAAGGGGCTGCCCAAGCAGAATTGCCTTTCCTGCGAAGATTTAGCACCATGTTTCAAAGCATTGTGGCCGTTTCCCCTTTGCTCGGGCTGTTGGGGACGATTTTAGGCTTGATTCGGTCATTTGCCAGCATTCGCTTAGGCGATGTGGGCGCCAATGCGACTGCAGTCACGGGCGGCATCAGTGAAGCCCTGGTATCCACTGCCGCTGGCATGGTAGTGGCGATTTTTACGCTATTAGTGGCCAATCTTTTTCGGGGATTATACAAGCGGCAAGTCGCCATGATTCAGGAATATAGCAGCCAGCTAGAGATTCTTTACGGACGGCGATATTACGCTGCTACGTCCCAGGCTGCTAGCTCGCCGGAGGAAACCTATGTTAATTAAGGAAGACGACACGGAAGACTCATTAGAAGTCAATGTTTTGCCGCTAATTGACGTAATTTTTGCGATTTTGGCGTTTTTTATTCTCTCATCGCTATATCTAACTCGTTCGGAAGGCCTGCCGGTCAACCTACCTGATGCGGATACGGCGACTGAGCAAACGGACACAGACTTTACGGTGACGATGCAGCCCGACGGCACGATCGCTCTCGATGAGCAGCCAGTACCCTTGCATAACCTCCGCTCAGCGATCGAGCAGTCTTTGTCTGCTAACCAAACGGCGGTCATCACCATCAAGGCCGATGAACAGGTCTACCACGGCGATGTCGTCGAGGTGATGGACGAACTGCGCTCCATTGAAGGAGCTAAGTTAGGCATCGCCACTGAACCCGGATCGTCATAGTGTCAGGAGTTGGCAGACAACCGGCTGTCGTTTGTAAGGCGCCGCGTGGCGAGTTAAATGAGCTGGCCATCTTCCATATGCAAAACCCGATCCGCAATGTCCAAAATGCGGCTATCGTGGGTCACCAGCAACACTGCACAGCCGTCCTGACGGGCCAACTGCTCAATGATTTCAACGACGTTACGTCCGGTATGACTGTCCAGTGACGATGTTGGTTCATCCGCCAGCAAAAGTTTGGGGCGATTGACCAGGGCACGGGCGATCGCTACTCGCTGTTTCTGGCCCCCCGACAGATTCTCAGGATAGGCATCGAGCTTATCCGCTAACCCAACGGCCTCAAGGATGGCTTCGGCACGGGAGCGGTAGCCAGTTTTGGGAATGTGGGCATGTAGCCGCAGGGAAGTGCTGACGTTTTCCCAGGCTGTCAGACATGACAGCAGATTGTGATGCTGAAAGATGAAGCCAATTTTGCTGCGAGTGCGAATGAGTGCCGCCCGCCGCGCTTGATGAAGAGCTTGATCCATCACCGTCAGATAGCCCGACTGCACCGTTCGTAAGGCGCCAATCAGGGTTAACAAAGTCGTTTTACCACTGCCAGAGGGGCCTTCTAAAATAACAATCTCCCCGGCTTTCAGCTCCAGACTGATGTCTGAGAGGACGGCTTTGCTCAGCGCCCCGCGACCAAAAGCATGGGTCAGTTTTTGGGCAACAACGATGGGAGACATGGGAGCGTCCTGATGCTGAGCATAAGTGTAATTTTCAAGGAGCTGTCATGAAAGAGTCTGCCATGATTTAAATATCTGGCCAATGTTCTTTCTAATCGCAAGCGGATATGCAAGCGCCAAGCTAAAGCCTAATTTGATGACGCGCCTGGACCCGCCACTCCCACAGGATATGGGGAATCGCTCAATTTATTCAAAGAGCGGCGAATTTCAGTAATGCTGACAAAGCAGTCTTCATACTATTGGTCACAGGTGATTACACGCTCTGGACAGGCAAAAGGGTTAACAGAATGACATCGACAGCGGCTTCTGAGTGGCAAGGCCGCCACAGTGCCAAAGACAGTTTGCGGCAAACCGTGTGGGAACAGCTCAAAATTCATCGAGCCGTCAAACGTGATCCGGTTGGACACATTCCTCACTTTCACAACTCAGAAATGGCCGCTGCTCATCTTGCGGCTTTGGCGGTTTGGCAGCAAGCGACCGTCGTTAAATGCAATCCGGACGCGCCGCAGCAACCAGTTCGTTTGCAGGCTTTGCAAGACGGCAAGCTGCTTTATATGGCCGTTCCGCGATTAGCTAAAGAACAGTGCTTCGTTGCGCTGCAGCGTGAAGCTTTGGCCGCAAAGGGCGTTCCCCTCACCCAGGCGGCAAATATGCGCGACGCTTTAATTCATGGTCGATTAGTCGCGTTTGATGCAATGCAGCCCATTGATTTAGTTGTGGTTGGCTGTGTGGCTGTAAGTCCATCGGGAGGTCGCACCGGCAAGGGCGCTGGTTTTGCCGATTTGGAATTGGCGCTGCTGCAGGAGGCGGGCTTAGTGCTGCCCCAAACGCCCATTGTGACCACCGTTCACGCGCTGCAAGTCGTCGAGCATCTGCCCATGCTGGCCCACGATTGGCCCCTCGACTGGATTGTGACACCTCAAGGAGCGATCGCCACTCAAACTCACTTGCCCCGGCCCACGGGTCTAGACTGGCAGGCACTGCGGCCTGATCAGCTCAAAAAGATTCCTATCCTGCAGCAGTTGGCGCAATCGCCAGGCCAATTGCCGTTAAGGTGAAGAAACATCTTATGAGTATCTACCGACAATTTGCCTGATCGCGGCGGCGGGCTTAAATTTTGCCTCAGAAATCCCTATCTAAATGGTTCAAGAACTGCTAGCCATGTCTTATCCATTGAAGCGTTCCGCGCTATGCTTAGGGCTACTATCATCGACTGTTCTGACAGTAGGAGCATGGCGGCGGAAAGCTCAGCCCGTTTAAGGAGCTGTGGGCGGCGGCATCTTAATTTTCCAAAGCGCCCGGCTTTAGCCGAGGGCATATCTTGATTAGCCAAAAGAGCCATTGTCGAAAATATTATGGTTAACCTATTCAAAACTTTAGTAGCCACTGCTTGTGCCGGCATTGTTTGGGGCGGCGTGGCAGTGCGATTCGCCACGGCTGCGGCTCCCAGCACTGCGCCAGCCGAGTTGGTCAGCACTTTGGCCGCAATTGAAGCAGCGGCCAATGCTCAAGATATTGAGCAACTGATGGCGCTCTATAGCAGTGATTTTGCGGGGCCAGACGGCTTTACTCGCGAGCAGTATCAAGCTACTTTGAGCGAGTTTTGGACCCAGTATTCTACGTTGACTTATGACGTTGAACTGTTGTCTTGGGAGAATGAGGGGGCCGTTCTGGTCGCCGAAACTTTGACTACGGTTGTCGGCACCCGCCAAGTTGTTGATCGCCCGATGCAGCTCACAGCCGAGGTGCGATCGCGCCAGCGCTATGCTGATGGGCAGCTGATATCGCAAGAAATTCTGACTGAAACTAGTCGGCTTACGTCTGGGCCCATGCCGCCGGAAGTCACCATCCAGCTAGAGCCTACTGTGCTGCCGGGGAGCCAGTTTCCGTTTGATGCGATCGTCGAGGCTCCCTTGGGCAATCGCTTGCTGTTGGGTCTCGCCTTTGACGAAGGTGTCACTGCCGAAGACTTTTTAACTCCCCGCCCAGTCGATTTGGAGGCCCTCTCGGCAGGCGGCTTATTCAAAATTGGCACTGCACCTAAGACCAACGACCAGCGCTGGATTTCTGCCGTGCTGGTACGCTCAGACGGCATGATAATCGATACTCGCAGGCTAAATGTACAGCGCTGAGCGTCAGCTTAACGCTGCTTGATGTCTCCGTGGGGCATCATACTGAGCAAACTATATGAGTCAAGATTGGTACTACCCATTTCCGCCGCTGTACCCAGGTACGCTGCTAAAGCGATACAAACGGTTTTTAGCAGACATTGAACTGGATACGGGAGAGACCATTACGGCGCACTGCCCGAATACTGGCCCCATGACCGGAGTATGTCATATCGGTGGCCGGGTAATGGTTTCTAAAAGCGATAATCCCAAACGCAAATTAGCCTACACGTGGGAAATCACCGAAGTCCACGACACAGTCCCGACTTGGGTCGGCACCAATACGGCGTTGCCTAACCGAGTTATTAAGTCGGCTCTGGAAGCCCATTTGTTTCCAGAGCTAGGCCATTACGACAAGATTCGAGCCGAGGTGAAATATGGAGCCGAGGGCAAAAGTCGCATTGATTTTCTGCTGCAGAGTGACGGCGATCGCCCCATCTATATTGAAGTCAAAAATACGACCTGGGCTAAACAAACGCTGGCGCTATTTCCTGATACGGTCACTACGCGCGGTCAAAAACACCTGCGTGAGATGACTGATTTGCTGCCCGAAGCTCGCGCCGTCATGCTCTATTTCATCAATCGCGGCGACTGTACTGCCTTTACTCCTGGCGATGAAGCCGATCCAGACTATGGAAAACTCTTGCGGCAGGCGATCGCGACTGGTGCCGAAGTCCTACCTTGTCGCTTCGACATTACCCCAGAAAAAATTCAGTATTTAGGCTTAGCAAATCTTGCTCTATAGCTACCAGAAGAAGTACAGATGTTTCTGTGGCCGCCTTCAGTAATCCAACTGATTTACAAAACTTTACGTTGGCCAGTATTTTGCAAGAAATTACTGAAAACGCGCGGATTTTTAGCGAACTTACTCAAAGACTGGCTATTTTCCACAAGCGCTCAAATACTTTCCCCAGGAAACCGCCCTTTTCCACAGTTTATCCACAAGAGGATTTTTGAAATAGCTGATTTTTCATTAACTGAAAAAATGGCGTTTTCCACAAGTCCAGTTGATCTGATGCAGACATTTCATTCAAAATCTTTTTATGAATGAAGCTTGTAAACTGCTTGACTCAGTAAATATTAAAAAAATTAGAACTGCTGACAATACAAACGTTTCATTGACAGCTATGCCCCCTCTTGCTGCACAATGAAACGACTGACAGACAGCCAGTGAGCAAGTTCTCACAGAGGCTTCATGGTTCTGCTGGAGTCAGCTTGAGGTACAGGAAAATTTTGCGCTCAGCGTCTACAGAGGAAGAAATGTACTTTATTAGGCAAGGCAGGGCCGTGGAGACGGAGAGCCGTATTCATGAATGACGCTCTCGTAATTAAAGCTTAGAAGATTTGCCCTCAGCAACTTTATTGAGCAAGTTAAGGAAGCGTTTTCGTAGAGTTTCTTCAGGCATCTACTGCATGTAGTCGTCACAAAGGATAACAATCCGTTGTGAGATTTTGTTGGCACTAAACCGCATTCATCTAGAGCATTAGCTTTCCTGTGATGGTAGTTGTTTGGCTTGAAATGCCTATTTCATCAGCAATATGGATACATTGCAGAGAATGCGTTAAGTCTGAACTTGTCAGTTTTGGCGTGGGCGATAAAAATTTTTCTTGAAAAATATCGACTTTTACTAAGGAGTGAACAATGCATCGTCGTATCAGCATGTTGTCCGAGATTCCCGAAGATTTACACCAGTCTTTAGCAGATTTTCTAGAGGTCCATCCTGATTGGGATCAGGATCGTGTTTTTTCCGCAGCGGTTTCTTTGTTTCTCTTGCAGAATGGCAGAAAGGATCAGACAACCTCCCGCATTTATCTAGATACTCTGTTTGATATGGCTGCTTAATCTAAACGGCTAACCTTTGCCCTTACTGAGGGACTGAAATCCCGGTGATTAGAGAATTTTAATCTCAATGATAACAGTCCCTTATGATATTTAAGAGCATATTTTGTGAAGCTATAAACGGCGTCCGCTAGCCATGGTTCTCCCGGTGAATAGCAGCAGTAAATAATTTTTTCGACTGAAAGTACCTTATCTTAATCGCCGTTTTTTTTAGCTGTAAGTCAACTGCAACAATTGCGTAGGTGCTCAATATTTTGTCGGTTGGGTGGCAGGAATAAGCCGCCATTATTACCGCTGGTTGTGTTGCCTCAGCGACTCGGAAACCGCGACCCATCACGTATCGATGTGAAAATTTCCGGGTTTGATAACGCCGTTCTCTGGCAGTTGATAGACACTACGGGTAAGGTCATTGGTGTTCTCAACGGAGAATCCGGCAGAGCGAAACTGCTCGATGACGGGGGCAGTGGATCGGGAGTTGAGGTCGCCACCGAGAATAATTGGTCAATCGCCATAGCGAACAGCGATCGCGGCCAGTATCAGTTGACCTTCCTAGGGGCGCTTTGCGGTTTCTGTTTCGCCGCTTTCCAAATGGGTCGAAAAAACCGTGACGGTTTAGTTCGCTTTTTGCTCAGTCATCGTTGTCCCGACCCCATCATCTTCCTCAACCGCTAGATGCACTCCTCTGCTCAGGGAACAATTACTCTGCAAATAGCGGTTGCTGGCGGCGATCGCGGGCGTTCAGCCGCTACCGTAGCCCTGTTGAGAATTAGTACAAACGTTGCTACCGTAGTATCACTTGAGTAGGGAAATGGGCCTTGCAGAATGTGATGTGGGGACTGGTCGGATGGGGCCTAGGGGCGGCAATTGCCAGTCTCTGGTGGCAAACCCGGATGCAAACCGTACGGGCGCGAGCCCAAGCCGACATGGTGGCCGATCGCGCCAGTGCTTATGAGCGTGTGCAACAGCAGGAGCGCCAACTACAAGAGCTGCGGAACTTAGTTCAGGAGCGCGACCATCGTTTAGAAGCGCTGCAGTTGAGCTGGCAGCAGGAGGCTACCCAGCGAGCCACTGCCGAAGCCCAACTGGAGCAGGTGACGCAGATGCAGCAGCAGTTACAAACACGCGAGGCGCAACTGCAGCAGCTACAGGGACAATACGTCACTACGCGATCGCAGTTGGCAGAACTGCAGGCTCGCCTGCAGCAAACTCAGTCCCTATCTCATGAAAAGCAGCGCCTGCTCGATCAATCCCAACAGCGCCTAACCGACACTTTCAAAGCGCTTTCGGCAGAAGCGCTACAGCAAAATTCTCACTCATTCATGCAGTTAGCAGAGACCTTATTGGCGAAATTTCAGAGTCAGGCTCAGGGCGACTTAGGACAGCGGCAGGCGGCGATCGCCGCTTTGGTGAATCCCTTGCAAACGTCGCTGCAGCAGGTGCACTCCCATCTGCAGGATTTAGAAACTGCCCGCACCGCCGCTTACAGTACCCTGACCGAACAAGTGAAATCTCTTGCCATCGCTCAAACGCAACTGCAGGGAGAAACTGCAAATTTGGTCAAGGCGCTGCGATCACCCACTGTCCGAGGTCGCTGGGGCGAGATTCAGCTGCAGCGGGTGGTTGAAATCGCCGGGATGGTTGAATATTGCGACTTTTACCAGCAGGCATCCGTGACCACAGAAACCGGCAGGCTGCGCCCTGATATGGTGATCCAACTGCCGAATCAGCGCTCTATCATCGTGGATTCCAAAGCGCCGCTGCAAGCCTATCTGGAAGCGTTGGAAGTCAGTGACGGCGCGCAGAAGCGCGATCGCCTGCAGCACCATGCCCGCCAGATTCGTACCCATCTAACTCAGTTGGGCAGCAAAGGCTATTGGGAACAGTTTGCCACTGCCCCCGAATTTGTCGTGCTGTTTTTACCCGGAGAAACCTTTTTTAGTGCCGCGCTGGAGCAAGATCCGGGTCTTATTGAGTTTGGCGTGGAGCAGCGGGTCATTCTCGCTACTCCGACAACGCTGATTGCCCTACTGAAAGCGGTTGCTTATGGCTGGCGACAAGAGAAACTCGCCGAAAATGCTCAGCAAATTAGTGATCTGGGTAAGGAAATGTACGATCGCACCCAGACGCTGATCAGTCATGTCATAAAACTGCGCCGGGGTCTGGACAGCAGCGTTGATGCCTTTAACAAAGTGGTGGGGTCGTTGGAGTCGCGAGTGCTGGTGACGGCCCGCAAGTTCAAAGATTTGGGCGCCACAGCCGGCGAAGAACTTGACACTGTCGAAATGCTGGACAAGGTACCGCGCACTTTGACTTCCCCAGTCCTGCCGAACCAGAATAATGAACCGCCCTTTTCTTCCTAAAGCCTGCCAGGACTTAACATCGAAACTCTAGAATCGAAAATTGGTGTGAGATGTTTGGCGATCGCCATCAATTCCTTCTGTTGTTCCTTGATGGCATTGGTCTAGGGCCAGTCAGCGCCGCAAATCCTCTTTCTCAGTCGGTTCACACGCCGTTTTTGAGTCAGCTGCTGGGCATGTCCTTACGGGATATTTGATGGTTGATACCTCGGGGCTGCTGGCGAAGCCGATGGATGCTCGCTCAGGCATTCCTGGCTTGCTCCAGAGCGCCACTGGCCAAACTACGCTCTGCAAAGGCACCAATGCAGCAGCGTTTCGTGGATGCTATTAGTCCGGATTTGCCAACGGTTCCTTGCACTAGCTAATTGCCCCCACAGCATTTTTCGGCAAATTCTAACCATTGGCGGCACGGTCACACTGGCCAATCTACATTCACCAGCGTCTTTTGAAGCCATCTCCCGCCGCCGCATTCGCTATGCTGCCGGCACCTTCGTTAACCTCAGTAGAATTGTGGTGAAACAGCGAGTAATCGCTCAGTTGTTGTGAGGATCTGGCAATTTTTGTACTCTCAGCTTGTGCCGCCTCCAGATAGAACTTCCAAAGTCCAGCAGCGGTGACCATCGAGCGGTCATCGACGTCCTCTTGGCGGTTGCAATAGACCTGATGCCCAATAGCCCGCAACGCATGCTCACAGACCACTCGCTCGCTGGCGAGCGCCCGATTGTCGGCCTGCTGCTGCCTGTAAGCTGCCCGCCTCACGGCTGTCTGTGGGGCAACTCGACATTGACTCCCTCGTTGTGCAGACCGAAAAGGCTCCGGTCTCCCTGGATCAGCCCTTCATTGGTTCGAGCCCATCACCCGCTTTCAAGCATTAATCGTGCCGTCGGGCATAATCGTGCCGCGCAAGATTGTGCCAGTAAGCTTGACCATAACCCGATCGCCCACAGCAACTTTAGCCCCGCTTAGATCCGCTCCGCTCAAATCCGCTCCGCTCAGATCCGCGCCAATCAGATTGGCCCCGCGCAGGTTGGCATGGCTGAGATTAGCCTGCAGCAGATTAGCCCGAAACAAATTGGCATTAGACAAATCGGCCCGATTGAGATTGACCCCGTGTAAAAAGGCGTCTTGCAAGTCGGCATTGCCTAAATCTGCACTGCTTAGATTCCGCCCGGAAAAGTCTTTCTCTTTTAAGTTGGCGCCCCGCAAATTTGAACCACTCAGATCAGGGTGCTGGCGCGACGAACGATAGGTGCCGCTGGCGGTTTGGCGTGATTCTGAACTGGCAGACCGATAATTAGAACTTGAGCCAGAGCGGCTAGTATTTACGGTGTAGCTGGGGCCGGTTGAGCGTCCTCCTGAAGCAGCATTACCCGAGCCGCTAGGTCGTGGTGTGGTGTAGTTGTTCCAACCATCATTAGCGTTGGAACGAGCAGCGCTGTTGCCATTGGTATAGCGATTGCTGTTAGGGTAGCGATTGCTGTAATTGGACTGTCTGGCATCGTTAGGCGACGAGGAAGCCGGGGCGCGATCGCTCGTTTGACCCGCTTGACTGTAAGTGCTGCTGCGAGAGTTAGCCTGATCAGAACGCGGAGCAGAACTGCTGTAGCGGTTGCTATAGCTTGTTTGAGCATGACGTGCCTGATACGTCCGATAAGGATTTTGATAGGTTTGGCTAGCTGATTCTGCTGAACGATAGTAGGTTGACCGCTGCCGGTAACCGCCATTGCTGGCGGCACGACCATAGGGACGGGTGCGCGAGCGATAGGGGCTGCCATTGTCAGTAGCGTTAGTAGCCGTGCTGGCAGCCGTCGTGCCGACCTGAACGTGGGTTCGTAATAAATCTCGGGCCTGATTGAGTTGCTTAATCTTTTCCTGGGCTTTTTCAACCAGGCGCAAGTTATCTTTTGGCAAGCGGTCAGGATGCCAGATAAACACCAAATCTTTGTAAGCCTGGTTGACTTCTTCTATCGAAGCTCCAGGCTCTAAATCGAGTATCCGATAGGCGGTATCTAGCTCTTGCATTCAGCTTCGCCAATGAGGTGCGTACTGCAACTGATGTACAGTTTCCAAACAGTTAGAAAATTTCAGCCCTTTTATTTTAGTGGGAATTGGCAGTGACAGAATAGTAACGATGGCTTCAGACTAAGCGCGAAAGTAATCATCTGGGGCTTTTTGCCGATTCGCTTAAGCATTCGTCAAACAACTTATCAAACGATGCTCCTCACAGTGAGCTGTCACATTTGGCTCTATGTATGAGCTCTGTCGACAAGCTCCATTGAAGTATCAAACTTTCACAAAGTCTCGTGACCGCTAAATTTTATCGCACATTAAACCACAGCTACTGGGAGAACCCGGACTACTCAGAAGCTCTATCACTCTTTTTGACGCGATCGCTGCATAAAGTTTCTGGAGCCCTTCATCAACCCAGCTTCCACCCTTTGTCGTAGGACATTCAGATGGAGCTCAAAGCCCATGTCAAAGGAGGTTGCAGACCTTAATAATGCCCTCGAACTACCTCGAAGTATTCCTAACAAGGTTTGCTTGTGAGGACCTCAGCCTGAGGAAATTACTGAATTCCGCACATGGTCATTGTAAATATTCGCTGTGCCGATTAAAAATGCGAGAAGTTGACTATGAGGAACTCAGCTCGTTATCTTACTGGTTCCTACACGCGAGCTAGCGTAACTTGTTCTGGCTGGTCTTGGTACTTACCCCGACGGGTTTCATAGCTTATTTCACACTGCTCGCCCTCGAAGAACAGAAGCTGCACCACCCCTTCGTTGGCATAAATGCGACAGTCCGCGCTGGAAGAATTGGAAAATTCCAAAGTCAAGTGTCCTCGCCAGCCAGCCTCAGCCGGAGTCAGATTAGCGATAATGCCGCAGCGGGCATAGGTTGATTTACCAATACAAATCACGCTGATGTTGTCAGGCACTTGAATGCGCTCTAAGGCAACACCGAGGCCATAGGAATGAGCAGGCAAGATGAAATAGCTGCCGCTGGTATCGGTTTTTAGCGCTGTTGGCTCAAGATTATCAGGACTGAAGTGCTTGGGGTCAACTACAGTACCGGGAATGTGGCGAAAGATGCGAAATTCTGATGAGGATAGCCGAATGTCATAGCCGTAGGAAGATAAGCCGTAGCTAATGACTGGACGAGTCCGACCAAGTTCACTCATATCGACCTGACGAATCAATTTAGGCTCGAAAGGCTGGATCAGCCCGTCTGCGGCTGTTTGAGTAATCCAAGCGTCATTTTTAATCATGATTTGCTCCTGAAAGATGGGGAGACGTTGCTGAAGGCAGCGTCAGCGGACAAGCATATCGGTACTGGCAGCTAGATTGAGTAATTTGGATTAAGGCATAAAGTGCCGGCGGAATTCAGTTACTTGGTCTGCGATCGCCAGTAGCGACTCCGGCATGTCTGGTCCGGTCAGAATCACATCAATCTGAGGCGGACGCTGCTGCAAGAAAGTCAGTACTGTGGCTTCAGAAATTAAGTCGAATTGAATAGCCAAACTTAGTTCATCCAGCACTATTAGAGAATATTTGCCCTGCATTGCAGCCGCTTCTGTATGTTGCCAAAGTTCCGCGATCGCCCTTTGCTCGGCCTCGGTGGCATCAGCCACTTTGAGCGATCGCTGAATGTCAGGTCGCAACCACTCCAGCCCCTGACCAAATTGCATCGGTTGATCGGTGCCTTGACGAATGCCGCCTTTAAGAAACTGCGTCACCAAAACTGCGTGCCCTTGTCCGGCGACTCGCATCGCCTGCACCATCACATTGGCGAAGAAAGTACGGTGGGGTGAGGTAAACACCTGAACTGTCCCAGCAATGGCATGAAGCCAGGGATGATCTTTAGTGCGGACAGGCCGCTCTGGCGCTGGATGAGGAAAAGTAGCCCGAAGCTGTGAAACCATGTTTGGGGGCTGTGTTATTTCGGCAGGCTAAATATAGCGCAATTCTCCCAAAAGAAATGATAAAAACTCTATATATATAAATATAGTTCAAAAAAACTATCCACTATGATACTGTCAATTGTCCAACTGGGAGCATCGATTTTTTGCCCTTTAGCCAAATAGAGGCGAAGGGGATCGCTCTGTCTGCATAAAAATTGGAACGAGATAATTCGCCAAAACCATGGCGATATGTGAACGATCGCGTCGCTGCTTTTAAGCGATCGTCCAAATGCCGTTATTTTTCGAGCATTTATGCCTCAACAGCACAATTTTACGCCTCTGACTTATTCCAGTAGAGGCACGCAAAAAATGGCTCACTCAAAGCTTACTGATGATCTTTGAGCAAGAAAATGTCGATAAATTAGCGCTAATGGATGGGTCGCAGCGATAGCAAAACTCAATGGAATATGAACAGAACTGCTGCAATCGCATCCGAGCTTTGCTCCACCGCACCCGCAATTTCGAGCCTGAACAAAGTGACATTCCCTGGATTAGGGAATGCAGCCTGATGAGCAAGTATTAAGGAAAAAGGGCCATATCGAGTCTTGCACTTGACGTGAACTAAAAGGCGACGAACTCTTTTATGGAAAAGCGCTGCAGACATCAGACTTGACAGCACTGCAGCGCTCTTCGTATGGCGGTCTCTAAAGCGCCGTCTGGCCAAGCTCACCCGGCTGTTCGACCCCTGACAGACCCGGTTCCATTGGTAGTGCTTGTTTGGTCATCACGGGTTTAGGAATCGCAATTGGTGGCTGGTCGAGCGCAATTTCCAAGGAATCTTCCGATGCACTGGAAGCCGATATCGTACCTCCACCAAGGCGTTCAATTGGATTCAAGGCTCCCGAAAAAACACCAATAACGGCAACCGCAGCAGCGGTCATTCCTGCCATGCAGGTCATCCGAAAGCGTCGATTAAGCCTACGGATAACCTGATCGGCAGCGTCACAAGGAGGATAATCCAACTGTGAATTAGAATTAAGCCCTTGAAAGCCCTGACGCAACTGCAATAATCGCCGATACAAGCATTGCGCTTCTGGGTCTTTATCTAGCCAGGTTGCTACCAGCCGTCGTTCATCTGGTGAAACCTCACCGTCAAGATAAGCACTCAACAGCTCAAAGCGATCGCGCTTGGTAGCGTCCAAATCTCGGTAGTGGTTGGTGGCAGCATAGTCAAAACGACAAAGCGCCTGATGACTGGCACCAAATTTTGCACGAGGAGGTTGATAGCGTTCACTCATAGAGGATTCAACTTTTGCATTAAAACCAATAGGGACAAAGACGCCGTCACACCATACACAAGTTCCAAACTAGCTCAAGCTGAATTCAACGAAAGCTCATATTGAGCAAATCTGTAGCTTTACGCGTATGTCACCTGAGAGCGACGCTGTCGAAAATTCGTCACCGTCAAGAACTCTCAGCCACGGGTGATTTTCATCATAGTGGCATCGTCTTAGAGAAGCAGCACCCTTGGGATAAGAATTTCTGTTTGATTGTCAGGGTTGACTATGAGCTAACTCAATAACTCAGTCCTTAGGTAGAGATTTAAATCTTGTTGCAAACGCTGCCGAGCTCGGGCAATTCGCGACTTCACCGTGCCCAAAGAAGTGCCAGTGATATCGGCAATTTCCTCGTAGCTTAGACCCTGAATTTCGCGCAGCACAATAGTTGTCCGAAAGACCTCGGGTAGTCCAGAGATCGCCTGTTCCAGCTCCGCGTAGAACTCTTGGGTCATAAGCGTATCGACCGGATTGGGTGCATCCGAAGGCACCTCCCAATCCATTTCACCATCTGACAATTGACGTGGTGCATCTAATGAAAGCGGCGGCTGATGACGCTTACGCTTGCGCAGCTCATCGTAAAACAAGTTGGTAGTAATGCGCCCGAGCCAACTCTTAAAGCGCTCCACCGTCTGCAGCTTGTGCAAGTTGCGATACACCCGAATCCAGACCTCCTGCGTTAAATCGGCGCGGTCAGACCAATCGGGGGCCAGGTGATATAACAATCGCTCAACATAGCTTTGATAACGCTTTACTAGCTCTGAAAAGGCCGCTTTATCAGGGCGACGCTGATCGCGACAGCGCTGAATCAAGTCATAGTTAGACAGCTGCGCAGGCGAGTCATTGCGCAACACCGACAGAGCAGAGCGGGCAGATGTCCACGGCGTAGAAAATGAATAACTCATAGATCCAGATACAGCAATTATGTGTGTGAGGAAAAGATAGAAGCTGACCCTATAAAGCTGAATTCTTTCACCAAGAAAGCTTTCAGTACTAACACGCGAATTTCTTAGAGTTTTACAGTGATTAGATTCACTTTAGGTTTACAGCGTGTGCCTATCGTTTTTGTGGCACAGTCTGTTGGATGATTGACTTTATAGAGTCTCTCTGGTCAAGTGTTGAGGGTATACTCAAGCCATAGCAACCGTCTCTGACCCATGCGTTATCTAGCCAAGGTAGAGCGCGCCTCTTTTTTAGGCAATGCTGTGCTGCAGTTGTTGGCACGGCAGATTGATGGATATCTTTGGGAGATGCTCCCTGATCGCGAAGCGCTGGAAGCTGACACAGCTTTGGGCGTCGGCAATGGTGCGATCGTGCTAATTGATCTAGATGAGCAGTCTGATCCTCCTAAGATTGTGGCAGTTGAGGATGTTGTCCCCTGGCTGCTGGATATCATTAAGCAGTTTTTGTCACAGGGAATTACACCAGACTTTTTAGCCAAGGAAGCAGAACGGGCTGAACAATGGCGGCAGTCATTGACGTTGGAAAGTCAGGAAGTTGAGCGGAGAGCGCTGGAAACTGCGGCTCGTCGGGACGAAATTCAAGAATTAGAGCGGCATTTGAAGACGGCCAGAGAAGAACTGGAGCGTCAAGAAGCTGATTTTTTGGCTCGTCAGAAAGAAATTGAGTAGTTTTGGCGCATCGCCATCAGAACGCTTTTGCCAGCTGGCTGTAGATTTCATGCTTTTCTCTTCTCAGCTAGATTGACGATTGAATACTCCTGGCTATTCTTTTGAACTTCTTAAGGTTCTGGCTAATAATAAAGATCAAATTGTGCCGTTCTAAAATCAAATTCCGTGGTTGCTACATCTAAGACCTGTTCTCAGCCTACTATTTTAGGAATTGACCCGGGACGTCAAAAGTGCGGGCTGGCCGTAATGGGGCTTGATCGGAATTTATTTTATCGCTCGGTTGTGGCGTCTGATAATGTCCTAAGCACAATTGAAGAGTTGCAGCGGCAGTATCCAATTTCGCTAATTGTGATGGGTGATCAAACTGCGGCAAATGAGTGGAAAGGAAACCTGACTAAAATGCCGGAGCCGCTGCGGGTGGTTTTGGTGGATGAACGATATTCGTCGCTGGAGGCCCGCGATCGCTATTGGCAAATTCATCCCCCCAAAGGATTACAGCGGCTGTTGCCCCAAGGTTTACGACAGCCCAACGTGCCCATTGACGACATTGTGGCAATGCTGCTAATTGAACGCTATCTTAGCCGGCTAACACAAGGGTAGGTGGGTGGCGGAGTGATGGTGTGTGTGAGTGTGAGGGTAATAGGGTGGGTCGGCGGGGACGCCTGCCCGCAAGGCTTGGGTGGTGGGGAGGTTGGAGTACTCACCTTGCCGCGAGCTTAGAAGCGAGTGGGGTAACAAAGTAGGTAGCAGGTAGCAGGTAGCAGGCAACTAAAAACCAAAAACTAAAAACCAAGAGCTGAACCTTGTTACGCTGTGCACTCTGAAAGCTGGCTACAGTCTGGCGCGGATGGTGAAGGAATAGTCGCCGCCAGCTTCGAGCTGATAATCACATTTTTCTAAGAAGCGACCAAGGGGTTCACGAATTAGCGCTCGGCCAAGAGACGGTTCAATTGTGAGGCCACCTTTGGGAAATTGCCACTGAAACTGCCAGACATAGTCATTGGCGTGGACTTCGCCTTCGAGGCGCCCCTGCTGCCATGATTGATACGTGATACGGACGTATGCCGTAGTTTCAGGTAAAGAACGGGAACGTGTCACAGGGCAAATGCCAAGCTTCAACAGCAAACCGGCGGTGACAAGGCAACCAATCGCTGCTTATCTCACCGCCTTAACAGCTAACATAGCGGCGTTGCCCTGTAGAAATCTACTCCTCTAGGCAATTAATTTTCAAGATTTGTCGATATTGTCAAGCCTATGGCTGCCATTATGAAAGATGGCAAATGATTTCCCTTGAAAGTAGATAAATTGGCGGCTGGATGCTATTGCAGGCGCTGCCAATCGGCGGGCGTGTTGCAGTTGGCCAGCATGGCAATCGGCACATGGGGAATGGCGACTACCGGAGAGCGGGTTAGCCAATGTTGGAATGATCGCTCTCCGGTAGCCAAATAATCCTGTAGAGCCGGCAAACAACTGCCTCGATAGAATCCACAAAGTGGTTCCCAACCGTTGGTAGTTTGGGGCACATAGGCGATCGCGTCAGCCGGTAAGTCAGGCAGTGCTTGACACCATCGCCGTAAAGGCTCCGCCTCTAAATTAGGTAAATCACAAGCCAGTAGCAAAATCCAGTCGACAGTAATCGTGGACAAGGCCCGTTGAAAAGCGATTAACGGCCCCGCCGGTGGTAATTCGGGATTAGACATGGGTTCGTCTAACCACTGAGTCTCAGCCGGTAAACAGGCCTGATAGCGATCGCGATAGGGAGTCACGACCCAGACATCAGTCGAGAGCTTGTGGGCAACGTCCCAAGTGCGGCGCAGCAGCGTCACGCCGTCTTTTTTCAACAGGGCTTTATCCTGCCCCATTCGCTGACTGCGCCCGCCGGCGAGAATCACTGCTGCCAGTTTCATAATTCCGCTTCCCTATTGGCAACTTGTCCCGGCCAAATCACTAATAGCCGTTGATCATGTCATTAACGACGGGGCTGGCGATGGCGATTCGCCCAGACTAGTCCTCTGGCGAAATAAAGGCAGGCAGTCACCACCGCTAACAAAATGTAAAAGACGCGAATACTCCATCCAGTGACCTTAAACACCAGCGTGAATAAGCCGGGCTCCAGGCCGCTGAAGCGGGTCAACTCTGAGCGAAACCATTTATCTTCTTCGTCGATGCTTTGCAAGGCTCGCAAATCGGTTGGCAGAATGGGCACCTGTACCGTAAAGCGAAAGAACCCGAAGATGCCAGCATTACCGGTGGCTTGTTTTAACAGGATGTTAGTCACCTGTTCGGCTTGAGCTGGCAATAGCTCAGACTGCACCGCCACCTGTTGCACCCAGAGATGATGGCGCACCCCGTAGCCGCTCATAAAAACTAAGGGAATGGCAATTATTAAAGGAAGCAACTTTACCCACAAGCCCTGACGACGAGGCAGCCAGATGGTGAAAGCACCCAAACTCACGCCGAGAATAGCAAAGACAATGACGTTGGTGACCTCCATTAGCTCTAAACTTTTGAGCAGACCACCAAAGATAGGCAGGTTGTAGACAAACATTTCCGATGCCCAGGCGATCGCTCCCTTGGCTGCCACCAGGCCAAAAATCAACAGCACAGTTGCGAAAATGTAGCGCAACACTTTCACCGATTTTGTCGCCGATCGAGTGTTTACCCTAGAGCCGGAATTGGAGGAAAGGCGAGTAGTCATGGCGCATGAGCGAAGTGAAACTGGGGCGGCAGGAAAGATGCCAGTTGGGGATTCGATGATGCTGAAATCCGCGTCAAAAAAGACTGACGGTGACTATCTGCATCCATGGGAATGACTTTAGGGATTTTTGCCTGATGAATTGCAAAACCGCCACAGGCTGACTTGGCTGTGGTTGACATCCACACAAACCGAACCGCATCACGATTGCACCCAACTGCCTAGAGGGTACTTGAGATTATGGAAAATGGCCGATAATCCTGCCAAATTCCACCATTATTTTCACATTTTGGCCAAGCGCTTGATTGATAGCAGCAATGACAGCAGTTAAGGAAAGTTCTGAAAAAGACATTACTTGAAAAACCGAGGGAGTAAATTGCGGTTGACGTCGGGAAAACCAACAAAATAGAGGCTTTAAGAGGGTTGGGTCTCGTTCCTCGACACCAACCTACGAGAGGATATCCATTTCTGAAGAACGCCCAAGTAAAAAAACGGCGATCGCGGTTTTATCAACTGCGATCGCCGAAATCCGGAGTACTAATGAAGGTCAGTTGACCGAACGATGGCTGCTACTGGTTCCAAGAAATTTGGTTTTCATAAAACGTCTGTACCGCCAGAACATTCGGCCAAAAGCTGTCGGCTTTGGTGATGTTGCCAGGAATATCAGTGACCCACTGCTCTTGAACAGCCTCACTGTAGTTGAGATAAAGTTTGCCATCCACAATTGACCAAGCTCGCGGATCAATTGATGCCAGATTCCCTTCGCTCAGGGCTTTGGCACAATAGCCACCATACTGAGGCGCAAACGCTTCGGGATCAGCCATAAAGGCGGCTTTGTTGGCGGCACTACTAAAGCGCCAAGTAGCACCATTCCACTCAAACTCATATTCAGCAACACCTGCTACGGCTTCGCCCTCGGTGAAATACGCCACTGGATCAGCGCCCCGAATAGCTAAGTTACTGCTTTCTTCTATATAAATTTCGGCATGGGGTGGCTCGAAAGCTGACACCACATCAGCCGCTGCGCAAGGGTCAGCGGCGCAGGGATCAGCGGCGCAAGGGTCGGCCGCACAGGGGTCGGCCGCACAGGGATCAGCGGCGCAAGGGTCGGCCGCACAGGGGTCGGCGGCGCAGGGGTTAGCCGCACAAGGGTCTGCCGCTGCACAAGGGTCTACTGCTGCACAGGGATCAGCCGCCGCACAGGGATTTTCAATGGTGGCCGCACAGGGATCAGCTTGCGCCGGGCTTGAGACCGTGGGCAAAGAAGCTGCGCTAATCGTCAGGGCAGCAGAAGCAACAAAAGCAGCTAGATACTTAACTTTCATAAGTTTTAATGGAGAAAACAGCAGTGGTGAGCAAGTTGTCGTTAGCTAGCCAGACAGACTTAAGGGGACTGATAATGCCTAGCCAAACTGAATCCGGTAGCTCGATGATGGCGTGAGCGTGGTCATTAACCAGCACATGCTCACTAAACGGTGTTCAACTGAAGTCGCTCTGAAGAAGTTCTGAGAAAACGTTAAGAATCCAAATGTTCGACTGAGGAATTCAGGTGCTGGCTCAGCGTCTTGGATTGATAGCGATCGCTATCCATGCCCCCAAACTCTGTGGCACCGGACTGGTTGTCGCTAGAGCACCGCTGCCATGGCCATATTTATCCAAGGGCTTGTCGCCCATATCGAGAGGTTTTGGCTAATCGGCGTAGACTCTCTCAAGACTACGACTGCTGATGTTGACATGGTTTATTACGGGCAAAAGCCGGCAACAAAATTGGACAAGCTACCGTCAAGCCTCTCATACTGCGGTGTCCCATCTATCAGCTTGCCGTTGGGCAACACACTCATCTCGCCAATATTTTTGACCATGCTTCAAGCCATAAAATTTTTCACTCCATTGGGGCATCGTTGGTTGCGGCTTACCTTGATGGGACTTTTGGTCGCTAGCGCAATCGCGATCGCGCCGACTTTGACTGCCCATGAGACGGCTACTGCGGTCGCTCAAAGTCGAGGCAGTCATCCGTTTGCCGGTCACAGCATTGTGTATGTGCAAACGGGCGATCGCTGGCGCGAAGCGTTTATTGCAGGGATTTCCGGTCGCGTTTCCCAAGGACAGGCTGCTTGGACCTACACCGTCAACTATTTAGATGCCGCTGGTGGTGGCGAAGCTAATATTCCCTCTGGTCGTCTGGCCACCATCGAAACGGCCCAGGCTCAAGGGCTGACTGCTAACGTTTACGATCTGTCAGCCGCCGCTGGCATCGAACAAATGTTGACAGCCCACAATGCGGCTCGCCAGGCAGTGGATGTGGCAGATTTAACTTGGTCAGCCGACCTCGCCGCCTATGCCCAGGAATGGGCCGAACAGATCATACAGGCAGGCGGCAGTCTGCGCCATCGCCCGGCTGCTGATCGCGCTCAGTACAGCGTGGGTGAAAATCTGAGCAGTTCCCAATCATCAGCTGCAGGTGGAGCAATGCAGCATCCCAGCCGAGTAGTGGCCGCTTGGGTGGCCGAGCAGGCCGACTACGACTATGCCAGCAACAGTTGCGCCAGTGGCAAAATCTGTGGCCACTATACTCAAATTGTTTGGCGGGAAACGACAGCAGTGGGTTGCGGCGTGGCCCGCAATGACGATGCCACGCGAGAAGTGTGGGTCTGCAATTACTCGCCAGCCGGAAATTACATTGGGGAGCGCCCTTATTGAAGCCAGGCTGTTGAGCCAACTGGGATTTTGGATTAATGAATTTATGAGGAATAGATAAGGAATAAACATAGGCGCTAAGCCGCTGACAGCGCTTCTTATAAGGCTTAACTTTCAAGTCAGCACCCGAGCTGCTCAATGAAAGCCTCGGAAAAGCCTGATAGGCAGCTATTTTTTACCTGATTGATAGCCAGTTGAATATTGTATGATGCCAACGCTTCGTCAAGGTCGCATCAACAAGGTAAACGGCAATCGAGAGCAGGTATGGGAGAGTTCCAAATTAACCCGGCTAAGGGTTCTACAAAAGTGCCTCAGCTATGGGCGGTGTCTGTGATCGTGCCTGTCTTCAATGAGGAAGACGGAGTGGCGCAAACCCTGGACGAGCTGCAAAAAGTCTTAGCCCAAATGGAATATCCCTACGAATTGGTAGTGGTTGACGATGGATCGCGCGATCGCACCGCCGATATCCTATCTGTCCGCACCGATATTCAACTTTTGCAGCATCGCCGTAATCGGGGCTATGGAGCCGCTTTGAAAACCGGGATCGCCCATGCTAAATATCCCCTGGTGGCGATTACCGACGCTGATGGCACGTATCCCAATGACCGACTTTCAGAATTGATTGCCTTGGCGCAAGAAGCTGACATGGTAGTAGGAGCGCGCACTGGAGCCAACGTGACCTATTCCAAATTGCGCAGCATTCCCAAATATTTTCTAGGAGCGTTTGCGCAATGGATTGCCCAGCAGCCGATTCCTGATATCAACAGCGGTATGCGAGTTTTTCGCACCAGCGCAGTCAAAAAATTTCTCGGCATTTTGCCCGATACGTTCAGCTTTACGACGACCATTACTTTGGCCATGCTGACCAATAATTATGTGGTGCATTATCACCCGATTGATTACTTTCACCGCAAGGGACGCAGCAAAATCAAGCCAATTCGCGACACGCTGCGGTTTGTGCAGCTCATTTTGCGGACCGGCGTATACTTTGCCCCCTTGCGCATTTTTCTGCCGATCGCGGGCTTTTTCTTTGGCGCTTTTGGGGTCTCATTGGCGATCGATATCTTTGTGCTGCAAGACATCACCGATACAACGCTGCTGATGTTTGTCACAGCCATTCAAATTACTATCTTTGCCCTGCTAGCTGACATGATCGACAAGCGCACCACCCGTTTTTAGGCGCCCATGCGCATGGCTATGGGATAGGCGTGTGACGGTGATGGGGTGTATAGCCTGAAGGCATTCAAGAAAGGCGGAGCCTGCCTGGAGGGCTTTGGAGTGACGGGGTAGATGGATGAATGGGAGAAGCTTGCCCGAAAAGATTGGATCGATAGCTTTGTGCTGCGGCTTTGCACAGGGTTTAACCCCACGCCCGAACAAGACCAAACGATTTTGGCCTTCTGACTTCTGACCTCCGACTTCCAGCCTTAATCCAGTACCTTGATTCGTCCTCCCTGAATCGCATCAAATAAGCGGTTGATTTGCTGGCGTTCGCGATCGTCAATGCTGCCGTCTGCTAGCACCAACTGGGATAAATTGCGATATTGCCGCTGAGTAATTTTTCTAGACATGAGCAACTGATCGACTAGTTTGACCAGTTCCTGAGTGCCGTCAAATGTTCCTGACACACCGTCCTCCTGGGCTTGCAACGATCTTCGTAGTTATCTTACGTCGAGTGCGCCTGGCTGAGGGGATCGCTAGACAAAAAGTTGTGCTGAGAATCGCTGTTCACGACCTCAACCGTTCCCTATTCGATCAAGCTGTCTTTAGTTGAAGGCGGTGGCAGTTGGCCCTGACTCCAGGTTTGATAACGCAACTCCCATAGTCCTGTCCGTTTTTTGGGCACGTTGTTAGGGGGCATTGAAGGGACCGGCTTTAATGACTTTGTCATCACAACCTGACTTAGCGATCGCCCAGACTCGGCTGCAGAAAATCTGGGGATATTCCACCTTCCGACCACCGCAGGATACGGTTATTCGAGCCCTACTCCAGCATCGAGATGCGCTGATCATCATGCCCACCGGGGGCGGCAAATCTTTGTGCTTTCAACTGCCAGCGCTCTTGCAAACAGGGTTGACCCTGGTAGTTTCGCCGCTCGTAGCGCTGATGGAAAATCAGGTGCAGGAACTGCGTGATCGCCGCCTGCCCGCCGCTACCCTGCATAATGAATTGCCCAAGCGAGAGCAGTATCAAGCTCTCAAGCTGCTAGAACAGCAACGCCTTCGACTCCTCTATCTGTCACCGGAAACCCTTTTGAGCCCGCCGATTTGGCAGCGGCTGACCCATCCCCATTTAGTCATTAACGGGCTAGTGCTGGATGAAGCCCATTGTTTGGTGCAGTGGGGCGACACCTTTCGCCCGGCCTATCGGCGGCTGGGGGCGATGCGCCAGGCGCTGCAGGCTAGCAAAGTCAATCAGCCCCAGATTCCGATTGCGGCCTTTACCGCTACGGCTGATCCCCAAGCGCAAAAAGTTGTGCGCACCGTTTTGCAGTTGCAATCGCCTCAAGTCATTACCATAAGCCCCTACCGAGCAAATCTGGAGCTGTCGGTGCAAACGGTCTGGACACCGCGAGGGCGTAAGCAGCGCCTATTGAACTTTGCACAACAGCATCGCCGACAAACTGGACTCGTTTACGTGCGCACTCGCCGCGATAGTGAAGACCTCGCTGACTGGTTGCGTCGGCAGGGATATCGAGCGGTGGGCTATCATGCGGGGCTGCTGGCGAGCGATCGCCGCCAGCGGGAGCACGCCTGGATCAACAATCAGGTGCAGATTGTGGTGGCTACGAACGCTTTTGGGATGGGGGTGAACAAGCCTGATCTCCGGTGGGTCTTGCACTATCACGTGCCAATGCTGCTCACAGAATATGTGCAAGAAATCGGTCGCGCTGGACGCGATGGCCAGCCGGCGCAGGCATTGGCCTTAGTCAGCGAACACACTGGCTATTTTGATCCGACTGACCGACAGCGATCGCAGTTCTTCCAGGAACAGACTCGTAAAATGCAGCAGCGAGTGCGCCAACTCAGTCAGAAAATTCCTGCTGAAGGCAGTGTTGCCGCCGTGCAACAGCAGTTTAAAGAGGGAGCGATCGCGCTTTCTCTGCTGCATAGTCAAGGCCGCTTGCAGTGGCTTGATCCCTTTCACTATCGATTAGTAACACCCCAGACAAACAAAGCTAACAGCGCCTCCACTGCTGATCAGGAAATGCCTCGATTTCTGCGGAGCCGTGACTGTCGCTGGCAAACCATCATTCATCAGTTTGGGTTTCGCCGCTCAGGACCGCAGCTCTGGCGTTGCGGACACTGCGACAATTGCCAAAGATAGACCGATTGACGGCCTTAGTGACTGGCTTAGTGAATCAGGAAGTCAGAAGTCGAACCAAAATTCAAAACGCAGTCCTCTTACTCCTCTTCTCACCTTGGAACGCAGCCCAACCGATACAATAGGGCTGCTGCCGAAGTTTAATCTTTCTATGGAAGTTATCCCTGCCATCGATTTGCTGGAAGGGCGCTGCGTGCGCCTTTATCAAGGTGACTACGAGCAGTCTCAGGTGTTTGACGATAATCCGGTTGAGGTGGCCCGCCGCTGGGCGGATGAAGGAGCCACCCGTTTGCACCTAGTCGATTTGGATGGCGCCAAAGCAGGCAAACCAGAAAATAGCCAGGCAATTGCAGCGATCGCGGCTGCCGTAAATATTCCCATTGAGGTGGGCGGTGGCCTACGCGATCGCGATCGCGTAGTCGCCCTCTTTAATTTAGGTGTGCGCTATGCCATTCTCGGGACGGCAGCCGTAGAAACGCCTGATTTAGTCAGCACCCTGAGCGCTGAATTTCCTGGACAAATTATTGTCGGAATTGATGCTCGTGATGGCAAAGTAGCTACTCGCGGCTGGTTAGAAACGTCTGAGATAGAGGCCATTGAACTGGTTCAAGCCATGGCCCAGCGAGGAGCGGCGGCGATTATCTACACCGATATTAAGCGCGACGGCACGCTGCAGGGGCCGAATTTGGCGGCGCTGCGAGCGATCGCTGAAGCCACGACAATTCCTATCATCGCGTCTGGAGGCATGAGTTCTGTCGCCGACCTGCTGAGCCTGCTGACTCTAGAACGGCTGGGGGTTGGCGGCGTCATCATTGGTCGAGCACTGTACACTGGCGACATTGTCCTCAAAGAAGCGCTGCGGGCGATCGGGCCCGGTCGCTGGCAAGACGTTCCGACTGATTTAGGGCCATCTTTTGCCTGAGCTATATCATCTTTTGATGACATGTCTTGACGCTTGCAGTCTCCAACTTCTCAGTCATTCAATTTTTATTGAAGGCTCAATCGGCGTTCAAACACATAGTCCAAGCGGCGCAACCTGTAGATAAGAGATAGATCGCCGGTTTCCCCACTGTTTTTAGTGTCAGAGAAAAGTTGTTGAATCGATGACTTTTTCCGTCCGAATCTCGCCGATCACCCATATATTTCAGTTCAACCAGCAAGGGAGTTGCTTGAAAATAGCGGACCCAGCCGCTGGGGTTTGGCACTGCCAAGCCTTTACAGCCACCTTACGTTTTAAGTGAGTTGTTTGAGCGCAGACCCCCAACAGGCAAAGTTAGTGTTAAAAATTGCCCAGTCAGCAATCTACTGACTGGGCAAAAATGAAGTATTAAATTGACCTGTCAGAGCACTATGTGTCTTGCTCAGTATTCAAAGTCTCAATCTCTTGGCGCAGCGTTGACAATTCGAGAGTCAAAGCCTCTATCTCCGCCTGCACTGAGACGTCAACAACGGTGCTAGCTTGAGCTTCCACAGTTGCTTCAGACGCGGGAGGCGACACAAATGGATTCGGTATTTGCCCCATTTGATTCATCAGAGAGTCCATGGTTGCTCGCGCCTCGCGCTCAGCGTCAACCCCTTTGGCTTCTAATTCTTGCGTGAGCACCTCAAAGTCAGAAATATTGCCAAACTTTTCTTGAGAAGCTTGGGGATCACGCAGGGCATCGACCAAAGAAGCGGTTGCTCCTAAAGTTACGCGGAACCCTTTATGAATTGTCTCAGTCAAAGTATCTGGGTTCATATGAAGCTTTCGAACCTCCCAAATCTAATCAGTTTGCGACCTTTGTAGCGTCTTGATCTTAACGCGGAGTAGCTGAGGCAATATGCAGTCTTGAGAACTATTTAACTTTGGCGATCGCAGCCACCATCCTTAAAGTCGTCAGCGATCGCGTTTCGTTTAATAAAGATATGGACAGGCCATAAAGCCCTGTCCGCCTACGTTAAGCTTCATCAAAAATTAATCTTTGATTACGATCTTTGATGCGTGCGGGTCCTTTTTATAAGTTCTCCATAATCGCACTGATATTTGATTGTAGATCTCGTGAATTGCGCCTAAGCCCCTAAGAATGTACCTTTTGACAGATACTCGATGGCTTGCTGGCCGTCCGTAAAAGTACGCATAAACTATTTGGCTATATATTTTTTAGGTAAATTCCCTTGGATTTTCCCTAGTTGAGAGTGGTAGTCAACTTGTTAATGCGGCTACAATTGTGTGAAGTAAATCACAGACTAGAACAACGGCATTGATTTACTGCAGATTTGAAGGTTTTTGTACAGCTTTAATGATGATGATTGGTCTTTGAAGACTGATTAGGTTAGCTAAATGTCCGTACCCAAATCTTGGTATGGATATTAGAGTGAACGCTTTTTTGACATCCTCACCCTGAGGTGGCAACAAAAACGAAGTGCTAAGCTGAACAAGCCTTATTGATTGAAAGCACCACGCACGAAGGAGCACGAGGGACGCGGCATGACTCAAGCTAAAGAATTGCTCGGAGCAATCAAACCACAGAATGAGTTGGAACTGCTAATTGATAGCGATAGCAACTCCTCCAAATTTGATGATTCGGGTGAAGTTGCTACAGCTAAAGCGCCCGCTAAGGCAGCTAAGGGTAAGACAACTCGTCGCAGTCAAACCAAGAAAAAGCATTATACAGAGGATTCGATTCGCCTTTATCTGCAAGAAATTGGCCGGATTCGTCTCTTACGAGCTGAAGAAGAAATTGAGCTGGCTCGTAAAATTGCCGATCTGTTAGAGCTAGAGCGCATTCGTGACGATTTGATGGATGGTCTTGATCATGAGCCTACTGATGCTGAGTGGGCAGAGGCCGTCGATATGCCTCTGCCGGCGTTTCAGAAGCGCCTGCACCTGGGGCGTCGGGCCAAGGACAAGATGGTGCAGTCTAACTTGCGCCTAGTGGTCTCCATTGCCAAAAAGTACATGAATCGCGGTCTTTCTTTCCAAGACCTGATTCAAGAAGGCAGCCTCGGCTTGATTCGAGCGGCTGAAAAGTTTGATCACGAAAAAGGGTATAAGTTTTCAACTTATGCCACTTGGTGGATTCGTCAGGCCATTACTCGAGCGATCGCTGACCAGTCCCGCACCATTCGTCTGCCGGTTCACCTCTACGAGACCATTTCTCGGATTAAGAAAACCACTAAGCTGTTGTCTCAAGAGCTAGGTCGCAAGCCAACCGAAGAAGAAATTGCGACCAGCATGGAGATGACCATCGAAAAGCTGCGATTTATTGCTAAGTCAGCTCAGCTGCCGATTTCTTTGGAAACGCCTATCGGTAAGGAAGAGGATTCTCGCTTAGGCGACTTTATCGAATCTGATGGAGAAACGCCTGAGGATGAAGTTTCTAAGAGCCTGCTGCGGGAAGATTTGGAAGGCGTGCTAGGTACGTTGAGCCCCCGTGAACGAGACGTTTTACGGCTGCGTTATGGCCTTGATGATGGCCGCATGAAGACGCTTGAAGAAATTGGTCAGACCTTCAATGTGACTCGTGAGCGTATTCGTCAAATTGAGGCGAAAGCGCTACGTAAGCTGCGCCATCCCAACCGCAATAGCGTATTAAAAGAATACATTCGCTAGAGCAACGTAGCCAACATAGGTTTAAATTAGCGGCCTTGAACTTGTTGTTCAAGGCCGTTTTGTGTTGCTTTTGTGTTGCAGATCCAGGTGCAAAAAATTGCTACGACACTTGGCCAAACCGAGATGGCGGCCAAAACCGGAAGCGGGCGATCCCGATCACATTATCTTGGGGTAAGGTGCCCCATACGTGGGAATCATTGCTGTCGTTGCGGTTGTCCCCCATCACGAACAGTCTTCCTGGCGGCACCGTAAGGCTGCCCATCAAATAGTCTGGGGGTTCTAGCGTGTAGGGCTCTTGCAAAGCCTGGTTGTCAACGAGCACCTGATGGTTGGTAACGGTAACGGTTTCTCCAGGAGTGGCGATGACTCGCTTAATAAATGCCTGCTTCCCAGAATAGCCGTACTCCTGGAGCTGAGGTGGCGGCTCAAACACAACGATGTCTCCAAAGTGGGGCGGATGCAGCCGGGTAGAAAGCTTATCGACGAGGAGGCGATCGCCGACATGCAGCGTTGGCTCCATTGAGTTCGAGGGAATAAACCGCGGTTCAGCCACTACAAAGCGTAGAAAAACCGCAATGACTAGGGCGATCGCTAAGATGCGAATGTTTTCTGATTGTCCTTTCCACAAACGCTGCCAGAGCGGAGGCTGCGACACCGTTTCGGGTGATACCGAAGATTCGGCAGACTCATGGGGATCAGACTTCATAACAACCTAACATTTAGAACCGCGTCTCATACTCTAGCAAGACTCCTGTCCGTTCGCTAAAGTCTTCGTAGCTGGTGGTGCCCCGCAGCGTGAACTGATCGCTGATGCGATAGCGGGTGTTGAACTGGAACGGCGTATCGTTCGTTAGGACTTTCAGCACCGACACGGAAATATTGGAAGTAACGTCGAACCCAATTTCCCCGCCAATGTCTTCACCGTCATTAACGCCGCCAGAACCTTCTGATACTTGAAAAATGCGAAACTCGCTAATCGGTACCGTATCTCCCAAAAAGTCTCTAACTGAGTTGAGCAACGCCGAACCCACAAACGTTCCGATGCCGGTCAAGGCATTGTCGCTGCCCAGGGCATCGAGGGCGCCAACGACGTTGCCACTCAGAAGGGTAATGATTTCGGTGTCGGAGCGGGAGGGCGAGCTGCTGAGTTCCAGGTTGCGAGAGTCGGTGGTTAAATTCGCTAATTCGCTAGCCCGACCGGTGTAGCGAGCCTGAATGCGGACTAACTGGTTCCCTTGCTGGGTTAGGCCAATATTCTCAATCGTATTGTCGGAAATTTCATTCTGCGGAAAGGGACTGGTTGTCAGCCCAATGCCGGCTGTCTCTGCGGGAATATCTGGAATGGCAGTTTGGAGGGTGACGTCTAGAAGCGGATCAAAGTCGCCACGGAATTCAGCCCGATCGCGATCGCCAGCCAGCCTTAACGTTACCGCAAACAGCCCAACCCGACCTGCCGGCAGTCGAATCACCCCATTCGGCTGCAGAGTTCTCAAAGTACCGTCGAGCCTCAGGCCACCGCGAGCATTGACGTTCAAAATATTGCCCTGAACGACATTGATGTTGCGATTGATGGCAAGGCGTAAATCATCAAATGTGAGGGGACCAAATAGCCTTTGGCGCTGGTTACGGCCAGGCTCCCTAACCGCTGCAGTGGAAGTATTGCCACCGCCTTCCGGTAGGGTAATGGTGCCATTCGCCAAGTCAATTTCACCGGTCAGCGCGGGGCCAGACAGCAAGCTACCCAATAGCTGGACTTCGCCATCAACTTCACCTTTGTAGAGTCCTTGGAGATCGAGGGCGATATTTTCTAAATCAACCGATAGGGGTTCATATGGCGCCGAATTTGGCGGCACTGGCGATGCTGCGGTGTCGTCATCATCAGGCAGAGACTCTCCGGAGTCTTCTTCTGGCGGTGCTGCCGACGTATCTGAAGGCTGGGATAGCTCTAAGGGCTGGGATAGCGGGAATGCTCCCCGAGCTGAAAGTTGCCCTTCACTAAATTGTCCAGTTAGCTGTTCAACGACGATTAATTGGTCAATCAAAGCGGTTGGGTCAACGGGAACCAGGCGAATTCGGCCCGTTACATTGGTCAGTGGCTCCTCCGGCAGGGCGCGGGCAGAAATCGTGGCATTGTCTAACTCAACCAATCCTTGAAACTGTCTTGGCAAAGGATTGCTGGCCTGTAAATCACCTTCGACATCGAGAATGACCCGACCTTCACCGGATTCCCAGGCCACCTGCTGCGTGAATATGTTGAGCAAGGCCAATCCTTCATTGCGGACATTAGCTCTGAGGGAGTAGGTTTGATCAACCGGGTCGACATCGACAAACTGGAACCGATAAGGAACTCGTGCTGACACGGTGAGCGGATCATCGGAGCCAATCAGTGAAAGGCTTGTATCTACTGCAGCTCGGGCATTGACGTATGAGAAGGTGGCTTCGGCATCGGCGATCGCCGTGCCGTTCAAGGTGCCATCAATTACTTCGAGTTCACCCGCTAAACGGGGATCGCCTAATCGGCCGCCTAAGGTGGAGGTGCTGTTTAACCGACCCTCTATATCAAACGGTAAATTGGCAAAATCTTCGATTTCATTGATTGGCAAATTGGCGATTTCCAGCACCATTTGGCGGTTTGCGGTGTCTTCAGGGGCAATGGAAAAATCGCCAGTTAGACTCACAAAAGCCGGCTCGCCCGCTTTCTCGGCGCTGAGGCGGAGGGGCGACAGGGTAACTAAGCCATTTTCATAGGTGCCTTGGGCCACCACCTGATCGGCGCTAATATCGGGCCCCCATTGCCAATCTTCGCCCGCTAGGTCGAAGTCAACTTGTAAATCTTCGGGCAGGGTGGCAGTTAAATTTACCTGACCGCTGAAGCGACCCTGAAGATCGCTCAGCGGCGGGGTTCTGGCTTCTTCGGCTTCAAACTCAGCGAGAATTTCACGCTCCGCAATTTCTGACAGTCGCCGTAGCTGATTGAGGAGCGTATCATTAGGATCGCCGACTGAAGTCGTGGCTAAGATCGCTTCTGCTTCTTCGGTAGAACGGGGAATAAACCCTTCATTTGGAGTAAAGCCCCGGCGCAAATCGGCGATCTCTTGAATTTTCAGAATTTCGAGCACGTCACGGAGTTCGCCTTCTTCCGTTGCTAGGGTCGCCACCAATTGGGGCGTCCGGTTGAAGCTATAGCGTCCATCCAGATTGTAGGCACGACTGGCAATCGCTTCGCCACGCTCGTTACGGTCGGCCATGATAATTTGCCCATTGTCGAGCTCGGCGACGCCATCGGCATAGCGGAAGCCGCCAAATAACCGATCAACGCCGTAGAAACCAATGCCTAGGTTTTGCACATCAAACTGGCCAACGGTGGCAAAGTTCGTCAGATTGACGCTGGCGCTGGCAAACTCAATTTGCCCTCGCAAGGAGCCGTAGCGGGAAGGATCGGGAGGCAGGTTGAGCACCGAAATGGGGAAATTATAAAGCTGGGCCTGGAGCAGGTTACCGGCAGTTTCGGCCACAGCGATCGCTTCTCCGGCTCGAATGGTGGCGTCAAACTGTCGGGGCTGCGGCTGATAACTCGCCGAAATTTCGTCGGTTTCGCCAAAGACGCCCACGGTTAGACCGGTTTGAGTAGAGTAGGCAACGTCTCCGGTCAGCAGTGGTTCAAACTTCAAATCATTCAGGGCCAGGTTGGCCAAGGCTAAGTCACCGTTTAGGTTGAGATTACTCGGGGTGCCGGTCAGCCGCCCCTGGAAATCAGCTGCCCCTTCGAGTGCCAAAACGGGAGGTAACGGTAAGGGCAGCGAGGCCAAGGCATAGTTTTCCGCCAGGATGGCCAAATCAATGGCGCTAATGCTGGGGGCGCCTGGCCCCGACAAAAGTGGAGTCACTGTGCCGCTGGCAAACAGTCCCGCCGTTTCCAACCGCTCAACTTGGAGCACCTGACCATTCCAACCCACGCTAGCGGTAAGGGGGGCGGGCGATTGCCCCAGGGCAGGATTGAGCGCTCTCGCTGTAGCTAGTCCGTCGGATAACTGCACATTGGCCCGGCCCTGAATGCCCGCAGGCGTGAGGCTATCTAAATTGCCGGCTAGCTGAAAGGTGGCTTGTCCTGTGCCCCGTAGGTCAGCCGAGAGCTGCTGCAGCTGCAGGTTGTCGCCGCGACCGTCAGCCTGCCAGGCGCCATTGGCCAAACTAAAGTTGGTGTTAACGGTGCCACCGGCGATCGCTGCTGTGGCTACGCCATCCCCCCGAATGCCGGTCAGACTCAAATCATTCACATTGCCAGCGAACTGAGCATTGGCGGTCAAGCCTGCGATGGGCACCTGCGGTGCAAACTGCCGCACTGGAAAATTGCGCGTCTGCACAGCCGCATCCCAGTTCCCCCCCGCCAGCGCTAGTTGGCTATTGAGCGTGCCGCCTCGCAGCGCCACTGTAACGTCGCCATCGCCGGTAATGCCGGCCAGAGAGAAATTGTCAGTGCGACCCGCCAGCCGCACATCACCGCCCCCCGTTGCTCCCCGCAGCGCCGAGCTGAATATGCCTAACTGCAGTCCTGCGGCTGCGACATCTGCCGTCCATTGCCCTGCCCTCAAGGTGCCAACGCCAGACAAGGTGCCGCCGGCAATCTCGGCATTTTGGAGGCGGACGGTGTTGGCCGCCACCTCAGCCGTTCCGCGCGTGGGGTAGGTACCATTGGGGGCGTTCCAAGTGACAACACCGTTTAGGTCATTGATGGGGCCAGAAATATCGGCATCGAGAGTCAGCGTACCAATTGAATAGTCGTCTGGCAGTCCATACAGGCGGGCGATCGCGTCGGCCTCCACATCACGCCCCTGCAAGTCAAACGCGACCTGTATCGGTTTTGAGAACGTTAAGCCGCCCTCGCCGATGAGGCGACCACCGTCGATTAGCTCTAGGTCAATATTAGAGAATGTTAAAGCATCCCCAATAGCGAACATGACTCGACTGGCGGCGTTAGCAAACCTTACCTGATCTAGTCTCACAGTGTCGGTTGCAATCACCTGCCCAGAGATCACCGGCTCGTTTAGGGCTCCGGTGAGTTCAACTGCCTCCGCCCGAAAGGTGCCTTCAGCCTCAACCGGCAGGCGGAAATTAAACGTATCGGCAATGTCTTCCAGGCTAGAGGGGGCAATCTCACCTTCGAGGTTGTAGCCGGTGCGAGTATCGATAAAGCCCCGCGCAGTAGTCGGCAGCGCTCCGTAATTGAACGTGGAGTCGTCGAAGGTGATGCGATTACCCTGTAACCGAACCTGAGTGTCAATGTCGGTAAAAGCGGTTTCGACGGCATTGAGCTGAACGGTGCCATCGGTCAGCTGAGCCGTACCGTTCAGCTCCAGCGCTGTTTGAGGGGCGATCTCAAGGCTGACGTTGCCATCGAGAATGCCCGAGTCGATTGTCAAAGGTAGCGCTTGGGGAAGGCTTGCCAGCACGACCGGCGTCAGCACGCCCAAGTCAAGCTGCTGGGCCTGAATGACGGCATTGGCGCTCAGGGTAGATTCGACATCGGGAGGCGGATCATCGTCATAGTCGGGCTGCTGAACCACGCCGTTGGCCGCAATCTGACCGGCCTCCCCAAAGCTGGCGCTGATGTCAAAGGCGATTTCTTGCGCTGCGATTTCAGACTCTTGATCGCGTAGGTCTACGGTGTCGACCTCTATGATCGCGATCGTTCCTTCAATTTCATCGATGGTTAGGGGAGCAATCGCTCCAGTTTGATCAGTGAATGGCAGCGCGGTGACCTCGCCGTCTTCGATACCCAGCGTGGGGCTAATGCGAATGAAGGGGTCTTCGTCTTCATCTTCGTCTTTATCTTCGTCTACGAATTCCAGGTCAATCCATTCACCGGCGGCATCCTGCTCGATATAGGCGATCGAGTTAACCAACACAATTTCAGGTCGAATGTGCCGGGTGATGAGCTGTAGCGGATTAAAGCGAATGTCGATCGCTTCTATGAAAACTTCGTCGGGGTCGTTCTCCGTCGGCGGGATTGCCGACTCGCCGAATCTGATCCCAGTCAGCGATACTCGCTCCACCTCGCCGAGGGAAACGGGCCGATCAAGGGCCTCGGTCAAAAAATCTGACGCCCAGGGAGACAGTCGCTCGTTGGCAAACACCCAGGCCCACCAGGCCCCCCCGGCGATGCCCAAAGTCGCGATCGCGCCCAGCGATAAGCCCGCCGTCGTCCAAATACGTCGCCGCTGCCTTTTCTCTGTCGACTGGGGCTCTGGAGACGGCCCATTACTCATGACCTATACACCTTACTTTTGATGACCAGCTACATTTTTGACAAAGCAAGACCGGCGATGCCATTAAGCTTAAGCGCTTTCTTCCCCAACAAAACATTACAGCATTTTCCTGCCGACACCGATGCCGCCAATCCTCGTTCAAGACTGCCGCAGACGTTTTGTCCGAGGGCGCTATACGAGGATGCTGCCAGCTAACCGACGGCTATATTGAGCGCGATCGCTGGCAGAAGCACGGCAAGTTTTCTGAGATCAATGGACTTGCTGAACCTAAGATACTTAAAATTAACGCTTGTGAATGATAGACGGATTAGAGACTTATGCAAGTCTACGTGCTGCTGTTTAACGCCGGGACTGACAACGAGGGAATTCATTCGTTACAAGCCAATGGCCGTAATACCGTCCTGATGTTTGAAGATGAGGATGACGCTACCCGTTTTGGCCTCATGTTAGAAGCCCAAGACTTTCCCACGCCTGAAGTAGAGGCCTTCGAGCAAGATGAAATTGAAGAATTTTGCCAAGAGGCTGGGTTTGATTTGCGCTTGATTCCAGCCGGATCGCTGATGGTGCCGCCTGACAATGCCGTGGGCGAAACCGACTGGCGGGAAGACGGCAGTCATGAAGCAGAGGAACCCCCCGGAGCGGACGAATCGCGGCTATCCAATGAAGAACTTAACGATATTCGTCAGCGCCTAGAAAAGCTGCTTTAACGAGAGGCAAAAGCTTAATTGAGAACTCAAACTTCATTTCTGAGGAGAAAGGCGAATGGCGCCGTCGTCAAGACTTACCGATGAGAGTTTGACTGATCGCGGTTATCTGCTGACTGAGCAGGCGAATCCGGTTAGTCAGCAGCTTGATCAGCTCTCGCCGCTGGCCTTTGTGGATTTGGTCAATGCGGAAGACCACAAGACATTGACCGCGATCGCTGATGCCCGAGTCGATTTAGCCCAGGCGATTGACTTAATTGCCAAGGGCTGGCGTCAGGGGGGCCGCTTATTTTATGTGGGGGCAGGCACCAGTGGCCGTCTGGGCGTGCTAGATGCGTCGGAATGTCCGCCGACATTTTGCACGCCGCCAGAATTGGTGCAGGGCGTCATTGCCGGTGGCCCCGCAGCCTTAGTACGGAGTTCTGAAGGGTTAGAAGATATTGCTGAAGATGGCGCTGCCGTGATTCGCGATCGCCAAATCCAGGCGCCTGATGTGGTTGTGGGCATCACCGCGGGCGGCACTACCCCCTACGTTCACGGCGCGCTGCAGGCCGCTCAACAAACCGGGGCGACGGCTATTTTGATGACTTGTGTGCCCCGGGAGCAAGTGCCGGCTGACTACGACGGCGACATTCGGTTGCTGGTGGGGCCAGAAGTTCTGGCTGGGTCAACGCGCCTCAAGGCCGGGACGGCCACCAAAATGGCGCTCAATATTCTCTCTACTGGAGCGATGGTGCAGCTGGGAAAAGTGCACGATAATCGCATGGTCGATGTGTCGGTGACCAACGCTAAACTGCGCGATCGCGCCATCCGCATACTGTGCGACTTGGCGGATTTGGAGCGTTCCGCTGCGGCCACCCTATTAGACCAGAGTGGGCAGCAAGTTAAGCTGGCCCTCCTGATGCACTGGAGCGGGCTTCCCGCCGCTGAAGCCGCCAGGTGTCTCGCGCAGCACCAGGGCCATCTCAGAAACGCCCTCAAAAGTTGGAACTTGGCCTCTGAAGCTTGATGGTTGATTCTGCCGGTTCGCGATCGCGAGCGCCAAAAAATTGGAAAGAGTCAGACATAAGCCGGGTTCTGTTTTTTCAGCCAGCGCTGAAAAGGCAATTATCTATCTGGGACGGCTGTTACCAGACGCCTCGTGCGGTACACCAAAAACGGGACAGGAAAAAGACCAACCCTTGCCCCTGCGACCTTGCTCCCAACCGGGGTTTACCGAGCCAGCACCTCTCGATGCTGCTGGTGCGCTCTTACCGCACCTTTGCACCCTTACCTGTGAAGGATGAAGAATAAAAGATGAAGGATGAACCTAGATTCTGCCTCTACCTTTTACCTGCTGCCTTTCATCGGCGGTATGTTTCTGTGGCACTCTCCTCACGGTCACCCGCACTGGGCGTTACCCAGCAAGTCTGGTCTTTCGGGAGCCCGGACTTTCCTCAGGCCAGCAAAGCCAGCCCGCAATCGCCTCGCTAACTCTTTCCTCTCTTAGTTTACGAGGAGTTTTGGCGTTCCGATGCGGGTGACCTCATCTTGCGCTCAAGGTCAGCCATGTAGGGACAGGCTCCTAGATCAACCGGCGAAAATTGCCCATCCATCGCATCTTTTTGTCACAACCTGGGGATATTAAAGACAATGTAGAGATGGTGAGGAACATGAGTGCCACTGTAGCGTCAAGAAGCCGCGATCGCCGCAGCAATCTAGAGTCATCCAGATCAGTATTCGAAGTATTGAGCCCGAAAAAACACCCCGCCTTAGTAGGAGTCATCAAGCAGACCGATCTATAGCCCATTTATATAGCTCTGCATAGCTCTGCCTAAATTTTCCATAAGCGATTGGTCAGAGCATTCTGGTTCGGGATGATTTAGGCACCGTCAGGCAAATCTCAATTGCCCCGGGTCAGAACCACGGACACCGGCTTAAGACTGATACAGTCGCAATCCGATTTTGGCTCTCCACTCTTCCAGTCCTGGAGATGAGCGAATTCAACTGCCTCCAGAATTGAGCGGTAAAAGCGGGCTGAGGCGTAAGTCGAGAGCACATCCATAATTCAGCATCAAAATAAGGTGCGTCATCTACCAAAGTTGAGTCTGGCAATTTCGACCGGCGAAATCGCAACTAGAATTCACAGGCTATGGCAAACAACCTCTCAAAATCGATGGCTAATGACCGTCAGCACCTTGCAGGAGCAGCTTCAGAACTCTGGCTCCAAGCTTTGGACGGCGTGCCTACAGCTCTCTACATCAAAGATCGCGAGCACCGCTTGATATTTATCAACCAAGCCTGTGGTCAGCTTTTGGGGCGATCGCCAGAAGCCTGGCAGCAAATGACGGAGGCCGATATCTTTTCGGAAAAAGTGGCTCAGCGCCTGCAAGCCGTAGATGATGATCGATGGCATGGCGGTCATCAGCCCCTACAGTCATCAACCGTAACGATTCAGCCCGCCGCTGGCGGCTGCACGGTTATTCGGCGGCCCCAGCCCTCTGAGGACGGCCAATTTGTCATCTGCTATCTGCAGCCGGTGGCGCCCTCAGCCGAGGGCGCTTTTGACTTCGCACCCAAAGACCTCTGGGAAATGCCTCAGTTGAGGACGCTGCTGGCAAATGTTCCGGCAGTCATTTATCAGCTCCATCGCTCCCCTGAAGGCCAAATCCGGTTTGCCTTTGTGAGCCCTGGAGCCGATGAAATATTCGGCATTACCTCGAATGATATGTTGATCAATGCCGAGCCGATTCTGGCCTTGATTCACCCGTTAGATCGGCCTCAGCTGGATCAATCTCTGTCAGCATCGGCAGACACCCTGTCACCGTGGCTATGGGAAGGTCGATATTACAAGGCGGACGGCAAAGTGGGCTGGCTGCAAGTGATCGCTCGGCCTCAAATCCTGGTTTCTGGAGAACTGATCTGGAATGGCTTGATGACGGATGTTACCGCTCGTAAACAGGTAGAGGTGGCGACCATTGAGCAAGCCGTCATGGAACAGGCGATCGCCGATAACGAAGCTCGATTTCGCACCATTACCGAAACGATTCCCGGCGTGCTGATCCAGTTGCGAGTGCTCGACAGCGGCTATGTTATTGATTTTGTTAGCGATCGCATCCAAGCGCTGACCGGGCTCACCCCGGCCGATTTGATGGCGGATGGGCAAACTTTTTTAGACCGCATTCACCCTTTGGATTACCAACACTTTCAGAAGACGCTGAATGCTGCTGCCCAAACGCAAAGTACCTGGCAGTTTGAAGGTCGCATCATTAGCCTGACTGGCGAACTGCGCTGGTGTCATCTGGAGGCCATGCCGATTTTGCAAGAGTTAGGTGACGTCGTTTTTTGCGGCGTTTTGCTCGATGTCTCCGATCGCAAAAATATTGAAGCGGCCTATCGCGAGAATGATCGACAGTTGCGCATGGCGCTGCAGGTTTCTGGCACGGGCGTGTGGACTTGGGATATGGCCACTAATCAAATGGCCTGGACGACCGAACCTGGCACCTTATTTGAGGCTTCTGCCGTCAGCTTTTGCGACACGTTTGATGCTTATTTACAGAATGTGCATCCCAGCGATCGCCCTAAGCTGAAGCAAACCGTGAGTCAAGCCATCAATACTGGCGTGGAGTATCAAACCCAATATCGGCTGCTGCTGGGGGACAGCACGATTCGCTGGGTCGAAGAGCGCGGTGGCCTTTGGCACAATTCTGACGGCCTAATGTTGGGTCTGATGGGCACGGTCGTCGACATTACCGATAGCATGTTGGCCGAGGCCGCGCTTAAAGAAAGCGAAGAGCGCAATCGGACGCTAATCAACAATATTCCGGGTGCGGTCTATCGCTGTCGGGCTGACCGAGACTGGACTTTGGAGTTTCAAAGCGATGCGATCGCTGACATTACCGGCTACCCGGTTGACTATTCTGTTACCCAAGCAAATTGGCGGCTGATTCACCCGAGCGATCGCGATCGCCTAGATCAGGAAATCGCCGACGCCATTTTTCGGCATCGCTCCTTCGAAGTCGAGTATCGCCTCAAGCATGCCGACGGCAGCACCCGCTGGATCCTAGAAACGGGGCAGCCGATTACCGATGCCACCGGCACCGTGCAGTTCATCGATGGAGTGTTAACCGACATTACCCGTCGTAAGGAATCTGAGAAACGGCTGCAGGAGTTGGTTCGCCGTCAAGGACTGATTAACCGTATTTCCACCCAGATTCGTGACTCGCTGGAGTTGCTGCCCCTGTTACAAACCACGGTGCAGGCGGTGCGCAGTCAGCTGATTGCTGATCGCGTGGTGGTTTATCGCTTCAAGCCTGACTGGACAGGAGAAGTCATGGTCGAAGACGTAGAGCCCACTTGGCAGTCTACCCTCGGTCTGACGGGCATGGACAACTGCTTCCCCGCAGGATTGGCGGAGCAGTATGCCGGCGGCCGCATTCGCGCAATTGATGACATTCACCAGGCCGGTCTTGACGCCTGCCATGTGCAATTTCTTGAAGGACTGCAGGTGAAGGCCAACCTGATCGCACCGATTTTGCTGCAAAAACAGCTTTGGGGTCTATTAATCGCCCATGAATGTCGCAGCCCGCGTCACTGGACGGCTGGTGAAAAAGAATTGCTGACGGCGCTGGCAGGGCAAGTTGGCATCGCGATTGGCCAAGCAGAGCTTTATCAAGAGGCAACCGAAAATGCCATTCGGGCGCGGCAACAGGCAGCCGATCTCAAGGCCACCCTGGCAGAACTGCAGCGCACTCAGTCTCAGCTCGTGCAAACCGAAAAGATGTCGAGTTTGGGACAACTGGTGGCGGGTGTGGCCCACGAAATCAATAACCCCGTTAGCTTTATTGACGGCAATGTCACCCATGCGGCGGAGTATGCCCACGACCTGTTGACTTTGATTGAGCGTTATCAAACCACCTACCCCGCACCGCCTGCGGCCTTGGCCAACCTAATTGAAGAAATTGACCTCGATTTTTTAAGCGCTGATTTTCCGCGTCTCTTAGAGTCGATGCAGATTGGAGCAGAACGCATCAAAAACATTGTGATGTCGCTGCGAACGTTTTCGCGAATGGATGAAGCAGACATTAAAGCAGTGGATTTGCACGACGGTCTGGAAAGCACAATCATGATTTTGCAGCATCGTTTGAAGGCCAATGGCGATCGCCCGCAAATTCTTTTAGAGCGCGACTATGGCGATCTACCGCTGGTGGAGTGCTATGCGGGCAAGCTTAATCAGGTGTTTATGAATCTGATTAGCAATGCCATTGACGCCCTGGAAGAGCAGATTACAGCGGGAAACCAGAGTGCTTCACCCACCATTGCGGTGAAAACGGCAGTCCTGCCTTCTGAAGATATCTACATTGCGATCGCCGATAATGGCGCCGGCATTCCAGAAAAAAAGCGACATCGAATTTTTGAACCGTTTTATACCACTAAACCCATCGGCAAAGGTACTGGGATTGGGCTTTCCATCAGCTATCAAATCATCACCGAGCACCATTGCGGCAGCCTCAGCTGTGACTCACATATCGGGCAAGGCACCACTTTTCACATCAAAATTCCTTTACGACAGGCAGCCATAGCAAAAGGATGAGGGCTAAAGGCAAACGGCAGAAGTAAAAGCATTACTGTGTCAGGACGGTATAGCGAAAGGCAGAAGGGAAAAGGCAGAAGGCAGAATTAAGAACCTTGCTGAACCAGGATTTCAGCGATTTCAAATACCTTAATCAAACTGCGGACTGCTATAACCACTAGAAATGACCACATCCCCGGCGACTCGCGGTATCCCAAAGAGCATTAAAGACAGAATTGACGGTGGTTAGGATACTTGGCCGGCTCTGCCTTGATGGCGCAAGATTGTTGGCATAGGGAGCTGCCTTAGACCGTGGCCGTCAGAGAACCGATATCGTCCGGCGTCAAATGAGAGTCGACAACTTCACCGTCGCGAAACCAGACAATTCGTCGGGTTAAGCGGGCCACATCGGGCTCGTGGGTCACCATCACAACGGTGATCCCCGTCGCATTCAGCTCGTCAAAGATGCTGAGCACGTCGCGAGTCGTATGGGAGTCCAGCGCCCCGGTTGGCTCGTCAGCGAGCAACAGCAGCGGTTGATTAACGATCGCCCGCGCGATCGCCACTCGCTGCTGTTGGCCCCCGGATAGTTGGGTTGGTTTATTATCCATGCGGTCAGCCAGTTTGACCCGACCCAAGGCTGCGGCAGCGCGATCGCGCCGTTCTTCACCGGATATCCCCGCATACACCATGGGCAACATGACGTTTTCCAGTGCCGTTAACTGGGGCAGCAGATGAAACTGTTGAAACACAAAGCCGATTTTTCGATTGCGAATGTGGGCCAGCGCTTCATCCTCCATGCGGGCAACGTCCTCACCGTCGAGATAATATTCGCCAGTTGTCGGGCGATCGAGGCAGCCAATGAGATTCATGGCGGTGGATTTGCCAGAACCCGATGGCCCCATGATCGAGCAGTATTCCCCTGGATTCACCACCAGGTTGACATTCCACAAAGCTCGGACTTCAGTATTGCCAATGCCATAGATTTTGCTGGCCTGGCGGAGTTCAATTAATGGTTTCATGACTCCACGTTAGCGCTTCCGGATAAAACTATAGGAAAACGCCTTGGGAGCCGTCATCATTTATTTGCCAGTCCTTAACAGCCAACTAGAGCGCGAGGGCGTTTGTCCAATAGTCGCTGGCTGATAAGGGTTGAGGAATCTGCCCAGTATTGTGCATCCAAGCCTGTAGGCGATCGTAGTATTCCGCACTCATCGAAAAGTCGTTGGTAAAACAGGGCACTGTAGCGTCATAAATTGCTTTGCCGATGGCATCGCCTGAATAAGCGCCGGTGCGCTGCGCGTAGATGGCCTGGGCCGCCTCGGGATTTTGATGAATAAAGTCAATGCCGCGTCGTAATACTTTCAGGAAGGTTTGCAGGTCTGCCTGTCGCCGCTGCAATAGCTCGGGTGTCGCAATCAAAATCAACTGGCAAAAGTCCGGTATGTGCCAGTCCTTCAGCGCAAAAAACTGGGCATCATAGCCGCGCTGGCGCGCTTCAATGACTTCAAAGTTGTAGAACACTAGCGTGGCTAAATCCGCCTTATCTTCAACCAAAGCATCAGTGTGAAAAAAGCCATTGTCCACCGAGGTAATCGCCGCTTCAGTGAAGGTCCCGCCGTCGGCCTCAACCATGGTTTTGGCGATCGCTCGGCCCAGTGCTGAAGGTGCCCCAGGATACTGAATCCGCTTGCCCAGCATATCTTTGGGCCGCTCAATGCCGCGTCCCGTAAAATACATAACGCCGCCGTTGGTGTGCAAAAAACGCGCCCACCCCACCACCGCATGCCCCTGGCCGCGGTCTTCCACCAGATGGACCGGTTCAGTGATGGCAATATCGAGCTTTCCAGCCTGCAGTTCCGCGATCGCATCAACATGCTCTGCGGGCTCAACCAACTCCAAATCCAGTCCCGCCGCCGTAAACCAGCCCTGCTCCTGCCCCACGAGCAAAGGCACATGATCGGGATTCAAGAACCATTCCAAGCCCAACCGCAATTTAGACATCCGCTAATCCAAAAACAAGCTTCCAAATACTGTTTGTTTAATTTACCGAGGGCGTATCGCCAGCTGGTACCAGAAACAGGGTGAGCTCGGCATAGCCACGCCTGTCTCAATGATCTGAGACAAGAGCCAAAACTCCTGCCGTACGAGCCATTCAAAACAATGACAGCTCATCAGATGTAGAATTTGACCGCCCCGAAGCCGCCCTAGAAAGTGTGGTCACAGACAGGAGTAACCACAGCTATCGAGGCAATTTATTGCAAAATGCTTGGCAGACATGGCTTACCGCATTTTGCCTGACCAGCTAAGCGACTACGCCGATAGTGCCTCAGCCGTCGTTTCAGTCGGCTCTAGTGACGCCGCCAGCTTCCGCTCTCGGACGAACATAAAGAGACTAAAACCAAAGGCAAAGGAAATTAGAAAAATAAGGCCAATGTAGAGCCCCCAAAGCCGCAGCTTTAACCGTCGGCCTTCGCTCACCATAAAAATAATTGCGATTAAAAGCACAATGGCTAAATCCGCGGCCACAAAACTGGACGCCGCAGTTACCCACGCCTGCTCAACAAAAGTCGGCAAATCGAAGACATCCAAGGGCGTAGATATTGTCTCAGCCTTAGTTGCCGTAATAAACTGCGCCAGAAAATAGCCTGGCCAAATGACGCCAGCGATCGTTGCGGCGGCGTAAATCGCTTGTCGAACGCGACTCCAAAACATGAAAAATCAACCAAATCAGCCTCATCTATTATGCGGACTCCAGGAGATCGCTGCACGATGCGCTCACAACTAGCTCCAATTCAATCGCGTAAGTCCTGCTTCATAAGGCTGGCTAGCGTTATGGCTGAAAACAATTAACTTTTCAGCCAAGCGCTACTGGCTAGTGCTCTCCTTTCAGAAGCTTAGCTTCACGCATCCGCCTTAATAAACCTGAACGGCTTGAATAATCTGCCTGCATTTGTCGAATTCGAGCCTGGAAAATAGCTGAATCACCTTCTAATTCTGCTAAATCCCGTAAGTCAGTCAGATGTTGGATGGCTTGCTCATAAGGCTGTGCCTGCTTGCGGGCAATCAGGTCTTGGATGGTTTCCCAAATTTTTGCTCGCTGTGGTTTCAGGGATTCGAGATACTTACGGCGTTTGGCTTTGGCCGCTGCTTTTTCCTTTGCTTGACGCTCCGAACGTTGCGTATCACCTAGCTCCCTTAATTCTGAGAAGCGGCGCCGCTCATCGCTAGATAGGGACGGAGATTCAGGGACTTTGGCAAATTTTTGACGTAACTGCGCCTGCAGTTGGCTAGCCACTGCCGAGTCCCCGGCAACAATTTCTAAAAGCAGTTTTGTTTTCTCTTTGTCTGAGAGTTTATTAACCCAATCCTTGAAAGGTTCTTTGAGCTTTTTTTGGGTTTGACTGACTCGGGCGGCGGCGGCGATTAAATCTGAATCTATTTCTAACCAGTCAACAAATGAAAGGAGTGAAGCATTGAGTTTTTGCAAATTAGGAGGAACAGGGGGCTCTTGGACATCATCCTGCAAGTAGGGGGAAACTGCCGCTGCTTGCAGCCAGGCTAAATATAAAACCCGATAGTCTCCTTGCAGAATATCTTGGCGTAACGGGATGAGCGCACTCAGCCAATTATTGTCCTCTTCAATCCACCCGCCACCTTCCTCCTCATGAATCTCGATATTGAGCAGCACATACTTTGCCGTCGCGGAAACTTCAATAACGTGTTTAATACAGTAAGCTTCCAGTGCAGAGACATTGACGGCTGATTTTGGCAACCGAAACGCCAATTGATAGGTGCCCCAATTCGCCACGTAAAGCATGGCATCAAAGCATTTTTCTAGAACTGACAACGGGCTGCCACGAAAATCACCATAGCTGTAAGTAAAAACGGCTCGCGTAGCAGTCGGCCTGACCCGACTCGATAAGCTTTGTACGTGGTTTTGTTCAGCTTTGGTGAGTGGGCGATCGATCGCTTGAAATTCATAATATTGGTATTCCATTGCGGGCCGAGTTATTCATCAAGGACAGCATCACAACCTCGATTTTACGCTGCCGAATAACTGAACTTGGCCTTCAGCTATCCAATATAGCAATCCGTGGATAGATCCGGTCAGTCAATGAAAGCTTGGTCAACGACTTGCCGAAAGGGTTGGCCAGACTGAATCTGTTTTCGCATGCGGTTTTTCAAAACAAACCATTGATGCTCAATGGGATTTAAATCCGGG
>JBCCJU010000017.1:0-50369 GCA_039027715.1 Cyanobacteria bacterium P01_C01_bin.120
GTAATTCTCGCAAGGTGCGCTCTTCCTCTGACGTCAGAAATACACGTAATCGCATTCCCATCTGTTGCCCTCGCAGTTGGGCTAAATCGAAGCTTTGCTCTCCGAAATATACCTCGGACTTTTTACCCAAAGCTACTTAATGCGGTGTTGATGCTTTGTTTGAGAGATGATCAATCGGCTTGCTTGTTCATGGGAACAGTCGCCGAACGATGTGATAATTCCTTCAATATTCACCTAATGTTGGCAGTTCTCAGGGCCTCTGGCCATCGTTGTAGCCCGCAAAACTGGTGTAATTCAATGCAATTTTTGCTCTTTGAGCCTCAAATATGGGAAAGTTTAATTTCGATATCCCTCAAATTTTGGGAAGTGCAATGAGCGCTCATATTAGTTTCAACCTATTACTTTTACCAGAATTTTTATCCAATGTTTTAGGAAAAAATCTCGGGCTTGCCGAAAACAGCCATTCCTAGAGCAGTTAAGTCAGCAACAGCGCAATCAAGATACGCCAGGCTAATCCTGTAAGGAAATATATTTTTGCGAACGGGATGGTGTCGCGAAAACAACGGCTTTTCTATCTGTTCAAACCTTTGACTTGCGCTGACAGCAATAACTAACCCACAAGCAAAACAGCACAGTTCCAGTGGCATACTTCACTGGCTCGGGAATCAAAGGACTCGGTGAATAGAAGCCTTCAATAATGCCAGCAATAATGAGCATGGGTACAATGCCATAAACCAGTTCGGCGGCTTGACGACCATAGATTTGGAGCGCATCTATGCGACGATACTGGCCTGGGAGCAAGATGGCTTTTGCTAGCAATAAACCAGCGCCACCGGCTAAGAAGATGGCTGGCAACTCTAAAGCCCCATGGGGAAAAACAAAGGCCCATAAGTCATAGGCTAAATCGGTTTGGGCTACGAGAGTTGCGATCGCGCCTATCATCAAACCATTGAAAATTAAAATAAAAACGGTGAACGCGCCCGGTGGCGTAATGATAGGCACTTGGGGCAAAAAGAAGGCAACGCCTCCGAAAATAGCCTTAAAACAGACGCTAATGTTGTTGACCATAATGGCGCTGGAAGCGACTGGCTCCTGGCCCAAAATTGCCACAGTCCACAGTTCTTCACTTTCTTGCACTTCTGCAACAAAACCCGGACTCAGGACTAAAGAAATAAACGCAGGATCTTGCCAGGCGTACCACCAAGCAATGAATCCGCTAGCGATAAACAAAGCCGCCGCGATCGCTACATAACTCCAATTACGGCGCACTGCAGCGGGAAAGCCATACTGGTAAAAATTGATTACAGCTTTCCAGTCTTGCCGTCTGGAACCTTGGTAGATTTGGTTGTAGCTGCGAGAAGTTAAAGTCTGTAAGTCTTGAACCAAAGCTTCTCCAATCTCTTGGGTGCGAGCTCTGGCTAAATCAGCTGATGCTGAACGATATAAACTCGCAAGAGTTTTAATTTCGTCAGTTTTCAAAGAATCTAACCCTTGGTTTTCAGCGCGGGTGAGAAGCTCATCTAACCGGCGCCAACTAGCTTCTCTTCTCGCTATCCAACGTTGAACGTTCATGACATCAAGCTGTTTCAAATCATTGCTGATCGAGATTTGGGTACATTAATCGCATCAGACTTACACAAATGTTATAGCCTCTTGCTAGCCCACCGTCAGGAGTGGGCTTTGCGGCAAGTTCTATGAGTTACCGACTATCATTCTTGATCTTTTATTTTTGAGGTTTTCATGACTTTCGAAGCGCCGCGCTCCACGCGTTCATTGAATGTCGGAGATGTAGTTAGTGCTGCCATCAGCTTATTTCGGACAAATTTTCGCACTTTCCTAGGGCTCAATCTAAAAGCGTTTCTATGGCTTTTCGTACCAGTTTATGGCTGGGCACGATGGAGCATGATTCAAGCTCAAATTGGGCGTCTGGGATTTCAAGAACTAATGCGCACGCCAGAGACAGTGGCGCAATCTTTGCGGGCAATAGAACCTCGGCTCTGGCCATTCTTGGGTATTGCCATATTGGTTTCACTGATTCAAGTGGCAGTCAGTTATGCGATGTCTTTTGCTCTGAGCTTTTTGATGATTCCGGTTTCTATCATTGGTGGAGTTGGAGAGGCGGCTGCCGCGCTTTCTGCTTTGTTGATGGTGGGAGTTCAGCTAGTCATTCTGGCAGCACAAATGTGGATGCAAGCGCGGCTCTTTTTGTGGGACATGATCTTGGCCATGGAACCGGATACTGAATCAACTGCCGCCATAACTCGTAGTTGGGAACTAACGAAGGGCTCTGGAGCACGGGTTTTGTTGGTGCTGTTGGTGGCTTACTTAGTAATGCTGCCGCTGTATGGATTAATGCTGGCTGTTCCCCTGATCATTGCAGTGCCGTTTCTTAGCACTGGTCTGGTTGAGGGAGACAGCAGTGCCATTGCCGCCTTAGCGCTATTGTTAGCCTTTTTGGTATTTCTGCTACTGGCTCTCGTCGTTGGGATCTTAACTTCACCATTTTTTCAGGTGATTAAATCGGTGCTGTATTACGATCTGCGGAATCGTCGTGAAGGACTCGATATCCAGTTCCGCGATCGCCCTCACAGCCAAGGCTAATTACGTTTTTCCAGCCATTAGGCAAAACTTTTGCGAACTGCTGAAAACAGTGTATTGAGAAGCGCTAGCTGCCTTTTCGCTACTCCACAGCAACATGTTGCCTTCAGCGTAGCCAATGGTTGGCTGTTTCCAGTCGAGTGCTCTGCCATATGCCAATGAATAGCTGCATGGCTGAAATCCAGATGTAGCCTTGCTCATTCGCCATAACAGGCTGATATATATCGCCTTCAAGATGAAAAACATGCAGATTAGCCGAAGCCAGATCAAACAAAACATAGGTTGACACCTACAAAACATTTCGATAAGAAAACATTTTGCTGTAAAGAAACATCGGTCGCACCGAGTACTTGCCAGTTAGTCTCGGACAAAAACTCCATCACGACGGCTACAGGCGCACCTATAGGCTGCACATTGTTTCTACTGACCCAGGCCTTTAAAGGCAATTTACACTTGCTTGCAATTGAACCGCAGTTTTTCAAGCTTCGATGAAACGCGCGGTTAAAAATACGAATTTTTCCCTTTAACGACTATATTCTTAGCGAACACGGGTGTGAAGCTGCCGCGTGACTGTTCAATAGTTGCGTTCACTATATGTATAAAGCGTTTTGACTCCAAAAGTACCGCCTTAAAGGTTTTGCGGCGCTCCTTGTGGGTTTTCCAAACTGATTAAGGCCTGTCCATAAGGTTGGATCAAACGCTACTTATTGGCTCCATCCGTAATGTTGTGTCTACAAACTTATCTTTACCGATTTATCTATACCTTCGCCTCTGAGTGTAGGTTGATTGGCACTGTTCAGGGCGATAACTACGCTAATAAGCCCGAAGCTGTCTTTAATTTGCGATCGCTAGAAGCCATTTATCTTGCTCCGGCAGCCAAAGAGGTGTTGAAGTTCGATGATGGGTTTGGGCAGTTCAAGCTTCAAAGCTCTGAAACCATCGTATCCGGGTCACATTCGCTAAGTGGTTCTTTTTTCAGCATCAGTTATCGCAACAATGAAGCCTGTATTTACAACGCCAATCGAGATAAATGGGTTACAAAAACCTGGGAAGCTAATAGCTGGTACGTAAAGAAGATATCAGAGACAGGATTACGGTCTCGAGATGAGCGTTGGCTGCCTCAAACTGCCAAGCTAATTTTTTTAAACCCGGCGATCGCCTAAGACATGCTCTCCTCAGATCTGGCTTGTTGGGGCACTTTCCTCATTGGCAATACGAAAGACCCTTGCTCATAAACGGGCTACATCGATTTCAGTTCTATGAACCAAGGACTAAAGCCATTGCTCTGATAGCAATGGCTCGCTAAAGGATAGTAAGCCTTAGTAGTAAGTTCCAACCTTACGGCGGTGAACCGCAGTGACGCCATGGGGATTAGACACTTTGCCATTTTCTACGGTGCAATAAACAACCCAGTGATCGCTGACTTCCATGCGGCTAGTAACCGTACATTCTAAATAGGCCAGGGCATCACCCAGAATGGGAGAACCGTTCTCCGCTGGTCGAGTGCGAATGCCGGCAAAGCGATCGCCCCCAGGTGGAAACCGCTTCAAGAAATGCTTCATCAACGCCGAATAATTTCCTTCTTCCAGCACATTGAGCACAAAGGAGTCACCAATTTGCATCAGCGACTCAATGGCTCGATCTTTTGCCACTGCCACAGTAAACCCTAGCGGCTGAAAACTCGCCTGTGCCACCCAAGAAGCTAACATCGCGCTGGAAAGATCGCCTTTTTGCGCAGTGATAATGTACAAACCACCACTGATGCGCCCCAAAGCTTTTTCCATATCAGCACTGAGGGACTGCAGCTTTCTCAGCTTTTTCGCCTGCCCCAATAATTGACCAAGGTCGGTGCCGGCTTCCTCACATAGCTGATAAACCGATTCATCGGGAGTAGCTTTAATCCGAATGGGCTCAAAACCGCGACGCAATTCTAAGTCTCGAAAACGATTGTAAAGAGGATCAATGGGCTCATCGTCACCACCATAAGACTCAAATAGGCCGACAAACTGCTTATCGTCCACAGCCGCTAAAATCGTGCCAACTGCGGCCTGAGCGGTAGTCGCATCGGTTGCTGGGGGCATACCCAAGGCGATTCCACTAGCTCGGCCAACCAGCTCATTGACCTCTTGGGGATCAGCCGAACGTAAGTCCATCATTTCAACTGCCACGTCAGTTTTAGTGATGCCGTGGGCGATCGCTTGGGAAATGCGATCGCTGTAGCCATAATCCGACATATAAAACATAGCGACCAGTGTTTCGGCTTCGCTCTTTTCTTGGCTCCAGCGACGATAACGTCCAGTCAACTCACTAACGTTGTGATGAAGAAGCGGCCCGTGACCCGTAGCAATCGTTTTAACATCGGGTAACTTGTCCATACGCTTCAGAGCAGAAAGCACTGAGCGGGCATTGGGAGCCATTAGGCACTCGTAATAAAACCGAAAGTCGGGAGAAATCGCCTCTAAGTCTTCATCGAAGACGGCAGCGCTGCAGTAATGTAAGCCAAAAGCATCGCAAGTGAAAAGAACTTGGCTCTTATGGTCATAAGTAAAAATAGTGTCGGGCCAGTGTAGGTTAGGGGCGTTAACAAACTCCAGCACGTGACCATTACCTAAATCAAGCTGTTCACCGCTTCTGATGGGTTTCTTTTCAAATGGACGATGAACTAAATCCTTCAAAAAGGTTAGAGCTACCTTAGCTCCTACAACCACCGCGTTAGGAGCTAGCTCTAAGATGTCAGGTACTAGGCCACTGTGGTCTGGTTCCGTATGGCTAACAACCAAATAATCGATTTCGGCGGGATCGATTTGTTCTTTGAGGGCGGCGAGGTATAAATCGCGAAACTTTTCATGGGAGGTATCTACCAGGGCAGTCTTTTCGCCACGAATTAAATACGAGTTATATGTAGTACCGTTTTGTAGACCAAACTCAATGTCGAAGCGATCGCGATCCCAGTCCATTGAGCGGATGATCGTGGTGTCAGGAGCTACCTCTGCCTGCGCTTGCATGGTTAGACGTTTTTGAATTTGGGGAACGGCTGCGACCATCAAGCCCTCCTTAGTCTCAGAGACTTTAACAACAGCAATGTTTCTTAACTATTCTATTGTGCCCCATTCTGGGGAATCTCGCAGTTAGAATCTTTTATCGGTGCTTTAGGTTTGGCTGAAGTGAACTATGGATACCGGGCAGTTTCCTGTTGAACTCACCGCTGACGGCAGTGCCACATTCTTTTCTAAAGACTTTGGGGAATGGTTTCATAGCCGCAGCGGCGCCTATGAGGAAGCTCGCAACACCTACGTGCAGGCGACGAATTTATTGGCGCGAGCACAATCCCAGAGCTCACTAACAATTTTGGATGTTTGCTACGGATTGGGCTACAACACTGCGGCAGCGTTGGAGGCCCTCTGGGCGATACAGTCAGAGATAGCAATTCGTCTGGTGGCCTTAGAGCTGGATGACGCCGTGCCAAGAGCCGCGATCGCTCAGGGACTCCTCAAAAACTGGCCAATACCCGTGAAAGTGGCTCTCACCAACTTGGCCACCAGCCGCCGGCTCCGTGGTCAACTCTCCGCGGACTTACTTATCGGTGATGCCCGTCAGCATGTGGTTTCACTGGTGCAGTCCGGCTTGCAGGCGGACGTGATTTTTCTCGACCCGTTTTCCCCACCCCGCTGCCCTCAGCTGTGGACAGTGGAATTTCTTCATTCAGTCGCCCAGTGTCTGCACTCTGAAGGCATCCTTGTCACTTATTCCGCCGCTGCTGCGGTTCGCACGGCGCTGAAATTGGCAGGATTACAGATTGGCTCTTTGGCAGTCCCCGGGCGCCGCTGGCCCAGCACCCTTGCGAGTCCGATTGGTGACATTTTGCCTGCTCTTTCACAGCAAGAAATCGAGCATTTGGCGACTCGTGCTGCTGTGCCCTACCGTGATCCCACGCTACAGGACTCGCCATTAACCATTCAGCAGCGCCGCCGGCAGGAGCAACAGGCTTCATCTCTCTCTCCTACAGGAGCATGGCGAAGACGCTGGCTGTCACCATGAGTAGTCAAGTGATAGCAGCAGCAGGATAATGCCTATCAAAAATTTAAAGGTAACCATGCTCAGCTAAGAAGCCAAGGGCAATATCGGGTTCTGAATGACTTGTGGATGACGGGGTCAGATTGAGAAATTTTTCGGCATATTTGCCCAAAACATCGCCTTCCAGATTCACTGTTTGGTGAGTCTGCAAATGTTGCAGATTTGTTTCCTGATAGGTCACGGGAATGACCGCCACCGTAAACCAGTCGCCGCTAGTGCTGCAGTCGGCCACGGTCAAGCTAATGCCGTTGACCGCAATGCTACCTTTGGGCACAATGTAGCGAGCGACTCGGGCGGAAGGCACGACAAACCTTAGTTCCCAGGAAGTTTCAGTGGCGCTGACTGATTCTAACTGCCCCAAACCATCCACGTGGCCGGTGACAAAATGTCCGCCAATTTTGCTGCCCACCCGCAGCGAGCTCTCCAAATTGACTGTGGCACCATCATTTAAGTTGCCAAGGGTGGATTTGTCTAGGGTTTCCGGTGACGCAGTGGCAATAAATCCTTGCTTTAAGGACGTTTCGACCGTGAGACAAACACCGTCTACTGCAATACTGTCTCCCAGTTCCATGTCGTTCAGCAAGCGATCGCTGCCGGCTTCCTGACACTCAATCTTGAGATGATGGGAATCAATTCTTGTTAAGTTTCCTAGCGTTTGTATTAAGCCTGTAAACACAAAATTTTATCCGAAATATTCACGATTTCGCGCTCCATACCGCCAGATATGAGGGCATACTTAAAGACAATACTGATTTTTGTCTCTGCTGACATCAGATGTTTGATTGTTTTAACCACTGGATAAAACTAAATTCAGTGTCTACTGAACCTTTTTATCTGCGATTGAGTCGTGAAGTGAAAGACCTACTTAGATGAATCCAATCTCCGGCGCTTAAAACTACTTCAAATTTTGGATTTTTACTCCTCCTTTTCCCGTCCAGCCAGCTTTAGAGGTCAAGCAAATGATTGAGATGAAAGTCGCTGGTATTGCACTTGACGCGATTTCTCGCAATCCCGTAGTACTCTTGCGAGATACCGAAGATCGCCGCGCCTTGCCAATCTACATTGGACAAGATCAGGCTAAATCCATTATCAGTGCCCTTGAAAATCAGCAGGCTCCTCGACCTCTAACCCACGATCTTTTCGTCAATTTAATTGACGATTGGGATATGACTCTAGAGCGGATTGTGATTCATGCGCTGAGAGACAACACGTTTTTTGCGCTGCTGACGCTTAGTACAGGTGATTTGCGTAAAGAATTAGACGCCCGGCCTAGTGATGCGATCGCCATCGCCCTGAGAATGGACGCGCCCATTTGGGTAATGGAAGAGGTCGTCGCCGATGCCTCAATCCCGGTCGACCGGGCAGCCGATGAAGCGGAAAAGCAAGCTTTCCGCGAGTTTATCTCTAATCTGAGTCCTTCTGACTTTACACAGCAGGGCGGCATTAGTAATGACACTTTTGAGCAATAAAGTACAGGTGTCTGCCGACTTGGTAAACCTGGTTCATGCAATATCGCCGCTTTGGCAAAACTGAGCTACAGCTTTCCGTCTTTTCGCTAGGGACGATGCGATCGCTGGCATCGGCAGCCACCTTTCAAGCTACGCTGAAAGCCGCAATGGATTGGGGCATCAATCATATTGAGACGGCGCGGGGCTATGGCCAGAGCGAAATCCTGCTTGGTCAAGTACTCAAAAACCTAGGTTCGAAAGCCCGTTCTCAGCTAATTATCACCACCAAAATTCCGCCGACCGCCGATGCTGCCACCATGACGGCTCACATTGATGAGTCACTGCGGCGGTTCCAAATAGATGCGATTGACTGCTTAGCCGTTCACGGACTCAACACTCCACAACATCTAGCTTGGGTACAAAAGCCCGAAGGCTGCATGTCAGCTATCAAAGCCGCTCAACGTTCCGGCAAAGTACGCCATGTTGGATTTTCGACCCACGGTAGTTTAGAGCTAATTCAAGCCGCCATCGCAACTAAGCTGTTTGCCTTTGTCAATTTGCACTACTACGCCTTTTTTCCGCATAATGCGCCGGCAGTAGAACTGGCTCGTGAACAGGATTTGGGCACTTTTATTATTTCGCCGGCAGATAAGGGCGGACTGCTGTATACGCCGCCTCCAAAACTGCGTCAGCTATGTGCTCCTTTTGAACCGCTGCACTTAACCTATCGCTGGCTGCTGAGTCAGCCTGCCGTTACTACCTTGAGCATTGGCCCTGCCGCTCCTGAAGAAGTTGCTTGGCCGCTGGCCGTCTGCGATCGCACCGAGCCGCTGACTGCAGCCGAAGTTTCTGCCCTAAAGCGTTTAGAGGCTGCAGCGGCAGAAGCCTTAGGGAGCGATCGCTGCCAGCAATGTTATGCCTGTCTGCCCTGCCCCGAGTCCATCAATATTCCAGAAATACTGCGGCTCCGGAACCTCGCAGTCGCCTACAATATGACCGACTACGGCGAATATCGCTACCGCATGTTTGAGAATGCTGGCCACTGGTTTCCGGGACGTAAAGGCGATCGCTGCAGTGACTGTGGTGACTGTCTGCCTCGTTGTCCCCATAATCTCAAAATTCCTGACCTGTTACGCGATGCACATCAGCAATTAAACGGTCCTGAGCGTCGCCGGCTTTGGGGATAAAGTAAGGCTTTAAGGCAAGAGAAAATTAGATGGCTTGTCATCGCCTGAACATGGATTTTGATGCTTGTTTTAGAGAATCGAGAAATCTAAAAATAGAAAATATTGGTTCTAGTATTTGAGCTAAAAATCTAAAATTTTCAAAAATGTGCCTTTTCAATATCCCTTAAATAAGAACTTGATGTGATATTTGAACACAATAAAACTTCTCTTATCTTAAATAATAAAAAAGAGGGCAGCGATCGCTGCCCTCAACATCATGACTCATTAACTAGCTGACTTGTTGAGCTAAAGGTTTAAATTAAGCTTCGACTTGAGGCAGTTCCTCGACTGCGTTATCAGTATTGCCGTTGAGGCTAATTTTCACAACTTTGTTGCGAACTTCCTCAACTTTAGGCAGGGTCAGCGTTAAGAAACCATGCTCAAAATTTGCTACAACCGCATCATTTTGGATGGCTTCGGGCAGATTGACAACGCGACGGAAAGAACCATAGTTAATGCTGTCATACAGGACGCGATCACCCTCAGCAGCTTCTGCCTGCTGTCGCTCACCCGTAATTACGACATTCTCGCGAGTCGCTTGAATATCGATGCTGTCAGGATTAATACCGGCTAGCTGAACGGTCAAAACATAGCGATCGCCATTTTCAACTAAACGAAAGGCCGGATTCCAAGCAGTTGGAGCTGTGTCGATAGCATTACTAACTTCGTTGAAAACGCTGTCAAGCTGACGACGGAGAGTTTCAACTTCTTGGAAAGGATGCCAGTAACGAACAATCATGAGTTGCCTCCTAAAATTTCTGTCTCAGCGTGTTTTTTGCTTACGCTTTATGACTCTTATGATGCGGCTTTATTTTAGGAAACAACAGTGATAGAAACCCCACTGGAATGGCGAATTCTTACACCGAATCAACCGTACCGAGCGAACCGTAAATGTTGCTTTAGCCGTGCTCTTGGGTGTCAGAGCTGCCCTTATCCGAGAATGCTTCAAAAGCCCGTTGAACATCCCGCGAACCGTGCAGAATGCGTATAACTTCCAAATCACTCGTTATCACCCGATAAAAGATCACATGGCGGCCCACCACAAAGCTGCGCAGCCCCGGCAATAGCTCACTGAGATCGCGGCCCGCACGGCTGAAATTTGCCAGCATTGCAATTTGGTTAACAATGCTGGCGATGAGATTGTCAGCGGCGGTGTCGTCGCGCTCAGCGACAAACATCCAGATGGCAGTCAAATCGGCTTCTGCCTGAGCCGACAAGCGAAAATTTGCCACGGTCTGCTCTCTATTGCGGATAGTCTGCCGCCGACTCAGCGGCTCGCTGGGTTGAACTGTTCGCTTCAATGGGTGATCTTTGTGCTCTAGCAGCTCGACCCTTAGTTTGAATGGAGGTAATTAAATTAGCCGCCGTCGCAGGAGTATGAGTGGTGTATTGACCAGCTTCAAGTTGCGCGACACCAACTTCTAGAGCTTGAGTAAGACCAGCGACCTTAAGCTGTTGTACTTCTGCTTCGAGCTGCTGTAAGCGCTCTGTTACAGCTTCAAAGGCAGCAGCTTCTTGCACCACAATCGCGGCTTCTCCATTCACCGTTAGTACCATCGGTGCTTTGGTTTGACGCAATCGCTCGATGAACTCTTTGGTATGGCGTCGAAAATCAGTTAGCGAGCGGATATCTTGAACCCGAATCATAAATCAGAACCGAATAAGGTGCTTATTCGCATTTTATCAGTTTTCTAAAAGAGTGTTATCAGGCACTTCAGCGATGTACAGTTTGACTGCAATAGCTCCACACCTACTGATTTGTTAGGGCGATCTGCAGTTGAGCTAGAACCGCTCAAATCGCTAAAAGCCTTTTTCAGCAAGTTTTTTAATTCTAAATTCGGTACTTCACCATCTTCGCTACTCTGATTTTTTCCAAAAAAGTCATTGCTAAATCAGCTTTTTACTCCAGAGGCTCTACCTGAAGGAAGCGAAGTGTTTATGATGGAGGAGATTAATAAATCGCAACAATTCACAGGCCCATGGCTACTTAATTGCTCTTGGGCGCTAATCAAGATTGAATATGACCGACTCTTCTGCAATCAGTAAGGACACAGTTAAACGATTTATTGAACGGCGGTTGCTGTTTGGTCAGGAGTTGTCTTTAGAGCTGACCGCTATTCTGTTGGTCTACTTCGTGCAGGGCATTTTGGGGCTAGCAAGGCTGGCAGTCAGTTTTTTCCTAAAAGATGATTTGGGCCTGACGCCAGCAGAAGTTGCTGCCTTGACCGGCATTGCCTCGGCTCCGTGGACGGTGAAGCCGCTGCTAGGATTTGTCTCGGATGGTTTCCCGATTATGCGATATCGGCGGCGACCGTATCTGATCCTATCGGGGCTACTGGGGGCAGCCGCTTGGTTGGCAATGGCCACAGTCGTGAACACCGGGTGGGTTGCGATCGCCACGATTACGCTCAGTTCGCTCTCAGTAGCCGTGAGCGATGTGATTGTGGATTCACTGGTAGTCGAACGCGCTCGTCAAGAGTCTCAGAGTGATGCTGGTTCACTGCAGTCTTTGGCGTGGGGCTCATCTGCGATCGGTGGCATTATCACTGCTTATTTGGGCGGCCTGCTGCTGCAATATGTGGGTACCCGATATGTGTTTGGCGTGACGGCGACTTTTCCCCTAATAGTGTCAGTAGTGGCCTGGTGGATTGCTGAAGATCCAGTCACCGAGACTTCAACCTGGAAAGTCATTGGCGGTCAGCTCAAGCAGCTCAAAGCAGCCGTTTCTCAAAGAGCTATTTGGATGCCAGCGTTGTTTATCTTTCTCTGGCAGGCAACGCCAACAGCGGACTCGGCATTTTTCTTTTTCACCACCAACGATTTGGGATTTCAGCCTGAGTTTTTAGGGCGCGTACGGCTGGTGACCAGCATCGCTGCGCTTATCGGCATCGGCATTTTTCAGCGGTTTCTTAAAGCAGTGCCGTTCCGCACGATTTTTGCTTGGTCAACAGTGCTGTCAACGATATTTGGCTTCACTATGCTACTGCTAGTGACTCATACGAATCGCACGATCGGCATTGGCGATGAATGGTTTAGCCTCGGCGACAGTTTGATTTTGACCGTCATGGGCGAAATTTCTTTTATGCCCGTGCTGGTGCTTTCCGCTCGCATCTGTCCGCCGGGGGTGGAAGCAACGCTGTTTGCTTTGTTAATGTCGATCTTGAACTTGGCAGGACTCCTTTCCCATGAGTTTGGGGCCCTGCTGACGCACTGGCTAGGGGTAACCGAAACTGATTTTGACAATCTCTGGCTGCTAGTCACGTTGACAAACTTATCAACGTTGTTGCCCTTGCCGCTGTTGTTTTTGTTGCCAAGGACGTCTTCTCAAGGTGAAGATGCGACAGGCTCGAGCTCGTCACTGCCTACTGGTCAGGCGATCGCCCTTTCGCCCGATGGCGGTAGCGAAAAATCTGTGGCGCTTCCAGTTGGCGCCGTGAAATCGGAACCCTAGCTCGCAGCCGCCCTTTGATTTGACAAATCAATTATTCTGGTTCGAGAAATATTCGATATCGCCCGTTAAAGTTACTATCCGCCCCCTTATCGCTTGCAGTCCTTAAAAAATCGGTTAGAGCTAACCATGCAAATTCTGCCTTCTCCTACCAATGCTGAATCATCGTCTGGACTGTCCTATGATATGGACGACTGGCGGAGCGGCTATCGTTCTCAACCGGAAGAATTCGCCTACTGGATTGAGGATATCGAGGGTGAAATTCCGACGGCTCTGGAGGGCACGCTGTTTCGCAATGGTCCCGGCCTCCTAGATATCAACGGACACGCTATCAAGCATCCCTTCGATGGTGATGGCATGATCAGCAGCATTGCCTTCCAGAACGGCAAGGCATATTATCGCAATCGCTTTGTCCGCACGGCGGGCTATGTCGCCGAGCAGAACGCCGGTAAGCCAGTTTATCGGGGCGTTTTTGGCACTCAAAAGCCGGGTGGCTGGTTTGCCAATCTGTTTGACTTTAGACTTAAAAATATCGCCAACACCCACGTTATCTATTGGGGTGGCAAGCTGCTGGCGCTATGGGAGGCAGCAGAACCCCATCGTCTTGATCCCACCACTTTAGAAACCGTGGGGTTGGATTATCTCGATGGTTTGCTAGAACCTGGGGATTCTTTTGCCGCTCATCCCCGCATCGATCCGGGCAGTCCAGACCAGGAAAAAACGCCGCGCTTGGTCAACTTTTCCATCAAAACGGGGTTATCGAGCACGATCCGACTGCATGAGTTTGGGATCAATGGCGATCGCCTTAAAAGCTATCAGCGCGACATTCCCGGCTTTGCATTTATGCACGACTTTGCCATTACGCCTAACTACGTTATCTTTTTTCAAAATCCAGTCAGCTTTAATCCGTTTCCGTTTGTATTTGGACTTAAAGGGGCGGGCGAATGTGTGCAGTTTAATCCCAAAGCCAAAACAAACATCATCTTGATTCCACGGGAAGGCGACGGGCCGTTGAAATCAATTGAAGCGCCGGCGGGATTCGTGTTCCACCACGCCAATGCCTTCGAGCAAGACGGCCAAGTTTTCATTGATTCTGTAGTCTATCAAGACTTTCCGAGCCTGGATGAAGGCTTGTCTTTTGAAGATGTTGACTTCTCTCAAGTCCCTGCGGGTCAGCTTTGGCGATTTGCGATTGATTTGACCACTGAAACTGCCGAATACACCTGCTTAATCACTCGTGGTTGCGAGTTTCCGACCCTGCATCCGGCCAAAGTCGGACAGCCCTATCGATATTTATATATTGGTGCAGTTCATGCCGCTAAAGGTAATGCGCCATTACAAGCATTACTTAAGCGCGATTTGGCAACCGGCGAAGAACAGATCTGGAGTGAAGCTCCGAGAGGCTTCATGGGCGAGCCGGTGTTTGTGCCCTATCCCGATGCTCAGGCAGAAGATGAAGGCTGGCTGTTGGTGCTGACCTACAATGCTGCGCGACGCTGTTCTGATGTGATTATTTTGGCGGCTCAAGATATTGCCCAAGGCCCAATCGCCCGTCTTAAGCTCAAGCATCACGTGCCTTATGGTCTGCATGGCAGTTTTGTCTCAGATTATTTCGGCCCTCAGATCCCAGCTTGATAGAAGCTGGCGAAAACGCTAGTCTGGCATACAAATAATTTTGCTACTTTGACTTCGCGTTTATCAAGGGCTGTTTCGGTGTCTCTAAAGCTGATTATCGGCAACAAAAACTACTCGTCTTGGTCTTTACGGGCTTGGCTTTTTCTCAAGCAGAGCGGCCTAGAGTTTGAAGAAGTTAAGCTAGCGCTGTTTACAGAACAGTGGAAGTCTGAAATCCAGCGCTACACACCTGCAGGGAAGGTGCCTGTATTGCTAGATGGCGACCTTGCTATTTGGGACTCCCTAGCCATTATGGAGTACGTGCGGGAAAATTTTTCTGGGTCAGTAGGGTGGCCCCATGAGCGCCTTGCTCGCGCCTACGCTCGGTCAATCGCTGCGGAAATGCACTCCGGCTTCATGGCTATTCGCGAAGAGTTGCCTCAAAATTTGCGGGTCTGTCAGCAGCGATCGCTCGACGATTTTTCCAGCAGCGCTCGCACCGAAATTCAGCGTGTCGAAGCTCTTTGGCAAGATGGCTTTGAACGTTACGGCGGCCCGTGGCTTTGTGGTGATTTTTCCATTGCGGATGTGATGTATGCTCCTGTGGCTCTACGGTTTGTAACCTATGGCATTCAGCTCCAATCCATCGCCCAACAATTTGTCACTGCCGTCCGCGAACTGGAGTCAGTGCAAGCCTGGTACCAAGCGGCTGTGCAAGAGGAAGAATCTTTGGACTTCATTGACGCCTACGCTACCTCCAGGGGATCCTAATAAGGCACCAGGAAAATTGTTGACTTGTAGGAATACCTTCTCCTTTGACGCCTGAAAAGACCATGGTTCAGGAAGTGCAAACCTTTAAGCGGCAAGTGAGGTTGATGCCGTGGATGCCCACTCGATCCGACCAGCGATCGCGTAATGGAAGGCGTGATTTGATCTAAACCTAATCCACGCCACATGCTGCTTCCTCTCATACCGAATCGTCTTCGCATTTCACTACGGCACTAGCGTGGCGCTCACCAATTGTTGAGTATAAGGATGTTGGGGATCGTCCAAGACCTGATCGGTCAGACCAGATTCAACGACTTGGCCATTTTGCATCACTAAAAGACGATGGGCGAGTAGGCGCACAACGCCAATGTCGTGGGTCACCAGTATGACGCTGAGGTTCAATGTGCGGACCAGCGATCGCATTAAATCCAGTAGCTTAGCCTGCACGGAGACATCGAGACCGCCAGTCGGTTCATCCATCAGCACCAAGCGGGGACGAGTGACTAGAATTCTCGCCAACTGTAGGCGCTGTTGCATGCCTCCAGAAAAAGTGCTGGGCAAGTCATCCATCCGTTGTTCAGGAATTTCTACCTGGGTAAGCCAATCTTGGGCTTCAGTGCGAATGTTGCCATAGTGGCGCACCCCAATATCCAGCAAGCGCTCACCAATGTTGGCTCCGGCAGTCACCCCCATGCGCAAGCCATCACGGGGATTCTGTCGCACAAAGCCCCATTCCGTTTTCATCAGCTGGCGACGTTGAGGTTCCGGTAGCGTCAGGAGATCAACAACGGTATTAGCACGATTGCGGTATGTAACCATGCCGCTGTCGATAGACAATTCTCCGGCAATGCAGTTCAGTAGGGTACTCTTACCAGAACCAGATTCGCCAATAATTCCAAGTACCTGACCGGGATAGAGGGAAAACGCAATGTGATCGCAAGCTCTAATGTTGCCGTAGCGTTTTTCCAGGTTTTCAACGATTAGCAACGGCTGCACGGATTTTCAACCTGTTTGAAGGACACATTAGATATTAGGACAATGAAGCAATCTCAAAAAATTCCTACAAATAAAATGTTTGTGCTGTCGGATATTACACGAAACCCTCAGCAGAGCCCTGCGCCAAATGACCGAAAGGTTACAGGCCTTCCATAGGCAGTCAATTATTGTTTGTAGGACTTACATAAAGGCCTCCCCTGTATATCTAGGGGATTTTGAATTCGCTAGATATACATTTTGGGAGCAACAAGCCAAAGTTAGCCTTAACCCCACAAACATAGGTCCTGTCTGCAAACGCTTTAGCCGTTGTCGGTTTCCTGACGCAGGTTTTGAGCATCCAAATAGACTTGCGCCCATTCCCCATTAACCTGCTTTACTTTGAGCTTGACGGTTTGGGCAATCTCATCAAAGCTTTGGCCAGCTTTGAGGCCTTGCAAAATTTTCAGTTGTAGTGGTGTGCGATTTGCCTCAAATGTTCCCCACTGTTCTGGAGTAAGGCCTAAATTATGCTCTTTGAGAGAAGTTTTCAGCCACCCTAAGACCAAGTCTGGCTGCTCTTTGAGCGTAAATACCCGAATCGCGTGATAACGGATTTTTTCGCGTAAACGATAAGCTTCTTTCGTCGAAAGATCGAGCTGTTGAGAAATGGCGTCTTGAGTGAATCCCTGTAGATGCAGATCTAACCACTCCACAGCCGTGCCATTCAAGGTTTCCTGTAAATAGTTAGAGAAACTCTCCTTAACTTGTTCTCGCATCGTTTGGGCTGCTTCAGCATCGGCTTGCATTTCATACTGCGAGACTGCTTCAACATCTAGCAAGCTCATAGAAGAGTCGGGCTCATCTGTGCCAATCTCTTCGGAAATTAGCCGAATCATTTCACCCGAAGGAATGTTGGTCATGCCGCCGCGCTGCGATCGCCGTAGATAATTCACAAAGCGATAAACTAACAGTGGTTGATTACGAATTGGACGTAAACAATATTCTTCCACAGTTGCTAGCATCAACAGGTTGCGAATCTGCGATCGCGGCGAACATTCAGCGATCCAGGCAACCTGCTCTTTCAAATAGCGATCGCTTTGCAGCATTTCTTGAATGACTTCCTGCAGCACATCGGTCACAGTGCGGCGGCGATCGCGGCTGAGGGCAATCCAAGTACGCACCTTACTGCGCACAAGAAATAGACTACTCAAGCGCTTGATTAGGTTTTTATAGGCGCGATCGGGGCCAACCTGCCAGTATCGCTGCAGCAAAATTTGATAGCGATATTCTAATGCCTGCCCTAAGATTTTTTGCTTGTCCTGATCAGCCTCATTAAATCGCTCAGGATCTGGTCCCATCAGCCAAGTTAGGATGCTCTTACGGGAATTTTCGCTCTCTCCAGGCAGGTCTTTCGCCAGCCTGGATGACCATTCGTGAGTGATATCGTCTACCGCCGTCATGCTATCGGTATTCCTCGTCCAGCCCATAGCTGATTGTAGGGTGTATCGCAAAACCGTGCTGCTTGAGCACACAAAATCAGCACAAAATTGTGAATCGGAGATCATAGCTCTTACTCCGGAAGCTTTTTACAACAGAATCTTTTTGAGTCGTTGCTCGCAAAACTGCGATGCATTGATGCTGTCACTATCATTGGCTGATCGACTAGACCCCGGTAGGGTAATTACAGTTGAGGCGTTGGCAGAAAACGGCCAAAGTGATTATCGGCAACGCTCGATCAATGGAGACGCTGGCTAGCTGTATGCGAGAAGCGCCAAAGCCGCTGTGTTCATGAAAAAATAGCGTATTTACTAGGTCAGGGGTAATGTTCTAGGCATGCGGATAGCGGTTATATAGCTCGGCCAAATTCGTAGTGGTTGATGAACAGCCCGATGACGGGGTCAGGCATCAGCATGGATTTGGAGAAGCAAATCGTTTTGCGGGCCAGACGCTTGATGCGAGTAGGTAAAGTGAGGTGCTCACGCTCAATTTTTTGAGTATTCGTTTTGCCAATGAGGTGCGGTTGAGCGTCGAGTTGCTGTGAATAAGTACTCCAGTTGTCGGCATAGAACTGTTGAATCCCAAAGGGGGCTAGTCACTCCATCAGTGTGGAGAGGGCGCTGTCTTCATGAGAAGCGAGCACATCGGCCAGCTCTTCGCCGCTCGTATGATCGATGGCCTGCCAGAGCCAGCGATGTAGTCGTTTCGACTGCCTGAAGCTCCCCATCTCGTCCCTTGCAGCCGCCTTTACCCGCATCCGTAAAGCCCTTGGCGGTGACTCTTGGCAGCGGTCTAGAGCGCTCCGGTTCACCGACTCCGAGTAACGTTTTTTTGGGAGTTCCGCAATCGCCGTAGTGGAGCTAATTTTCAGCCCACGGGCGGGGTCACGGATGCCACTGCCCGTCAGCGAATTGGCGATGACGGGCTCTTTTACCTCGGAAATGTATCCACGGTAGGTGAAGTCGAGGCTGAAGGAAGCCCAAGGACAATGAACGTTACAGCCGCGCTATCGCGGCTGCCCTTCGCCACTTTTGTCATTCTTGACCCCATTCGTCGTGTGGCAGTGGGGGCAACAGACCGGTTCGAATACCATCGTCAGCTCACAAGGTAGACGCTCCTAATCATCTTGACTCTTTACACAGGTCTAGAACATCAGCCAATGATGGCCGCCCCCAGAGCTCCCCAGGCGAGTTTCTGCAATGCAGTGAACGGGCATGCTAAAAGCAGCCTTAATCTGAAGCGGGAGCATTGCCTTGTCGTCAGAACGAGCATTTTGGTTTGCCTGGAGCCAAATTCCCGGCTTAGGACCTGTTTTGCAGAAGCGGATAGCTCTACATTTCGATTCCCTGGCAGCAGCTTGGACTGCCGCCACCGATGAGCTGCTGGCGGTAGACGGCATTGGGCTGAAGCTGGCGTGGGCGATCGCTGAACATCGTTCCCAATGTCACCTCGACACAGTTGAGGCCGCTTCTGGTCAGTTTATTACCCCGGCTGACGCAGCCTATCCCGACCTGCTGTACGCAATTCCCGATCCGCCGCCAGTACTTTACTACGATGGCAACCTGGACCTGCTAGCTGCGTGCCAGCAGCGACCAGCCGTTGGCATTGTTGGCACTCGCAGTCCGTCTGAATACGGCAAACGCTGGACGGTCCGCCTCACAAAAACGTTGTGTCGCGCCGACTTTTTGATTATCTCTGGCCTGGCGGACGGGATTGACCGCATTGCTCATGAGACATGTTTGCAGAACGACGGCCAGACCATTGCAGTATTAGGCACCGGCGTTGATGTGGTTTATCCTTACCGCAATCGCGACCTGCACCGGGCGATCGCCCAGTCTGGTCTGCTATTAAGTGAACATCCGCCGGGCACTCAACCCGAAAAAGTCCACTTTCCCCGCCGCAACCGCATTATTGCCGGCCTCAGCCGCGCCACTCTGGTCACCGAAGCGCCGCGCAAATCGGGCGCGTTAATTACCGCCAGGCTGGCCAACGAGTATGGCCGCGACGTCTTTGCTCTGCCGGGCTCCCTGGATAACCCACGCTGTCACGGCTGCCTCGATATTTTGAGCCAGGGAGCCCAAATGATTTTGCAAGCAGCGACACTAGTGACTGCTTTGGGAGCAATTCCTGTGGAATCTTCAGCGTTAGTCACTAATCCGCCACAGCCCAATTTACCGCCACCTTTGTCCACTGTGTTTCAAGCTGTAACCGGCGAAGCGCGATCGCTCGATGCGATTGTCCAGCAAGTTGCCGATCTTTCCACCGGCGACATTCTCAGCGCTCTCACTCAGCTAGAGCTGATGGGACTAATCAGCAGCGTTCCCGGCACCCAACAATATCAACTCTGCCCCAGCTAGGCCGATTAGCGATTGTGGATTTTGGTTCTTTATTGCCCGCTATCTACCACCTAATTCGTTGACCTACTTACTCCCCTGAGCTCATGGACAAGATGCCCGCCCTGAAGGATGAGCAAATTAATAACCTCCCAATCGCACTCTCTTATCCCCGCTACCCAACTACCCTGCTACCCAACTACCCTGCTACCCATCTACCTGCTACCCATCCACCCTCAAACCCTCACGGCCCTTTCACGATTGATAACAGAGCGATCGCGCCTCTAATTTCGTCACCTACACTGTCGACAGAGTCACTCTTTTTCACCCTCTGCATTCCATCCTCTGAATTTCGTTCTCCGAGTTCCCGTCATGTCACAGCCGCCGCATTACGCCCAGCCGCCTCTGGATTTTTTGCCGCCTAATTTTGATCCAAAAATGCTCTGGGCGGCAAAAACCTTTCTGCCGCTATGGATGCGCTGGAAAAGCAGCGTCAAACGGCTCGACATCCAGGGAGCCGAACGGTTAATTGACCTGTTTCAGAAGTTTCAGGCAGGAGAAGCCAGATTTCTGATTGCGTTTCGTCATCCCAGTCCAGACGACGCCTACTGCCTGATGAATTTGCTGTGGAATGAGCTGCCCAAAATTGGGCGTCAGATAGGGCAGCCACTGTCCCGCACCTCCCATGTTCACTTTATTTACGATCGCGGCATTCCCCTGTGGGCCGGCGATTGGATTGCCGAATTCTATTCGCGACTGGGGGGTACCTCAATTCAGCGCGGCAAGATTGACCGGCAGGGACTGAAGTCGGCCCGCAGCCTATTTGCCGATGGTCAGTTTCCGCTGGCGGCGGCTCCCGAAGGCGCCAATAACGGCCACACTGAGGTCGTGAGTCCCTTTGAGCCAGGAATTGCCCAATTTGGCTTTTGGTGTGTGGAAGATTTGCGCAAGGCCAGCCGTCACGAACCGGTGTTCATTGTGCCCCTCGGCATCCAATATTTCTATCAGGACGCGCCGTGGCAGCCCTTGGCCGCACTTTTGGCTCAATTAGAGGCCGAAATGGGGATTGCCCCGGCTGCCGAAATCACCTCCTTGCCATCTAATCCGGCGGCGATCGCCAAGGCCCTTTATCCCCGTTTGGTGCGTCTAGGCCAGCGCCTGCTGGTGATGATGGAAGCTTACTACGCCGAGTTTTTTCAAATCTCCTTTGACAATGCAGAGTTGTCACCGGCCAGCGATGTTAACGAATTCACCGCGCGGCTCAATCGCCTGCTGGATGTCTCGCTGCAGGTAGCCGAATCGTTTTTCCACCTGCAGCCCAAGGGATCGGTCATTGACCGCTGCCGGAAGATTGAACAGGCCGGTTGGGACTGGATTTATCGGGAAGATCTGCGCCCTGAAAAAGCCCTGTCTGCGGTTGAATATGGGCTGGCCGATCGCATTGCGGAAGAAGCCAACTTGAGAATGTGGCATATGCGCCTGGTAGAAAGTTTTGTCGCGGTTACCGGCGATTACGTTAAATCGAAGCCCAGCGTAGAGCGGTTTGCGGAAACGCTGCTGCTGCTGCGGGACACCGTGGTGCGCATCAAAGGCGAAAATCCCTTTCCACGTCCAGCATTGGGAGAGCAAATTGCCTACCTGGCAGTGGGTGAACCGCTGTCGGTCAGCGATCGCTGGCCAGCCTACAAAGACAACCGCCGCCAGGCGATCGCTAGTCTGACGGCTGATCTTCAGACTGCCGTGCAGGCGCTGATCACACCAGAGAAACCGAAGCCGCATTGACCGGAGCAATGGCGGCCTGAATGGCGGCTACTCGCCGCTGATACTGCTCGGCGCTTAACACTGCGATGCTCTGGGGCAAAGTCTCAATTCCCTCGGGCTGGATCCAAGAACGACAGCCACCGTAGCGCTTTTGGTACGCCAGCGGCACCGGCTCGATAAACCGATGCACTCGCAGCAGCAGCGCAAACGCCGGACGTTCGGGTTTCCAAGCCAGACGCTCTGTCAGCCACGCATCGGTCCAGATATGGAAAGGTCGGAGCTGCTGTACGCTATCGACCCCAGTCAACGGCAGTTGGTGGGTAATCTCAGCCCAGCCTGGCAACTGCATCATGTCTCCCACTTGCGGCACTGGCTGCGACGCTACCTGAGATCGCCAGGCTTCCCGCATCGCCTCACTATACTGATGCTCGTAAGTGGGAAACAGCACCGCGCGATCGCTGGGCACGTTGAACACGGGTCGCCGTTCGTGAATGCCACCTTTCCGAATCAGCAAAATCAAATCGCCGGACAGCAATGCTTCCACTGCCACGGCCCATTCCTTAAATGCCCAGGTAATATTGGTCACCGATGGTTCCTTCTCTTTCCGCTCGACTGCTTTTAACCTAGCGTGGCGGGAAGCTTCAGGGCAGGAATGTCAACTGTTGCGGACAAGTTAATACGGCAGCGGCAGCGGCGATCGCTGGACTGCCGCCCCAAGTCACACTGACAAATCCTCGACAGCCGCTGCGCTCAGCCAACTGCTGGTCGTGGCCCGAATCGCCAATCACCAAACACTGCTCCGGCGACACTTCGAGCTTTTCGCAAGCTGTCCACACCATCTGCGGGTCAGGTTTCACGGGAGGCGCTTCACTTCCCGTTACCCAGCCAATAAATGGCGAAAATCCATACTGATTGAGGAATGTCTGAATGTTCGGAGTGCTGTCGCCAGAGAGTACGGCCTGTTTCAGGCCCAGCGCTGCGGCCTGCTGCAAAAGTTCACGAATGCCTGAGCAGGGCGGCGTCAAATCAGCCTTGTCGCCAAAGGCGCGACTGCATGCCGCAAAGGCGGATTGAGCTAGTGCAAGGGATTCTGTCCAAGATTTACCCGTCGCGGCTACGTAGGCTGCCGCCGCCACCTCATTTTCGTAGCGGGTGCCGACCGCCATCAGGCCAGTAGGGTCGTATTGTCCGTGACTACAGCCAAACGCGGCCATCAGGTCGTCGTAAATGCCGGGGACTTGTTGGTTAAGCTGGTGCGATCGCCGGTGCGCCAGCTCCTGCAAAAAGCCGTGGGAATCTGCCAGGGTGCCATCTTTGTCCCAAAGGATGGCAGCAATTTGCGGCAAGAGCGTTTCTCCACACTGAACGGTAAACAAAGTCGCCTCTCTTATTGAGTTAGAGATTTTTACGACGCATACAGAGTCATGACGTCAGCCAAATCCATACGTGATTTCGTGCCCAGTGCAAAGGTTGACTGATGTCCTCGAGCGAGATGATCAGCCGCGGCACAGCCAATCATTGCGGCATTATCGGTGCAGTATTTGAGCGGCGGAAACAGCACCGTCAGACCATGTTCTTCAGCTGCGACGGTAAGGTGCTGACGCAAACCGCTATTGGCGGCCACCCCGCCACCCAGCGCAATCGTCTTTAAGTCATGGTCCACCGCACATCGCACTGCCCGCTTGGTCAAACCGCGAGCCACCGTCTCTTGAAAACTGGCACATAAATCCGCGATCGGCAGCGGTGTCACTCCATCACCTTTGAGCAACTGCACCAACCGCAAAACTGCCGTCTTTAGGCCGCTAAAGCTGGCATCGTAAGGGTGAATGCCGCCGCCTGGAAGAGAAATATTGCCCTCGGGCAGCCGAAATGCCGTCACATCGCCCTGAGCCGCCAGCTTATCAACGATGGGTCCCCCCGGATAACCGAGCTCTAGGAGCCGCGCCACTTTATCGAAAGCTTCTCCGGCGGCATCGTCACGAGTTTTGCCTAAAATTTCATAGTTACCGCAGTCTTTGACATAAATCAGCAGCGTGTGTCCACCAGAGACCACCAGACACAGATATGGCGGCTGCAGAGCTGGTTGACTCAGATAGGAAGCGTAAATGTGTCCTTCCAGATGGTGGATGCCCAGAAACGGTTTACGGTGGAGCAGCGCTAGCGTTTTACCTGCCGTCATGCCAACCATGAGCGCGCCAACCAAACCTGGGGCACAGGTCGAAGCCACGCCATCGATGTCGGACCAGGCAAGCCCAGCTTCTTGCAAAGCGGTTTCCGTGACCGTACCGAGGTTCTCAACGTGAGCGCGAGAGGCGACTTCTGGGACGACGCCGCCATATTGGCGGTGAATCTGAATTTGAGAGGCCACCACATTGCTGAGCACCGTGCGATCGCAGACCACCGCCGCTGCCGTCTCATCACAGCTGGTTTCCAAGGCTAAAACAGTCGTCATTGCGGTCCATGCTAAAGATCTTTAAGAAATGTATCTTTCCCGCTAGGCAGATATGAGAACAGTTCGGTTTAGGAAAGCCCATCTGGCACAAGCCTCGTTTGGCAAGCAGAGACCGCTATTTCGTCTATGGGTTGACGGCGATCGCTGAGGCCAACTCGTAAGCAACCCGCGCTTCCCTTTGCCAGCAGTGCTTTACCGAGAATCATGAGCAAGCTAATATAACAGTAACGTTAAGCAACATTCTCACAAATACTTTAACGTTCAACCTAAACTCTGACTTTTGCGCAATAGAGAGGAATCACAGTATGCGGCGGCTGTTTGCACTGGCTTTAGTAATTTCACTTTGGTTTGGCTTTGCCTTGCCAGCATCGGCAAGCATTTCAGGCGAAAATGTGTCTGGTCTCACTCCCTGTAATGAGAATCCGGCATTTCAGCAGCGCGCAGCGAGTGCCACTACTGAGAAAGCAAAAGCTCGCTTTGAGCTCTACGGCAATTCTAGTTTGCTCTGCGGTGATGATGGTTTACCCCATTTAATTGTTGACGGTGACTTAGCTCACCTAGGTGAGTTTGTTATTCCGGCCCTACTCTTCCTCTACATCGCCGGATGGATTGGCTGGGTCGGTCGCTCTTATCTGATTAAGGTGCGCGATGAGAAAAGTCCGGAAGAAAAGGAAATCATCATCGACGTTTCTTTAGCTGTAGACTGTGCGCTATCTGGTACGGCTTGGCCCGTATTTGCGGTTCGTGACATGATCAGCGGCGAGATGTTTGCCCAGGATGACGAAATCACGGTTTCTCCTCGTTAGGTTCAAGTTATTTGTTTTCAGCTAAAGGTCACTCATGGATAAAAACTTTCTGACTTATTTATCAACAGCTCCCGTGCTTGCTACAGTTTCCTTGTTTGTGATTGCCGGTTTTCTGATTGAAGTGAATCGATTTTTCCCAGATTTGTTAGTTCATCCATAACGGTAAATCGGTTTACAGTTTTAGGCATTCACCCTTCAGTTTCAACTTTATGATGTGAGCATTTCGCCTGTGAGCGGAGTGCTCACATTGTCATATTTATCGTAAAAGTATTCGTACTTTAATCGATGACGAATCCTTGGACAGCAACCTTTCAGAAGCTGGAGAACACAGCATCAAAATCATGATGTTTACAACGATTTTGACACTGGCCGCTATTCTGGAGTAAGTCGTTAATCGATCGCTACGAATCGCTCGACTGCGACTGTCAATCAGTGTCTATTGCGAATCAGCATCATGTCTAGCCAGCGTCCCGATATTCTTTTCATCGTTTTGGACACGCAGCGAGCCGATCGCCTCTCCTGCTACGGCTATCCCCTTAACACGACACCTCACCTCGATGCTTTTGCCGCTCAGGCAACTCGCTTTGAAGCGGCGATCGCGGCCGCCCAGTGGACGATTCCCTCCCACGCATCGATGTTTACGGGCGTCTATCCTTCTGAACACGGCATGACGCAGTCTTATTCAGCGATGCCTGACAACCTGCCAACGCTAGCCGAACGACTGCAGGCAGGAGGCTATTTCACAGCAGGCTTTTGCAATAATCCCCTGGTCGGCGTCATTGACAACGGCTTACGGCGAGGTTTTCAGAGCTTTTTGAACTACAGCGGTTTGCTGACCTCTCGGCCCAACCAAGCGGGCGACGTTTCCGGATTGGTCGGTCGCTATCGACAGTGGTTCAAGCGCCAAATTTCTGGCGTCATGACCAAACTACAGGATGCCTTTGCCCGCTCCGATTGGCTGCTAGCCCTCTCGTTTACACCACTGATGGTGCCCCTGTGGCAAACGGCCTTAAGCTTCAAGGGCAATACGGCCAAGTCGTTGGATGATACGGTGCGACTGCTGAGCGATCGCCCGGGTGTCGCGCCTGATCAGCCCGTGTTCGCTTTCGTAAATCTAATGGGCACTCACATGCCCTACCATCCGCCTCGGCAATACATTGAAAGATTTGCGCCCCATGTGCTGCGCGATCGCGATGCTCGCAGCTTTCTGCAGCGCTTCAATAATGATGTCTACGGCTGGTTAGCGCCCTTGACGGGAGCTCTGGACGACGACCAGAAAAAGACTCTCGACGGCATGTATGATGCCGAAGTTGCTGCTCAGGATGCCCTGCTGGGCAAGTTCTTTGAAAAACTGGAGGCGGCTGGTCGCCTCGACAATACCCTGGTGATTATTTGTGCTGATCATGGTGAACACCTGGGAGAAAAGCAGCTCATGGGCCATAGCCTGTCGATTTATAACGAGCTGGTGCGGGTACCTTTGATTATTCGCCAACCGGGACAAGACCAGACTCAAGCGGCTGTCGTCCGCGATGTCGTCTCCACCCGTCGCCTGTTCCAAACAGTGCTCGACGCGGCAGAACTGGCCAATCAAAAGGAGCAGCCGCTGACCCTGCTGCCCCAGCGTCAAAACATCGCTGAGATTGACTATGTTTTTGCGGAAGCCATTCCACCGCAGAATGTGCTTAACCTAATGCAGAAACGGCAGCCTGAATTAGTGCGCGATCGCGCCTGCGATCAGCCCCGCCGCGCCGTGTGGATGGGGTCTCACAAGCTAATTGAAATTGGCGACAGCTCCATCGAACTCTACGACGTTTACGAAGATCCCCAAGAAACCCTCAACATCAGCGCTATTTTGCCGGAGAACGTTGAGGCTTTACAAGAATGCCTGCAGTCCTTTGCCGGAGAAATTGACGGCTATGGGACTCTGGCTACGGCTCGTCGAGCTGCCGACTACGATGACCCTGAAGTTCAACGACGGCTGCAGGATTTAGGCTATCTCGAAGATTAAGTCATTTTGGAAAAGTACAGCTTTCGCCATTTCACTCAAAACTCTGAAGACTGTAGATAGCTTTTACCACAGCTATTGCTCGCGGACGCCAATTTTTATTCCCTCCGTAGCAACAAATCATCGGTTGCCTTGCTGAGGCCCGTCATCCCTAAAGACTAGAAGTCCGGCGAGATGAGCATTATCGTACTGGTGCTAACTTCCCTAGCTCGGGGCTGAATACCTTGTTACCGCCGCATTTGGCTTCCAGATGCTGGCGGTTCCCCTAATCTGAATCCGTAGAGGGGGCGACTCGGTTAAACGCTGCAAAATGCTACGATTTGCCACCAACCTGAGGCATTCTGATACCGCTCGTCTACAGTTTTCAAAATCCTCTATTGATATTCTCAGAGAATATTCAGCGTCTTCTGCCAAGGTAAATATCGACCGGTTTTGAGCATTACCGTCGAGGTCGGTCGTTGTTAGCACTTTAAATACGTTCTCCGTGAAGTATCCAAAATCCCTTGAGATTGAGATTCCTGCAGCGTGCGATCGCATTGCTCTCTGTGGCGGCCCTTACAGCAACTTTGGGGCAGTCGCTGCCTTTTTAGAAACCACTGCCACCATTGACTATCGTTTTTGTCTCGGGGACGTTGGTGGGTTCGGCCCCTTTCCTAACCGCACCTTGGAACAGTTACGTCAAGAGCAAATCATCTGCCTGCAGGGTAACTATGATCAGGCGATTGGTGATGGCGAACGTGACTGCGGCTGCGGCTACACCGATCCTCGCGATCAAGAATTTGCCCAGATTAGCTATGACTATACCTTTGCCAAGACGGCACCCCACCACCGACAGTGGCTACAAACGCTGCCGCAGTTGATTTGGCTACGCTGGCGCGATCGCCGATTTTTGCTGTGCCATGGCAGTCCTGACGTGGTCAACGAGTTTGTCTGGGAGTCTGATACCGCTGATCAGTGGATTGTCGACTGTTTGGCAAACGCCGCGGTCGACGGTATTTTTGCCACCCATACGGGGATTCCGTGGCTGCGAACGGTCGCTAATGGCTTTTGGTGCAATGTCGGCGTCTTAGGCCGTCCGGCCCATGAAGGTCGCCGCCATGTTTACTTCGCCCAATTAGAGTTTCCCGCTTGGGCGGCAGCGCCCGTCCCCCAGATTGTGCCGCTGCCCTATGATCCTCTGCCAGTGGTGGCGGCAATGGCCGCTGAAGGGCTACCGGGAGAATTTCAACAGGCATTGCTGACCGGTGTTTGGACCACCTGTGCGGCAATTTTGCCCGCTGCCGAAAGTCAGGTGAGATCGCGCTTGCCGGTTTCCCTGCCGGCCTAAGCTAACCGACGGCACCGCTTCAGGAACTGCCTGCCAATAATCTGGCGGTTGGCCATGAAATTTTCGCTTTGCTATTTGCTCATTTATCTACCATTCGCCTATGTTTATCACCACCTTGACTTGGGTCTTGCTCGCGAGCTATGGCTGCCTGATTTTCTATCTGGTGCGCCAAACTACGCCTCAGCGAGTCACTGCCCCTGAGTTTTTTGAAGGCCAATCAAAAACGGGACAGGCTCCTGGACTCTGGCTAGTGGTGGCGAGCGCTGCAATTTCTTGGATTTTTGCCAAGTCCATCGACAATGCTGCCACTTTGGGAAACGCTTTTGGCATCCTCGGCGGGGTTGGCTATGCCATTTACTACCTCAGCTTTGTCACCGCCGCGATCGCCCTTTATTTCATTCGGACGCGGGGCGGCTATCGCTCTATTCCAGAATTTTTGGCTAGCAAGTATGGACTGGTGTGCTCGCGGCTGTTTCTGATTGCGATCGCCATTCGCCTGCTCAACGAAGTCTGGTCTAATACCAAAGTATTTTCCCTTTACTTTGGCGCTGAAGGCAGTGGGGGCTATTGGTTAGCAGCGTTAGTCGTCACCGCGTTTACAGTGTTTTACAGTCTGCTGGGTGGCCTCCGCAGCAGCTTGTTAACCGACGGCGCCCAAATGCTGCTGGCCGCTATTTTGCTGGTCGTGATTTTAGTGACCCTCGGCCCGGGGCTGGCCAATCAGGGTCTGCCCGCTGTGGATGGGGAGACTCAGCTAGCAGGACTCACCTTTTGTGGCTTAGCATTTGTGCAAATTTTCAGCTATCCCTTCCATGACCCCGTCATGACTGACCGCGCCTTTATTACCGGCCCTAAAACCATGGTGAAAGCGTTCATCTGGGCCGGCGTTATTAGCGGCGGCTTTATTTTGCTGTTCAGTGCGGTCGGCCTCTATGCCCGCGCCTTCGGGGTTGAAGGTGCTCCCAGCTACAGCGTACCGGCGGAGTTTGGCCTGCCGATGCTGCTGGTCTTCAACGCCATCATGCTCACCAGCGCCGGCTCCACCCTAGATTCTACGTTTTCAAGCGTGGCTAAGCTGGGCGCCCGCGATTGGGATAACCGCAAGGGCCTGCCAACCGAAAGTCAAGCTTTTGTTGGACGCTGGTGGATTGTAGCGATCGCCCTGCTGGGCAATGTGCCTCTCCTTAGCATCTACATGGGGGATCAGATTGGCCCCGCCATCATTATGGCCACCACTATCAGCGGCACCATGGTTATGGGACTCGCGCCGATTTTCCTCCTGGCCTTTTTGCCCGGTGCGGGAGCGCTGAGCTTTCACCTCGCCTTTTGGCCCGGCCTCACATTCGGCGTGCTGCGAGTACTGGAAAGCGCCCTCAGCACCACTATCTTTCCCGCTTGGATGAGCTTGGGCAGCGGCAGATATGCCGTTGACCTCGGCGTCAACGTTTACGGGCTGCTGTTGTGCACCGGCGGCTATCTGTTCGGCGCTTGGTGGGGTAGTCGCACTCAAAAACAGGCGGAAGCGTTACCCCGTTCCTGAGTATGCTATGAGATGGAGAATGATCAATTCAGGGCTCAAGGGTTCGGAGTTGGGATTCAATTTTTAGGTCTCAGTGCTTAGGGAGGTGCTGGAAAATAGCGTACCTAGTCGTTGGGGTTTGGCACTGCCAAACCCTTAAAACCACTTAATGCTTTAGGTGGGTTATTTAAGTGCAGATCCCTGAGTTTTGAATTCTCAGTTCGAATTCTGGGTTCCCCTATTTTCCCGTCTCACTCTGCCTCCACCAGGCGAACGCCATTCACTCCAACCCTGCCCCCCTGCCCCCTCCTACTCCTTCACCCTGCCACTCATCCACCCTGCCGCCATGCTCGATCAATCTGTCCAATTTCTCACTGCCGAAGAATCTGCCGACGTGGATAAAGCCTTGCTCACATCGCCAGAAAAATTCCTCACTCGTCTAACTATCTCGACTAGCAAGTTGTTAAAGGCGATCGCCAGAGACCTCGATACGTCCATCGAAGACCTTACTCCCCAGCAAATTATTCAATGGTTCGAAGCCGACTCCAAACGCAAACAAGAACAAGGCATTAACGCCTCTATTCTCAAGTGGGAAGCCCAAGATATTGACCATCTTTCTGACACCTGAAAATTTGCCTCGCAGGTCAAAATTCAACTCCAGCGTTGCCACCAGGTCAGCATAGCCTCATATTTTGCTATAGATGATACATTAGCTGAGAGCTGTCATAGCTTAAGCACTCAGCGGATTTGATGGTGAAGGTTTTACCCCATAGCTTATAAAATCAAAGTAAGTCCATTAATGATGGCCTAAAATATTTTTCGGCCTTAATTGATGATGTGCTTCAGCTAAAATCATGGTTTATTGCTATGGCATGGTGGATATTCAGAGATGAAACGGCAGATAGTCAAGCTACTGAGGAAAACACTGACCAGCAAACTCATCAAGATACCAATAAAAGTACTGACCAAGATTTTAAAAAGCAAGGAGAAGAGTATGACAACAGTCTGAATAAGACTCGCTCTTTACCTGATTTAGGCAAGCTAATAGAAGAAATAGAAAGCCAGCTTCAGCAGCAAAAACGGCTTTTATCTAAAACGAACGCAGCGCTTGAATATTATAGAAATGAAGAAAAGAAAGAAACTTTAGAAATCCAGAGATGCGTTGAAGCGCTTAATAAATTTACTCGTAAGTTTGAATCCTTATCTAATCGGACAACTGTTTCAGAAGACGATGCTTCCGAATCTATTAATTCTGATGGTCAGATCATGAAAGAGAATAAGCACTTTTTGAATGCATTTAGAGCTATTCTATTGCGCGAAAAGGCTTTTCATACAAATACTCATAATGCGTATAATCGCATATGCGATATTCATCTTAAGTATGTACGAGATATCGAAATCTATGGATATGCTTTGACAAGTCTTGTTCGAGAAGTACAGCAAAAACAGGAGATCATAGATAAACTATTTCATAACTTTGAGAGCGAGCTCCGTTTAGACTGTGACAAGCTGAATACGGAGGCGGTTAAACCAGCAAAAGAAGATTTAGATGTTATTCTTTCTGAAATTCGTAACAGCACTCAGACCTTCAAAGAATCTTTGTCTGCTGAAATAAAAAATATAGTAAAAGACTCGTCACCAGATAAATATCAGGATTCTAATTAAGTGGCACTATTTTAGATATCCTACTTACAACTCAAAAAACTTGTGTTAACACTAGAATGATGATGTGTTAATGAGCTGTCAGGTTCTATATTTGAGTAGGCTAAGATTTGATTAATGGCTTTCAGCCCGAATACTCTCATTGAGTTATGTAAATAGTACGCTCTATCAGAACCTATCTGCCTAGTTAAGAACCAAGATTGAAAGGAATGACAAAACTATGGGGTTGTTTGATCGAGTCAGCCGGGTTGTCCGCTCTAATCTGAATGCTGTTGTCAGTAATGCAGAAGATCCAGAGAAAATTTTGGATCAGGCGATCATCGATATGCAAGAAGACTTGGTGCAGATGCGCCAAGCCGTTGCCAAGGCGATCGCGTCCCAGAAGCGGGTACAGCAGCAGTATGAGCGCGCCCAGTCGGAGAGCAACACCTGGCAGCAGCGAGCCCAATTAGCCTTACAGAAAGGAGACGAAAATCTGGCCCGTGAAGCCCTGACTCGCAAAAAGTCCCAAACGGAAACCGCCAATACTCTGAAGGCGCAGCTCGATAGCCAGGGGACTCAGGTTGAACAACTCAAGAAAAACCTGATTGGCCTAGAAAGCAAGATTGCTGAAGCCAAAACCAAGAAAGACATGCTCAAGGCGCGGGTCAGTGCTGCAAAGGCGAACGAGCAGTTGCAGAGCACGATGACTTCCATGAATACCAGCAGTGCCATGGGAGCTTTTGAGCGCATGGAAGAGAAAGTGCTGATGATGGAGGCAAAATCCCAGGCGGCGCAAGAGCTTGCCGGTGCTGATCTTGAAAGTCAGTTCGCCGCGCTTGAAGCGGGAGGTGACGTGGATGCCGAACTGGCAGCCATGAAAGCTCAGTTGTCAGGGGGTTCCACCGATCAGGGACAGCTGCCAGCGGCGGATGAGCCCGTTGCAGCCCCCAAAGATGCGGCAGTTGACGCGGAGTTGGAAGAGCTTAAAACTCAGCTCGATAATCTGTAATTTTTTTAGCCTGAAGCATCATGAACCCAGCCAGAGTCCCCTCTTTGGCTGGGTTTTGGTTGACTGGCATTTTTGGCATCGAAGTCAGACCTGCTCGACACCATCCCTTCGTTCTTTCTACGAACGACCAGCCGCTTAAAACCTGCGATAAGGTAAGAGTTGCCACCGTGATTTTGTTTGACCTATGCAATTCGCCGATCGCCTTGCACCCTTGCAAACCAACGTCTTCGCCGACATGGATCGGGCAAAAGCTCAAGCTCGTCAGGCTGGACAAACTATTGTTGATTTGTCCCTCGGCTCTTCCGATTTACCAACAGCCCCAGCAGTTTTAGATGCGATCGCCGATGCCCTTTACGACACCGGTACCCACGGCTACTCGCTCTTCCAAAGCACCCTCCCCTTTCGGCAAACGGCGGCGGAGTGGTACACCCGCAAATTCGGCGTACCCGTCAATCCGGAGACTGAAGTGCTGCTGCTGATTGGCTCTCAAGAGGGAACGGCTCACCTGCCCCTAGCCATTCTCAATCCAGGCGATTTTGCGTTACTGACTGACCCCGGCTATCCTTCTCACGCTGGCGGCGTCCACCTGGCAAGCGGCCAGTTTTACACGATGCCTCTGCTAGCGGAAAACGGCTTTTTACCCCAGTTCGCCGACATTCCTCCAGCGGTGCTGGCTCAGTCACGCATGATGGTGCTGAGTTATCCCCATAATCCCACCACCGGCTACGCCTCCTTAGGGTTTTGGCAAGAAGCGGTGGCCTTCTGTCAGGCCCATGACTTGGTGCTCGTGCATGATTTTCCCTATGGAGACGTTACTTACACCGGTAAACCAGCTCCTTCGGTGCTGCAGGCCGATCGCAACAAGACCGTCTCGATTGAATTCTTTTCCATGTCGAAGTCATACAACATGGGGGGATTTCGTATCGGCTACGCGATTGGTAACGCCGACGTGATTGCCGCCTTAAGACAGATTAAAGCGATCGTTGATTTCAACCAATATCCCGGCATTGTGCGTGGGGCGATCGCGGCCTTATCTGGTCCGCAAAGCGGCGTTGACGCGACGGTTGCGACCTTTAGACAGCGCCGCGATACCTTTGTTGACGCGATGGGGCAACTCGGTTGGCAGATTGCCAAACCTGACGCGACTCAATATATTTGGCTGAAACTGCCAGAACCTTGGCAACAGGACTCCATTAACTTCTGTGTCCGACTGGTTGAAGCCACCGGCGTCGCTTTGGCCCCCGGTCGCGGCTTTGGTAAGCACGGTGAAGGCTATGTCCGTATTGCCCTGGTGCAGCCGCCTGAGGTTCTCCAAATAGCTGTTCAGCACATACATCAATTTATTCATCAGTAAGTTACTTATGCAGTAGAGAGGTGAGGACAGCGCAATTTTTTCCCGCCCCCATCTACCCTGCTACTTAGCGTCCTCCTACCCACCCACCCTGCTACCCTGCCACCCACCTACTCTGCCATGCCTCTTTCCCCTGAAGAAAATCAACAACTCCTAGAGCGACTTATCTTTACTGAAGGCACCGCTGAAGACTGGGTGCAAGATGTCTGGGCACTGAGCCCCACGTTGGGCGAGACGGCAGCTCGTTTGATAGATGTGATGCAAGGTTTGATGGACTGCACTCCTGATGAAAAACTGGAAGCCTTGCTACAAAGCTTCTATCAGGAGCATTTTCCGGAATGATAGTCTGCGACCTCAACGCCAGAGAAAATTTGTTGAGGTGAGCTGGTTAATAACTGACGCCAAAAACAGACCTTTACGAAGTTCTGTCAGTCGGTTTAGAATTATAGACCGTGTTGAAAATTACCAGACTAAACAATATTGCATGGCTAAGAAAGGCATGATTGCGCGCGAGCGCAAACGCGAAAAATTAGTGGCGAAATACGCCGACAAACGGACCGCACTGATCGAAGAATTCCAGAAAGCTGAGAATCCTGGCGAGAAATTTGCGATTCACCGCAAGATTCAGCAGTTGCCTCGGGCTAGTTCTCGAACTCGGTTACGCAATCGCTGCTGGAAAACGGGTCGACCCCGAGGTTACTACCGTGATTTCGGCTTGTGCCGCAATCAACTGCGTGAAATGGCTCACGAGGGTCTGTTGCCCGGTGTAGTCAAATCCAGTTGGTAGAGGAGCATTATCTACCGATTTAGCTTGGCTGAGAGTGTTGCCACCAACTCTCGGTTATCTTAAGCAATCCCAAGATGCGGGGGTGGCGATTAGTTGACATCTATAAATTTGGAGAATTCTGTATGTCTCGTTATCGAGGGCCGCGACTTAGAGTCGTTAGACGGCTGGGTGAACTGCCTGGACTATCGCGCAAGGCGCCCCGTAAAGCCTATCCGCCTGGACAGCATGGTCAAGGGCGCAAGAAAAAGACGGAATATGCTATTCGTCTAGAGGAAAAGCAGAAGCTGCGTTTCAACTACGGAGTGAGTGAAAAGCAGCTAATTCGCTATGTAAAGAAGGCTCGTCGAGCCGGCGGTTCCACCGGTTTGGTAATTTTACAACTGCTGGAGATGCGCCTTGACAATACGGCTTTTCGTCTAGGATTCGCCCCCACCATTCCAGCAGCGCGCCAGCTTGTGAACCATGGCCACATTACGGTTAATGGTCGACTGTTGGATATTGCCAGCTATCAGTGTCGCCCTGGTGATGTGATTGCGGTGCGCGATCGCGACGCTTCCAAAAAAATGGTGACGGCCAACCTTGAGTTCCCCGGCTTAGCGAATATTCCAACTCATCTAGAGTTAGACAAAGATAAGCTTGTGGCGAAAGTCAACGGTGTTATTGAGCGAGAGTGGATTGCCCTCAACGTTAATGAACTGCTAGTGGTTGAGTACTACTCTCGGAAAGCTTAAGCCTGTCAGTTGGCTAGCGCTCTTGAGCTTTTGTTCAAACTCCTGGCAACCCCTTCAAGGTTTCAACCTTGAAGGGGTTCTGCTTAAGGCTGCATGGACTCTAATTTTGTAATCGAGATGGCGCGTGTCCGGCTTGCCGGCCACCTAACTTAAATAAAGGGATGCTAGCTTCTAGCGAAACATGCTGCTGACTGAGCTTTCTTCATGAATACGCCAAATTGCTTCCCCCAACAAACTTGCCACTGACAAGGTGGTGAGTTGAGCAAACCGCCGTTCGTTCGGCAGCGGAATGGTATTGGTCACAATCACCTCTTCGAAGATGCCGCTAGACAGGCGCTCCGAGGCCGGCGGCGAAAACACGGGATGGGTGGCACAGGCGTAAACGCACTCGGCTCCTTCTCGGCGCAAAAGACGGCCACCTTCACAAATGGTGCCGGCGGTATCAATCATGTCATCGACGAGAACTGCTGTTTTGCCTTGCACATCACCAATCAGGTTCATCACCTCTGCGACGTTGTGGGCCTGACGACGTTTATCAATAATGGCGAGGGGGGCATCGTTTAACTTTTTGGCGAAGGCGCGGGCGCGGGCAACCCCACCCACGTCAGGCGAGACAATCACCAAATCATCGATCTGCTTGCTAGCCAGATAGTCAATGATGGTGGGCGAGCCATACACGTGGTCACAGGGAATATCGAAGTATCCCTGGATTTGGGCCGAGTGCAAATCCATTGCCAAAACCCGGTTGGCACCGGCAGTCGTGATTAAGTTGGCTACAAGTTTGGCCGTAATCGATTCTCGTCCTGCGGTCTTGCGATCGGCCCGGGCATAGCCATAGTAAGGAATCACCGCCGTGATTTGCCGAGCCGATGCTCTACGGCAGGCATCAACCATAATCAACAGTTCCATTAAATGGTCGTTCACTGGATGACAAGTTGGCTGTACCAGATAAACGTCACATCCCCGAATTGATTCCTGAATTTGGACATACAGTTCGCCATCGGCAAAGCGTTTGCGAACCATTGGCCCTAAATCAATTCCCAAATAGCGAGCGACCTCTCGGGACAAGTCAACGTTCGCTGATCCCGAAAATAATTTAAGTCGACTGTTATCGCTCAGGGATGGCAGTGTCGTCTGAAGCGGCAGCGTAGCAGAACGGATCACGGCGAACCCCCATTTTCCCAAATCATCAATGGCAATGCTAACATTCTGCCCTGTGATTACAACTAAGTAATCACTCCTATTTGTCGAGTGTCAGATGAGTCAGAGACAGAAGGATGCAGCAAACTTTTCTTAATATTGGTTAGTAAATATATAAGTATTGACGATCAAATTTTATGAGCTGCTTCGCAGTGCCTACCTGGAGAAATAGATAGGCAGATAGACGGAATTTAGAAGGGTTTGGTTGGCCAGCATCGACATCTACGAGGCTACGATCGCAGCTGTTGATTTAATTTTCTTAACAAAAATCCATCGTTTCAGAGCAATTGTTACTGCATAAAATCGGTGCTGTTCTTTGTGGTTGGCGAGCTGGATAAAAGTCACAGAATCGAGCAGCCGTCCCAAAATATCAGCCAAAATCTATCAGCCATTCGGCGCTGCGATTGCCCAAATCTAAGGGAATACTAACGGCCTTGCCCAAGCGCGGGCGCTCGCGGGTTTCGGCAATCATCCGGCGAATGTAGTCTGCTTGGCCCCAACTGACCAAATAGCCAGCAACGTCATCAAGATGTGCCAAATACTCATCTTCTGATAGCGGAAAGGAAACCTGCTCCAAATACCGCCACATAATTTGCAAGAAAATTTGACCTTGCAGCCGACGAAACTGCACGTCAAACGAATACCCCCACTTTGCAGCGATGAGCTGGTGTAATTCGGAACCTGTCATTCACGGTTACTCCATAGGACCGTATTCATATTTTGTAATGGCAGGATCGATTTTGGCTTGATCGCGTCCTAAGACTTTAAGTAGAGCCGAATGAGAATCGCTGAAATGGTCTTCAAATAAAGGATATGGCTTTTTTGTGAGGTCATTCGACAGCAATTTTCTGAGATTCTGAAGCAGCGTTTTTCATGTGTCAGAGCAAAATCTTAACGGCGATCGTTTAGGAAAGGTAACTAAATCCAGACCTCGCATGGAAGGAATGTCATAATGCTGGCAAGATTCTGACCTAAATTTTGGTTCTGCTTGGTCTATCGAGCAATCTGTTGTCGAAGCATTGCGCAAATCCAAAGCAATGACGACAGGTTAACGTGCGATCGCAAGAACTTAGATGGGGTTGTGGAATCTCAACATCATTATGAAATTGCCTTTAAGACAATGACTCAAGCTTCTGGAATATCTGACGCGCCCGATTTGGGACGACGTCAATTTATGAATCTCTTAACGCTTGGAGCGGCCTCTGGAGCGGTTGGCGGCATGCTTTATCCAGTGGTTCGCTACTTTATTCCCCCTTCAAGCGGCGTCGCTGGTGGCGGCACCATTGCTAAAGATTCACTGGGCAAAGACGTCCTAGCCGCTGAATTTCTATCAACTCACGGTCCTGGCTCTAGGGTGTTGGCCCAGGGCCTGAAAGGGGATCCCACGTATTTAGTGGTCACCGAAGAAGGCAATTTGGAAAACTACGGCATCAACTCAGTCTGTACTCATTTGGGCTGTGTGGTGCCTTGGAACGGTAGTGAAAACAAGTTTATTTGTCCTTGCCACGGCTCCCAGTACGACGCCACGGGTAAGGTCGTGCGCGGGCCAGCACCGCTGTCTCTTGCTCTGGCTCACACTGATGTGACTGAGGAAGGCAAGGTTTCACTGTCTAAATGGAGTGAGACTGACTTCCGTACAGACGAATCTCCCTGGTGGAATTAGTGAGCGATGCTCCCCTTTTTCACTCCTGTTTTGTTTTTCAAGTTTGGATAATCAATTTCCCAATGAAGACCTTAATTTTGCCAAGCTGTCTTCGTGACTGCTCTATTGACTGGAGGGGAACGGTCAGGCACATAGCCGTCGCGATCGCCGCCGCCCTGATCAGCTTATCTGGCCTAATTGCTGTCCCCAAATCGGCCCAGGCCTATCCCTTCTGGGCACAAGAAAGCTATGAATCGCCCCGGGAAGCGACTGGCCGCATTGTTTGTGCCAACTGCCACCTTGCCGAAAAGGCCACTCGTGTAGAAGTTCCCCAGTCGGTCAAGCCTGACTCGGTATTCAAAGCTGTGGTGAAGGTGCCCTATGACCTAGATTCTCAGCAGGTGCTGGGTGACGGCAGTAAAGGTGGCCTCAATGTCGGCGCAGTTTTAATGTTGCCCGAGGGCTTTAAGCTGGCCCCTGCCGATCGCATTCCTGAAGACCTGAAAGAAGAGGTTGGCAGCACCTATTTTCTGCCCTACTCAGAGGAGCAAGACAATATCCTCTTGGTGGGACCAGTGCCGGGCGAACAATATCAGGAAATTGTCTTTCCGGTTTTGTCGCCTGATCCAGGCCAAGATCGGACCATCAAGTTCGGTAAGTATGCAGTTCATGCGGGTGCCAATCGGGGCCGAGGGCAAGTATATCCGTCCGGTCAAAACACCAATAACGTGGCTATCAAGTCTTCTGTGGCTGGCACAATTACCGGCATCTCAGCCCAGGATTCGGGCGGATATGAGATTACGGTGGTGACGGCTGAGGGCGCTTCCGAGACAGTTTCAGTGCCCGCGGGTCCAGAACTTATCGTTGCTGAAGGCGATGCGATCACGGTTGGGGGTGAGTTGACGACTAATCCAAATGTGGGCGGCTTTGGTCAGGCGGACACAGAGATTGTGCTGCAAAGCCCAGCTCGCATCAAGGGTCTGATGGCTTTCTTGGCCGCTGTCATGCTGACTCAAATTATGCTAGTGCTGAAGAAGAAGCAGGTCGAGCATGTGCAGGCGGCTGAGGGATTAAGTCTTTAGCGATCGCAGGTTTGAACTCACCTAAAAATCATCAATTGCTAGGGGGTGCTCAAGGGTGCCCTCTTTTTTATTCGGCTGGATACTGCCGTATGCTGAAGCGAAGCGCGGCGCTATCACTGTTCACTTCAAGGGCACTGCATTCAGCGCGGCCGGCCTTTGCCGTCAGTGGCATGGCAAATCGCAGTTGGGTTCAATTATCTCTGGTTGCTACAGTTCTCACGCAGCAGTACTTTTGCTTCTGCCTTTTGCCTTCTGCCTTCATCATTTAGCTATGTATGCCATTTCAGGAAGATTCTTGGGGCGATCGCGGGGATTGTCGAAATAAGGCTTGCTGACTAATGCCTCGGATAATCAGCTCGTTGCCTTGCCAGCGAATTTGGACAATGCCCGTATCAGCCAAGCGATTCCAACGGGGATCATCTCTAACTTCGAGCGGCAGGCTTACAGTAATGCCGTCGGCAGTTTCAGTAATTTCTCCCTCAAAAACAGTGTCAGGAGCAGCCGGCTGCAGAAAGGTCTCGCCAATTGACAACTCTAGTCTTTGATTCACCGAGGGTAAGTGCAATTTGTAGCGGCTTTGCAAATCTTCCAGACTGGCTAAATCGGCTAAAAAGCCAGGCGGACCGTGAACCAACAGTACATGGTGGGGTCGCAAATTATGGATGAGCTGCGTGGTGCCGGCACCGTCACTGTGGCCGCTTAGCAGATAGGTTTCCAGGCAGACGCTGCCGGTTTCAAGTGCACCACTCAGGTGCTCTAGCCACGCCAAGGTAGGCTGATAGTGAGTGTCGCCGTGGTCTAAACCGGCATCGACAATGCGATCGGCTAAATCGTCGGGTAAGAAAATGCGCCAGGGGGTGTCTCCCCAGTTAGCAAGTCCACTCAAATCGGCATTCTGATAGCCGATTACAATTGCTGGTCGACCGGGCTCGGCGGGCAACTGACGCGGTAATCGTTGAATGCGCGGCAGAATGCGATCGTCCCAAAATAGCGGCTGATGGCGGGCAAAGTTTTGGACATTGCTGGGGAGATATGGCAGCAGCTTGAGATAAATATCACAGGCTTCAGCTATCCAACCATCGACCCAAACGGTCAGATCACGACCAGTGAAGTGATGGTGACTGCGCAGCAGCATCAGCAGTTCTTGCCCAAGTCCGATTAGTGGCGCCGGCATCAAAATGTTGTGGCCGGTGGCGAGCGCCTGATTAATTTGATCGGCCAGACGATTTTCCTGCTGCCGTCGATGGGGGTAGCGAGCGGTGCCTTGAGTGCCTTCTACGATTAGGGCATCGGGCTTAAGTCCTCGCAGCTCATTGAGCGGTAATCCTTCAGAGAGCCGAGAATTGGACAGAAAGAAGTCGCCTGTGTAAAAGACGCTATAGCTGCGATCTGTGCCCGCATAGGTCAACAATAAGCAGGCAGCACCGGGCAAGTGACCAGCAGGCCAGAGTTGAGCCGTCAGATTTTGGGTGAGTTCAATAGACTGTCGCCAAGGCAATCGCTGACAAAAGTCAGCCCCATCAGGCAGCGACACCTGGGGCCAGTTGAGCGGTAATAAATCAGCCGTTGCCTCACTGCAATAGATGGGAACGTCAGGCCACGATTGATGCAGCGCTAGCAGCGATCGCCCATGCTCCGGATCGGCGTGGGTGCAAAAAACAAAATCAACCGGAATTGGGGCTTCCGAGTCGAAGGGCAGTGCTTCTAAAGAAGTCATGCCGCAATCCAGCAGGATGGTGTAAGGACCCATCTGCAGCTGTAAACAGATGCCCTCGTCGGCGTGACCAACGCCGTAAGGCAAACAAGATAATACGCTCACCGGTTTCCTGTTTGGCGATCCGATAACGACAACAGCAAAGCCCTAGCCATTCCGACAGGCAAGTCCATAGCTTGGAAACAGCGCTGCGATCGAGGGAAACCAGCGAATGATCAGGGCTTTGCGAGACTTGCAATTAGTGAGCAGAGCCGTTGCCGTGATAGTTATCAGTGTCGTAGAAACCGTTGCGAGTGCCGAAAAAGAGAGTGGCGACTACAAAGAGGCCGGTCAAGACCAATAAAATTGCTTTGATGTCCATGATGTAAAACGTCTGAAGGATTGGAAAAAGGTCGATTGACCTGAATTTAAGGAATGAGCATCAGCGGTTCCAAAAAATTGGGGTGCCGGCTCAATGTGGTTTTTAAAGAGCACTGCATCTAGCAACCTTCTGATCGGAGCACTGCCAAATCAGCTTTGTCATCGACAGTTTGGTGCTTTTACCGGTCTTGAATGGGTAACTAGCTCAAATACCCTTCTCCGATACTACCAATGCATTCTAGAGATTTTACGAAGCTTAATACGGGGTATCGATTTCTGCTATAAACCCTTCAGGGATTGAATGAACTTTAATCAACGTTATGACATCACAGCTACCTAATCGGGCAGCTCAAGCTGAAGCCCTGTTTGCCGCTGGTCAAAAAGCATTTGAGCGGGGACGTTACCAAAATGCGGTGATTGCATTTGAGGCCGGTAACCGTCTGGTAAAAGGGTCTACTTTTCTTGGGGGCAACATTCAGTTATGGCTGATAAATGCCTACTCCGCCGCGGGCAGAGAAGCAGAGGCGATCGCCCTTGGCGAAAAATTAGCTCGCCATCCGGATCGGGATGTGCGCAAGCAAAGCCAGCGCGTGCTGGAAATTTTGCAGGCTCCACAGTTGAGCCGGCGTGCCGACTGGGTCACCCCACTGCCGGATCTCAGCGAGCTGGAAGAAAGTAAAGATACCGATTTCACCCTGCGTAAATACGATCCACCGCGCAAGCCAGCCCAATCGTTTTCGCCCGCCCCGGTGCCTGAAGACCTCAGCCAAATAAATACCAGTGACAATGGGTTTTTGGGCGCTGCCATTGTCTTGATTTTGCTCCTCTTGGGCGGCGCATGGTGGCTGGCGTAGAGACGCTTTTATCACTTCATCGTTGACCCTAGCCTTCTTGCCAACATCACGGCTTCAGCAGTGCTTGCCGTTCGGCAACTTGCTTGAGTCGCTTGAGCTGGGCCTCCATATCTTGCTTGGTCCATTTGGCGGCAAAAGTATTGAAGCCGAAGGCTATTAGCGGGTTGGTAGGGACAAATTCAAAGCGGTTGAGCAAATGGGTGCCAGTGTCGTTGGGCTGACATTCCCAGCGATCGCGCCCGGCAAAAAAGCCGGTAAACTGCCACACAATCAAGCCTGGAGATCGCTCTACGACAGTGCTCAGCAAGGTCGGCTTCAACAGCGGTAGCTGAATAATAAAGCGACTCTGACCACCCAGTTCCGTATTCCAAACGTCGTCGACTGGTTCACAGCGAAGAGCCGGATTGAGCCACTGATGCATCAAAGCCCGGTCAGTAATGCAGTGCTCAACAGTGGTCGCACTGGTGGCAATCTGAATCGACTGCTCAAAAGCTTGCTGAGACTTGCCCATGATCAATTAATAAAAATGTTGAGACTATGCAGCGCTAGCGATCTAATGCTTGACGGCGAGAATTGAGCTATTGCTACGGCTGTCATTGCGGACAAGATGCCCGCAATGAGTGGGATGAAGATATGCGCCATGCCGTTTTAGGCTGACGCTGTATCACCTAGTCGCTAGCGCGCGTCCCATGCTGCAGCCGCGTCGATGACGGCCTGATCGACTGTCTTTTGCTCTAACATGGCGGCCTGCAAATTAGAGTAAATGGCCTTCTGCAGGACTTTCACATCTTCCATGGCTGGAATCAATACCTCGGCATTGGGCATTTGTTCTGCACTGACCGAGCGCGCCAGCGTTACCGGTTCCGCATTGACAGGCGGCTCTGTAAAATAGCCATCGGCCAGAGCCTGGGTTGTTGAAGGCAGCACATTGGCCGCCTTGGCAAACGAGAGCTGATTGTCATCGTTGGTCACATACAGGGCAAACTTCAGCGCTGCTTCAGGCACGTCCGTTGATTGCGGAATCACCAAATTCATCGCGGCCACGTTTTTCTTATTCGTCGCTCCAGTAATCTGAGGGGCGCTGGCGGTGGCTGACGCAATATCGGGAGCGTTGTTCTCAATTGTGCTAAGAAATTCGGCCCCCGATGCCAAGATGGCGGTGTCGCCAGCCTGATACATTTCCACCGCGCGGCGGTGTCCCTGAGTCAACACTTCACGAGGCAGCAATTTTTGCTGATAAAGATCCGTCCAATATTGAAACACCGCTTTGCCCTCCGGCGTATTGAAGGCGGCGTTGCCGGTTTCATCCACCAGGGGCACGCCCATTTGCACAAATGATTGCAGGACGTCAGCGGCGTCTTCTGGCACGAAAGAAATAAAGAAGGCGTATTTGCCGGTCTCGTCTTTGATTTGCTGCGCTACGTCAGCCAGTTCTTCATAGGTGGTAGGAGGCTCAGTGACTCCGGCGGCTGCAAAGATTTCCGTGTTGTAAAGGGTGACTCGGGTCGTGAGATACCAGGGAAAGCCAAAGCTTTCGCCATCCAGGGTGTTGGCTTGCCAAATTTTATCCAGATACAAGGATTTATCTTCAGCAGAAACGCGATCATCTAAGGGTAACCAGGCTTTTTTGCTGGCAAGCTGAGAGGCAAAATCCGGATTCAGATTCACCACATCAGGAGCCGTGCCCGCTGAAACCGCCGTGAGAATTTTGCTCTGCATGTCCCCCCAGGGAACGTCGATCCATCGCACGGTGATGTCAGGATTTTCGGCCTCAAAATCGGTGATCAGCTCGTTGAAATAATCAGTGAAATCAGGCTGCAGCTGCATCGTCCAAAATTCGACTTCTTGAGGACCCTCTGAGTTGGCACTATTGGGATTACCGCAGCTAATCAACCAACTGGCGAATAGCCCAATCAGCATCAGCAGGCCAAAACGTTTCCAAAAACGAGAGAAGTTGAACATGGTAAGAGTGGGGGTGTGAGGATGTGGGGGTATGAGGATGTGCGAGCGTGATGAGGGTGTCCGGGGCGAGGGTGTCTGAGTAACTGGGTGGTCGGGTGGGGTGAGATAAGGGAGTGGGTTAGATAAGAGGATAAATAGCAGATAACAGGTAATTAAGACTCAAGAACCAAGTCTGCGTTCCGCACTCTGAACTGTGAATCCTGAACTCAAATAAAAGCCTAAAGCAAAACTTGCACTTTGTTGGCGCAGGCGATCGCCCTTTCTTGGGCTTCGGCGATCGACTCGCCCAGGGCAAGGGCTACGCCCATACGGCGGTTTTTGTGGCAGCGGGGTTTGCCAAACAGACGGAGCTTGCTGGTGGGAATGGTGAGGGCATCGGCAATGCCAGCGTAGCGAGGTTGATAGCTTTCACCTGGAGCCAAAATGACAGCGGAGGCTCCGGGCTGCAACAGTTGAATGCTGCCGATGGGCAGGCCAGTAATGGCGCGCACGTGCAGCTCGAATTCTGACATGTTTTGGCTCACCATCGTCACCATGCCGGTATCGTGGGGTCGCGGGCTAACTTCACTGAAGTAAACGGTTTGTGGCTGATCCGGCGCCCCAGCAATAAACAATTCGACCCCAAAGAGCCCCCAGCCACCGAGGGCATCGGTGATGACCCGGGCCTGACGCTGGCATTCCAACAAGGTATCGGGGTGCAGCGGGCAGGGCTGCCAGGACTCGCGATAGTCTCCATCTTCTTGGCGATGGCCAATGGGAGGACAAAAGTAGGTACCGTCCTGGGCGCGAACGGTCAGTAGAGTGATTTCGGTTTCAAATTGAATGAAGCCTTCGATAATGACGCGCTCGGCTTTGCCGCGACCAGCACTGTAGGCATAATCCCAGGCTGCGTCAATGTCTTTGGGCGATCGCACTAGGCTCTGCCCCTTCCCCGAAGAGCTCATGATGGGCTTAACGACGCAGGGCAGGCCGGTGTCCTCGACTGCCGCGCGATATTCTGCCAGCGTCCCAGCAAACCGATAAGGAGAGGTGCGCAACTGCAAATCTTCCGCCGCTAAACGACGAATGCCCTCGCGATTCATGGTGAGGCGAGTGGCGGTGGCCGTGGGCACAACCTGCCAGCTTTCGGCCTCCAAGGCCACAAGGGTATCGGTGGCGATCGCCTCCACTTCCGGCACGATCAAGTCGGGCTGCTCTTGTTCAACTAGCTGGCGGACGCGATCGCCATCAAGCATATTGATGACGTAACTGCGGTGGGCCACCTGCATGGCAGGCGCATTAGCGTAAGCGTCAACGGCAATCACCTCAATGCCCAGCCGCATCGCTTCCAGGGCGACTTCTCGCCCGAGTTCACCAGAGCCCATCAGCAAAAGACGTTTAGCAGCTTCTAGCAGGGGGGTGCCCCAGGGAACAGGGGCAGCGATGGTCGTAACTTTAGTCATGACACCAGAAAAATAAATGGAAAACTGAGGTTTTTTACAGATTTTTCCTATATTAAATGGTTCACTTTTCAAAATTGTGTGTAACATCTCAGGTGAATCGCTTAATCTAACCACCATTGTGAGCAGATGAGCAATCAAAAGCGGTTGTTTTTCTACAGGTCAAAAGAGTTTCTTAGGACCTGACTTTGAGGCAGCAGCTGAAAAATAAGGGTGCAGTGATTCCACTTGATTTGGTTGCCAACAGATCAAGTCGAGTTGGTGCCATGGTCTACAGGGATCAAGCAAGTTGTTTTTGGAAACGGCATACGAACTTGTTGGCATTGTTCGGTTCGTTTAACAAGAAGGAACCATTTTAGAAATTTGCGCTAGTGGCGCATTCTGTAACTAAGGCGATGGCGTTAGCAGCGGTTGCTTTTTGAAGGTTTGTATCTTGTTTATCGCTGTGGTAATTCTGAATTAAATTGTGTACTATTCATCAACATGTTTTTTGATCCCCACAGGTCTCAGCTGGGTTTTGAGGATGGTTGATGATTCGTTTTGGCAACGAGGGCATAAACGGAGACAGCGGTGAATATTTTTCAGTCCCTATTTTCATCTAAGCGTCAGAGCGTCGGCGTCGAGCTAACGCCTGAGCGAGTTAATCTTGCCCAAGTACGAAAACAGGGGCAAAAGCTCAAGCTTGAGACGAGAACTTCTGTAGAATTGCCGGAAGGTGCTTTTCAAGAAGGGCAAATTTTGGACGCGCCTGCCGTTGTTGAGGCGATTCAAACGGGACTTTCTGATAGTCGAATTAAAGTGAAATATGCGACGACGGCAATTCCCGGTCGAGCAATTACGCGGGTAATTCCCGTGCCGTCAGAGCTCGATGAAGATGAACTGCGAGAGATGGTGCTTAATCAAGAAGCTAGTCTCTACCTGCCATTTCCACGAGAGGAAGCCGACGTAGACTATCAGAAGCTAGGCTTTTTTGTTGATGAAGATGGCATTGAAAAAGTTCAGGTTTTATTAGTCGCCGTTAGAAAGGAAATTACAGATACCTACATCGATACATTTCAACAAGCCGGCATTAACCTAGCGGTGTTGGAAACCTCAAGTTTTGCCTTAATTCGAACGATTCGGGATCAGCTACGGCAGTTTACGCCTCAAGAAGCGGCAGCGCTTGTCGACATTGGCTTTGAAAGTACTGAAATTTCCATCGTAGTAGATGGGATTCCGCATTTTTCGCGATCAGTTCCCATTGGCACTTTTCAAATCCAAGGGTCTTTAAGTCGAGCGATGAATTTGCCGCCGTCTCGTAATACCGACCTGTTGAAAGGCATGACGGTGCCCACTATGCCGATGGATACCGTAGGGTCGCCGCAACCCATTACGGGCGGTGGCGGTAATCCTGGAACAGCAGCGATGCTGAGGATTTTAGGCGAGCTATCAGATGAACTGCGGCGCTCAATCGATTTCTATCTAAATCAGGCAGAAGATATGGAAGTGGCGCAGCTTTTGCTGGCCGGGCCGGGAGCTGCCATCGGTCAGCTAGATGAGTTTTTTGCCCAGCGCTTGAGCTTGCCAGCGAGTCAAGTTGATCCCGTGGCAGCCCTGTCGTTGGAGTCAGCAGAAGATATTGAGATAGAAGAGAGGCCGGGATTGGCGACTGTAATTGGCCTTGGGCTGAGGGAGATTTAAGCGATGTATGGTTTAGATATTAATTTTCTAAAGGATCGGGAAATCCGGCCTGTGGAAGTTGGCCAAACAGCCCGACCGGCGGCGCCGGCAGGCAGTCGTACGCCTCTCTTATTGGGCCTATTAGCAGCGGTGGCAGCCCTGGGGTTGGTGGGGGGATATTGGCTATTTTTGCAGAGTCAAATTCGGCAGTTGGAAGCGCGGGAAGCTGAACTAGATGCCGAGATTGCGGCCATTCAGAATCAGCTGCAGCAGATTCAAACGGTGCAGGCTCAAATTGAGTTAGTGCGGGCCGAGAATCAGGCTTTTGTGAATATTTTCAATCAAATTCGTCCGTGGTCAGCCTTTTTGAGGGAGATCCGCGATCGCACCCCCGCCCGCATCCAAATTGAATCCGTCTCGCAAACGGCCGGGGTCACGCTGCCGCCGCCGCCAGGGGCGGCTGAAGGGGCACCACCACCAGTGGCTGGCGGCGTCAGCATCGATGGTGCCGCCTGCTCATTTGACGACGTGAATGACTTTTTGCTCACCCTGCAGCGATCGCCTTTGCTGGAAGCCAGCAGCGTGACGATCGCCGAATCGCAAAGGCGAGAAGAATTTCTGGATCCTGAAGTCGATGGCGTCTGTCCTGAATCGCCTCCCAATCGACCAGAAAGTCTGGTTGATTTCACGCTTAGCGGCAACTTTACGGACGTGCCCTCTGCTGACTTATTAGACATTTTGGATCGTCAAGGTGCTGTGGGCCTGGCGACCCGGATTCGTGCCCTTCGAGATTCAGGAGTAATCGAGACGCCATGACCTTTACTGACGATTTTGTACCCGTCGAAGATGCCGAAGAACTGGAAGGCCCCAGTTATCCATCTGCCTTTGGGATTGAGCTGACCCCCAAAGTACAGGGCATTGCTCTTGCTGTGCTGGGGGTGGGCGGCGCGATCTTTTTGTTTACTCGCTTAGTGAACCCGGTGCAGTCAAATTTGGCCGAAATCAGGCAGCGAGTGGAGGATAAGGAAGAAACCTTAGCAAATCAGGAAGCCAGCCTGCGCCAGATTGAAGAAGTTCGCGATGAATTGGATCGCGTGTTAACCCAGCGAGAGGGCATCTATAGCTTATTGGGCGACCCCAACAGCTTTGATACGCTGCTGCTCGACACCAATCAGCAAATCGAGAAAAGTAATGCCACCATTGCCGGGGCGATCGCCGGTAACTTGAGTGAGGCGCAATCAGCTCAGCTTACTGCCTTGGGGCTGAGCCAGCAGCAAGTTGACCGCATTTTTCAAGAGGTGGCAGAAGATCCGGCGGTGCAGCGTGCGCTCTTCACTTCAGAGCTGTTCAGTTTTAATCCCGTAGGATTGCCCGAGCCGATTGGCGAAGAGTATGGGCCAGAGCTGAGCGGCAAATTGGAGCGCCAGATTGTCAACGTTAGCTTCAGTGGTCTGTTTAATCAAACCCAAAGTGTCCTTTTCAATCTGGAACGATTAGAGCCGTTGCTGATTATTCGTGATTTCAGTCAAACGTTCTCTGATATCGAAGGCATCGACGAAGAGGAGGCCAATCGCTTGGGCATTCGGCCATTGAACACCGAGTTCACAATGGAAGTATTAGTGCCGCTGGGTGATCCCCGCGAACCGCCTGTGCCTCCAGCGCCCGAGCCGCCTGCTGAAGGTGAGGAAGGCGGTGAGGCGGCCCCCGCCGACGAGGAAGGTTAGCGAGTCTGACGTTAGGGCCCGGCATCGTCAATGATGCGGCAAATCATCAAAACCCAGAACCATGTGAGGAATGAGAACCGTGAAACGACTAATAGGATATGGCGGTAGTTTTGCTAGTACGACACTGTTAGCGCTGTTGGCCCAACCGGCTTTGGCCACCTCAACCGTAATTACGGGAGTCGAAGTAATTCCAACGGATACGGGAGCGCAGATTGTCTTGCAAACGCAGCAGGGCGATACCCCGCAGGTGTTTGCCGTCAATCAGGGCAACATGCTGCGGGCAGACATCGTACGGACTCAGCTGCAGCTGCCCGACGGCAACAGCTTTATGCAGCAAAATCCGGTGCCGGGCATTGAGGCGATCGCTCTCACGTCGCTGGACGGCAATAGCGTCCGCTTAACTGTTGACGGCAGCGATCTCATTCCCACTGGCACAGTGGGCACCTCTGACAGCGGCGGTATTGTGATTGATGTGGCGACCCAAGCTGAGAATGGCGATGCTCCTCAAGCCAGTGCTCCAACGCCAGTGCCGGCTGATATTGAAACTGTGCCTGGGGATGAGCCTCCGCTGATCGATCCTGAGCAGCCGGCGATCGCTCAAGCTGAAGAACCTCAGCCGGCAGAAGAGTCCGCCCCCGAGCCTAATCCTGATGCTCCTGAGCCCGACGTCCTGATTCCCAATCCTCAAGTAATTATTGACGGCGTACCGGTGCCGGCCCCTGATGTTCAACAGGCCCCGCCATTTCTGCCTGCCGCCGTTGCGCCTCCGGTTGGCGATATTGCCGTCTCTGAAACCATTCCTACTTTTAATTCAATTGATCTAGGGACAGCTGAACGAGTACCTCGTCTGGTGTTGCGTGAAGCGCCCTCTCGGGAAGTGTTGAATTTGTTGGCCAGAGCAGCCAGCCTCAACCTCGTCTTCATTGATGCGGATGGTGGTGACGCTGAAGGTGGCGGAGCTACAGGTAGTGGTGAGGGACCGCCCATCACCCTGGATATTGAGAATGAATCAGTTCAGGATGTTTTTAATAGCGTTTTACGGGTAACTGGTTTGCAAGCCAATCGAGTGGGGCGCACAATCTACGTTGCGCCGGTTCTACCTGATGCCGCCAGAAACTTGGTTAGTCGAACGCTACGTCTTAATCAGGTGGCCGCTTCTAATGCCGCCGGTTTTCTAGTTTCTCTGGGAGCAGAAGGTACGCAAGTCGTGACAGAGACGACGTTTACCGATATCGGTGGTGATTTAGGTGAAATTGAAGGGGTTGAAACTGGCGGTGAGAGTGAAGCAGCCGATTTGGGGGCGGATTTACGGCTAATTGAGCGTTCGACCAGTACCGATGTTATAACGTTAGACTTTGAA
>JBCCJU010000018.1:0-49153 GCA_039027715.1 Cyanobacteria bacterium P01_C01_bin.120
GCTCAAGGTCTAACTTGGTTCACGCCCAGCGAAGATCAAACTTTGATTTCTCGGTCTCAAATTCTGGCTCGCATCAAGGGTACGTTGGGCGGTCGTGCTGCTGAGGACGTGATTTTTGGCGATGCTGAGGTCACAACCGGTGCCGGCAATGACCTGCAGCAGGTAGCTGGGATGGCCCGACAAATGGTGACTCGCTTTGGCATGTCTGATTTGGGTCCCTTGTCGTTGGAAAGCTCTCAAGGCGAAGTTTTCCTGGGTCGTGACTGGATGAACCGATCAGAATATTCTGAGAACATTGCTGCCGGCATTGATGTGCAGGTGCGCAAGATTGTTGAAGCCTGCTACGACGACACTAAACGTCTGATTGAAGAGAATCGCGCGGTGATTGATCGCGTCGTTGACCTGCTGATTGAAAAAGAAAGCATCGACGGTGACGAGTTCCGCCAGATTGTTTCGGAATACACAACGGTGCCAGAGAAAGAGCAGCTAATCCCACAGCTCTAATCTCAAGCACTGGCCTCTAATTGCTGGAAAGGCTCGTTCCTCGGAACGGGCCTTTTGTTTTGCCGTGTCAAAGTTTTACGGGGACAAGACAGCCAGCCATCTGGCTATGGCCTCAGCATCCAATACTGGTACGGGTGAAAAGCCTGAATAAACTGGAGTCATATTGGTGGCAAACGGCTTCTCTTCGGGCATGATGCAATACGGCAGGCCGTCAAGGAGAACGCATGTCAACCCAGACGCTATACGTTGCGATTACTAATCACGGTTTTGGTCACGCGACCCGGGCGACCGCCGTGGCGGCCACGGTACGGCAAATAATGCCCGATGTAAATATCATCCTGGCAACCAAAGCGCCTCGCTGGCTACTGGCTAGCTATTTTGATGGGCCGTTTACGCTGCGGGAAGTCGCTCTTGACATTGGCGTGTTACAGCCAGACAGCCTGACAATAGACAAGGACGCTACGCTGGCGGCGCTGCAGCAGATCCGCGATCAGCAAGCTGTTTTAGTGGCAGAGGAAGCTGCCTTTCTTGCCGCTGCCGGCGTTGACTTAGTGCTCGGTGACATTCCGCCATTAATTGCGATCGCGGCTAAAACTGCCAACATTCCCTGCTGGATGATGAGCAACTTTGGCTGGGACTTTATCTATCGCCCTTGGGGCGGAGAGTTTGTCGCTATCGCCGACTGGATTGCCGACTGTTTCGCCCACTGCGATCGCCTCTTGCGGCTGCCGTTCCATGAGCCGATGACGGCTTTTTCCCCGATTACTGATGTGGGCTTAACCGGGGGAACGCCTCGCTTCGCCGAATCGACGCTGCGATCGCGCTTTCACCTGGCGGCTGCCAAAGAGAAAACCATCCTTCTCACCTTTGGCGGACTGGGGCTGGCGGGCATTCCTTACGCCAACCTGGCCCGCTTTGCTGATTGGCAGTTTATTACCTTTGATCAAGCGGCACCTAATCTGACCAATTTATGCAAAGTAAGCGATCGCGCTCTGCGCCCCGTGGATTTTATGCCGCTCTGTGGACGGGTCATCTCAAAACCTGGATATAGTACTTTTTCGGAAGCCTGTCGCTTGGCAATTCCCGTCACCACCGTCACCCGTGACAACTTTGCGGAAGGGCCAATTCTGGTGGAGAATCTGCAAGACCATAGCTATCATCAGATCTTGCCCCCTGCAGAACTTGCCGAGGGCAATTGGGACTTTTTGCACCAATCTCCTCATCCTCCCCGTACCAATCAGCGCCTCTCTAAAACTGGTAATGAAGAGATTGCCGGAGCGATCGCCAATTTCTTAACCGGCCCACAAGCGTAGCTGCAGAGTTGCCGCCGTCAAGCCCTAACTCTTTAAAGTTCAACTGATAAATGAGTTCTGAGTTCTCGGTTGCCAACTCCCTGTTCTTTATATTTACCAACTCCCTTCACCCCATCACCTTGCACAGGCAAATAACCGTTCGCTACCCTATTACTTCGCTACCCCACTACTCTGCCACCCAGCTACCCAGCTACCCAGCTACCGCCAGAGCGATCTATGCTAGATGAGCCCTTGACGTTGCCACCTTGGAGATGACGACCTCGATTGAAGCTTCGCAAAAGCGCAAACTATGGTTAGCCGCGCTCAAACCCCCAATGTACAGCGTGGCAATTATGCCGATTTTGGTGGGCAGCGGCTTAGCCTTTGCCGAGACCCAGCGTTTTGATGTCGGCATCTTTTGCGGGTTTGTTGTAGCCGCCGTTCTAATCCTGATTTGGGAAAATCTCGGCAATGACGTCTTTGACTCCGAAACTGGAATTGACATCCATAAAGCCCATTCCTTGGTAAATCTGACACACAATAAGCGCCTTATTTTTATCATTGGCAACGGCTGTTTGGGCTTGGGATTAGCGGGCGTGCTGGCGATCGCTTTGCGCCAGCAAGACCCGACGGTGCTGCTGCTGATTTTGCTGTGCTGCCTCCTGGGATATGTTTATCAAGGGCCGCCATTTCGTCTGGGTTATCAGGGTTTAGGCGAAATCCTGTGTTTTTTGGCCTTCGGACCCTTGGGAGTTGGCGCTGCTTACTACAGCCAAACCCAAAGCTGGTCAGTGAGTAGTCAGGTGGCCGGAGTGATTGTTGGCGTTACGACTTCACTGGTGCTGCTGTGCTCGCATTTTCATCAAGTCGAAGACGACCTGGCCGCTGGTAAGCGATCGCCCATTGTGCGGTTGGGCACCCGACGCGGGGCGCAGTTAGTACCGTGGCTATGTGGTTTGGTCCTGTTGCTGATCGCTGGCGGTGCAATCGCCGGCTACTTTCCCCGCTGGTCTCTGGTGGCTTTGCTCAGCAGCATTTCTGCCGTGCGACTGTCACGCCATGTATTGGCCCATCACCACCTGCCGGCCAAAATCTTTAACGCGAAGTTTTACGCCATTGGTTTCCATTTTTGGAGCGGCACCCTGCTCAGTTTAGGGTTGGTGATTTCTGGGAGTTAGTTCATGCTGTTGCTGCAGGTGCGCTCCTACAGCCGTCCTTTTCGGCAACCGCTGCACACGGCCCACGGACGCTGGGAACAGCGTACTGGACTAATTCTACGTTTAGAGCCCGAGACGGGTTCGGTAACCTTTGGCGAAATTGCTCCCCTACCGTGGTTCGGCACCGAAACGCTGGCCCAGGCCCAAGCGCTTTGCGATCGCTGGCCACGTCATTTCACCGTCGACAAAATTGCCGAAATTCCCGATACGCTACCGGCCTGTCAATTTGGCTTTGGCACCGCTCGCGATCGCCTGTCAGCAAAGCTCCCGTCCGAGTCTACACTTTCCCCCTCTCCTGCCGACATTTGCGCGCTGTTGCCGCCTGGTGAAGCGGCTTTAACTCATTGGCAACCGCTTTGGCAGCAAGGACACCGCACCTTCAAATGGAAAATTGGCGTGGCCAGCATTGACGATGAATTGTCGCTGCTAAGGGATCTAGCCCAAAGTCTGCCGCCGACTGCTCGACTGCGGCTTGATGCTAACGGTGGCTTGACGGCTACCGCCGCCGCTGCCTGGCTATCAGCCTGCGATCGCGCTCCCGTGGCGATTGAATTTTTGGAACAGCCTTTACCGCCCGATCAAATTATCGACTGGCTCCCCCAGATCGCGGGTCAGTTCGGCACGACTGTTGCCTTAGACGAATCAGTGGCGACGCTGCAGCAGTTACGGCAGGTGCAGCAGCAGGTCAACAGTCAAGTAGTGTATGTTGTGAAACCGGCGATCGCGGGCTTTCCTCAGCGGCTGCTCGACTATTGCTTAGAACATCAGCTAGATGTCGTGCTGTCATCGGCCCTAGAGACACCAATCGGGCGCACTGCGGCTTTGACATTGGCTCAACGTCTCTGGGCGGCAGGCCTGCCTAAACGAGCGCTGGGATTCGGCGTTGATCATTGGTTTATTGACGATTGGGTCCACTGCAGCGAGGCCGACTTATGGCAGCAACTTTGAATCCTGCTGAGATCGCCCAGCAGCGCCACGGTGATGCCTGGCTGATTGCGGCCGAAGCCCATACCTTTTGGTTTCAATTCGCGCAATTTCAAGCTCAGTTTGCCACGCACCAACCACACGACATCCTATTAGCCGAACCTTGCCCCGTCAGGTTTCTCGCCGCCTTTTTTGCCGCCACGGCGCATCCCTGTCGCCTCTGGCTCGCCAATCCCCAATGGGGCCACCAAGAATGGCAGCAAGTCGCCGCCCAATGCCAGCCCGACATCGCGATCGGCACCGTCCCCCCGCTCATAAAGGCCTTAGGTAAAACAGAGTACGAAGTACAGAGTCCCCACTCCCTCACTCCCCCACTCCCCCAGCCACCCAGCCACCCAGCCACCCAGCCACCTACTCCCACCATCCTCATTCCCACCGGCGGCTCTTCCGGCGATATCCGGTTCGCTATCCACACCTGGGAAACCTTGTCCGCCTCTGTGCAGGGATTTTGTCAGCACTTCAACTGCGCTACGGTCAATGCCTACTGCCTGCTGCCGCTATATCACGTCAGCGGGCTAATGCAGGCCATGCGGTGCTGGCTAACCGGCGGACAGCTAGTGGTGCAGCCGTTTAGGGCGTGGTTGCAATATGGCGCCATCAGCCGAATGATCCCGTCAGAATGTGCTGTCGGTTCCTCTAGTTTTTTTATTTCCCTGGTACCGACTCAGCTACAGCGATCGCTACAGGCGGACTGGAATACAGCGGCCTGGCTGCGACAGTTCACGGCAGTTTTGTTAGGGGGGGCAGCGCCTTGGCCCAGCCTGCTAGCAATCGGTCGGGAGTTGAGACTGCCGTTAGCCCCCACCTACGGTATGACGGAGACCGCCTCCCAGGTGGCCACCCTGCTACCCAGTGAATTCCTCTCGGGGCACACAGGCAGCGGTCGTGCTTTGCCCCATGCGCAGCTCACAATTCAGGATGCCACCGGTTGTGACTTGCCGCCTGGTACCGTTGGGGCGATCTCGATCCAAGCTCAGTCCCTGGCGTTAGCTTCTGGAACAGCGACCATCACCCCTCCCTTGAGGACCGGCGACTTAGGCTATGTCGATCAGGCCGGATTTCTGCACGTGGCAGGCCGCGAAACCTCCCTGATTATTACCGGCGGCGAAAAAGTACAGCCGGAAGAAGTGGAAGCCGCTATTTTGGCCACTGGGTTGGTACGGGATGTGGCCGTTGTCGGTTTGCCGAATACTGATTGGGGTGAACAGGTGGTGGCGATCGCTGTCAGCACCGTTGCAGACAATCGCGACGCCATCGTGACTACCCTGCACCAGCGCCTGCGATCGCAGCTGAGCTCCTACAAAGTTCCTAAGCAGTGGTGCTTTTGGCCCACGCTGCCGCGTAGTGCCCAGGGCAAACTCAATCGTTCACTTCTACAGCAACAGGTGGCGGCGGCGCTAGACGCCCCCAATCCTGCACCCACTGATGCAGCTCCGGGGTCAGTCGATGCCGTTGACGAGTTGCCGCATTAATCGAGACGTGGCGAGTGGTGGCAGTGGCCGCAATTTGTCCAGCGGCATTAATCAGCTGATATTGAATTTCGAAGCTATCTTCGTTGGTTTGGGTGGGCAGCAGCCGCACGGTAATTTCATCCCCACACATGAGCGCTCGCCGAAAATCGGCAGACGAATGCGTTACCGGCACCGCGATTTCTCCACGGCTGAAAAACGTTCTCAAATCGACGTGCGAAGCCTGTAATGAAGCCTCGTATGCTTCATGACAAATGCTGAGGATTTGGGTGAAGTACACCACTCCAGCCGCATCGGTATCTTGAAAACGAATGGTGCGGCAATATTCAAACCACATAAACTATTCCTGCTTGCGACGGCAAACACGACGACTGGATAAATTGGCCATCGAGCCAGTGACCTCTGGGCTTACTCGCTGTTTGCCCTGTCCTAGCGGAACCGGCGACGACAGCTATATCGGAGCCCGAGAACTAGGCGATTAGCCTCACTGCACTAGAAAGTGCTGTAAGCATCAACGATCTTTTATAAGCATGCCAGAAGGAGGGGCGCTCTGCGGCCAGTTCCGCTAAATAAGAGAGCGGGAGACCGGCGATCGCGCTTCCACGAAACTTTAGTCAGCGTTGCTAAGTTCGTTAAGAATGCTTTCTAGCTCCTGCTGGGCCTGCCCATAAGCTTCCCAATCGCCAGCCTGTAAGGCCTGCTGTCCAGCTTCATAAGCATTCAAAGCATCTTGGATGCGCTCAGCCTGGGCCGCTGAGAGAGCTGGGGGATTCGCCGACGCTTCAGCTGCTGCCGGTGCCTGTTCTGACGCAGTCGGCGGCGCGATTGGAATGGGCACAGAGCTTTCCCCAAAGATGGCCGTTAACGACTCATCTAAGGTTTCGCGCATCGCAATATTGTCGTCATAAGCCACAATCACGCGCCGCAGTTCGGGCAACTCGCTTTGCTCTGCACTGAGATAAATCGGTTGGATATACAACAGCGACTGCTCAATCGGGATCACCAGCAAATCGCCGCGAATCACCTGTGAACCCTGCTGTCCCCACAGGGTCAACTGCTGAGAGATCTCGGGAGTTTGGTCAATGCGAGCTTCAATTTGATTAGGGCCAAAGACCAACTGTTGTTTGGGAAATTCGTACAGCAGCAGCTTGCCGTAGTTATCGCCGTCAGAGCGACCAGCCAGCCAGGACGCCATATTGTTCCGGTTGTTGGGAGTGAAAGGCAGAATCTGAATGAACTCTTCAGACGTTTCGCCGGCCAGCTTCATAATCACGTAGTACGCCTCCATCGGCATCGAGTTTTCTTGATTGCCTCGATCAGGAAACCGCCAGAGATCCTCGCGATTGTAGAACACCTCCGGATCGCCCATGTGATAGGTGCGATACATCTGAGCCTGCAGCGTGAACAAATCTGGAGGATAGCGAAAATGCTGCCGGATTGCTTGAGGAGTTTCATCAGCGGACTTAAACAGATTGGGGAAAATCTGACGGTAAGTGGCCAAAATGGGCTCACTCTCATCCACTACGAAATATTCCAGCGTGCCATCGTAGGCGTCGATGACGACTTTTGCAGCGTCGCGCACATAATTGCTGCCCTGTTGGGACAGCTCATCAATCGTTCGGTTATTGCTTCTCAGCCTCTCAACCTGGTTGCTGCGAAATAGCGGCTCCGAATAGGGATAGCGATCGCTGGTCGTGTAGGCGTCAATAATCCACTTTAGCCGGCCATCAATCACCGTGATGTAGGGGTCGCTGTCATAGGTCAAAAAGGGCGCGATCTGCTGAGCCCTGGCTAAAACCCGGCGGTGATAGTGTAGCCGCGAGTCATTGGTAATGTAGTTAGAGATTAAGAATTTCAGGCTACCCATGTCATAGGCATAGGCCAACCGCCGCCAAAAACTATTCAACGGTACGCCGCCCTGCCCGGTGTAGCGAGAAGCGGCATTGCTATCCCCCTCCGGGGAGTCAAATTCATCGGTAGTGGTGCCGGTAAAGACGTAAGATCTCGTCGCCTCGCCGTAATAAATTCGAGGCTGCTCGATGTCTAAGTCCACAGTAGAGACCGGTGGCACATTTTGAATCATCAGTTGAGGCAGGCCATCGGAGGTTACTCGATTGACCGGACTCATCACGATGCCGTAGCCGTGGGTAAATTTCAGTCGCTGGTTGACCCAGGTTTGTGCTTCTGCAGGGGCTTCGGTGTAGTCAAGTTCTCGCGCCGACAGCATCACCTGGCGGTAGTCATCATTCAGAGTGTAGCGATCGATATCAACATCGTTGAAGCGATAATAGAGGCGGATTTCTTGAAGCTGGCTGTAGGTACGCAGTAGGGGACGATAATCCCACAGACGAATATTATCAATAGTCGAGCTGTTGTTATCGAGTACGGTGCGGTCCAAAGCGGCTTCGGCGGGAAACGGTTCACTTTGCACTTGGTCAAGGGCGTAAGCCTCATTGGTATAGGCAATACTGTTCTCGATGTAAGGCCGTTCGCGCACTAGTTCGTTGGGCTCCACCAAAAATCGCTGTTGGAACCAGGGATATAAGCCGCCGACGACGACGAGCGCTAAGACATAGAGCCCAATGCCTACAGAAGGCCAAACGAAACCGCTGCGCCACAGCGACAGCATAAAGAGCGCGGCCACGGCCAAAGTCACAAAGGCCATGGTCCAATAGGCATGGAGGCGGGCATGAACATCGGTGTAGCCAGCACCGAACACAACGCCATCGGGGGAAAATAGCAAATCATAGCGGCCTAGGAAGAAGCCAGCCGCCACCGCGATCGCCAGTCCAGCTAGCAGCACGCATAAATGACTTTTAACTTCTCCTGTAAGGAAATACTTCCAGCCACGCTCAGGGCGAATTTCCCCTTTGAGGACATAAATGCTAAAGGCCAGCACAATAGACCAAATGATCAGCTGCACAATCGCCTGCTGCAGGCCTTCATAAATCGGCAGCCGAAAGACATAAAAGCTAATATCTTGCTGAAAGATCGGATCGAGTCGATCAAACTGACGCGGGTTAAGAAATTTGAGGATGCTATCCCAGGCCGCTGCGCTATTTGTTGCCGCACTAAAAGACAATAACGTGATGAGCGCTGCAGCGACATATTTGGGCAAATAGGCGGCGGTGGCCGTCAGATTGCGGCGTTCTAAGGCCCGCCAAGGAGTCTCGCGAGTGATCCACAAGGCCAGCCGATAGTTGGCGTAAAGGAAAGCCGCATAGCTCACCAACGTCACGGCCCAAATTGCGCTCTGCCAACGAATGCGAGTCCAAAAAACATTGTCATAGCCCGCCGCACTGAACCACCAAGATTCCGTCAGCAGGTTAACCAACGCGCCAGAGAGCGCCAGCAGTAGCAGAATAGCGATCGCCACAAAGAGGAATAGGGGCGGTCGGCGACCAAAATCAGGAAGTTTAGCGCTTTTCACAATCGGTTTCGGTTAATACATGCGTCTTAAAGTGCATAGTCTCACCCTAGCGAGCTTTTTCCATTTCGAGGAGCTCTCGGGCCTGTAATTCGTCCTCTTGCTGCGCCTTGCGTCGATTTTTTTGCAGGTCCAGTTCACGCTGCAAATATCGAACGTAATATTCCATCATATGGTCGGCAACAATATCGGCTCCCGGCTGTCGCAAGCTCACCAAAAATCCTAACAGACGGTCAATCCAACGCTGGGTAATGTATGAGTTTTGGTACAGTCGTCCACGAAAACCAAAGTACCGAAACTGGCCCATGTGACCATAGAGACGCCCCGGGTTGACCGGGTTGAACTGCGGCGGAATCATTGGCACCACATCGTTATTGTTCACGTAGCGAAACATGCGATCGCCCATGCGATCGTTGACCTGCCGCGTAAACTTCCAATCCCCGACTCGGGGCTGGCCAAAGGTATATAGCCCAGCCACGGTAAAACGCTGATATTCCAAAGAGGTGGCCGCCAGCGCCGCTAACGCCCCGCCCAGACTGTGCCCGGTGATCCAAAGCTGAGATTTGCCGGGCTCCCACCACTGGCGTAGCTTACCAATAACCCGTTTTTCCACACTTTGCCAGGCATCTTGAAAACCCCGATGCACCTCGCCCGCTGGAATCGCATCCGTTTGCTGCGTGTTGCTAATGGCAAACTGCTTCATCCGAAACTTGAAGTTGGTAGTCCAGTCAGCGGCTTGCTGACTGCCGCGAAACACTAAGACAATGTGCTGATTTTTGCGGAATAAGAAGGCTTGAGTATCCGTCACCCGGCTAAATAAATACTTGAAATCGTCGTCGATATCGCGATTTTTTTTATGCTCATCTTCTTCCCGTAACCACTGTTTAATCACATCGACGGTGTAATCCGCCGGTTTTTCCTTCATCCAGGCTAGTTCGCTGCCTTTTTTCAGCCATAGCCGGACAATATCCCTGACGTATTCTTCATGCTCATAAACCAGGTGAGCCGCTTTTGCCATACAGAGAGCCCTGAACGCCTCGATCACCGGGTTGTCTCGTTCAATGTTAAGGAAATCATCCGTGGTGTAAGGCGGTGGCAACAGCTTATAGCCGTAGCGTTCAAATAGGCTTTGCACCCCCTCATAGCCGCTCCAGTAAATATAGTGAAAAAGTTGATCATAAAAAGCTGATCCCCCCTCACGGCGCTTGTTGCGATCGCCGATCACTTGGATCCAATAGATCAAAAAGGGCTGGAAATCTTCCGCCGTCACTAAACCCGCTACAATTGCCTCTTCACAGGCTTCTAAAGCACCCAAAAATTCATCGAACCAGGCTCTGAGGATCAGCTCAATTTCAAACTCTTCGTCCCGATATTGCTTCAATACCCGAATGGCGCTTTCCTCCATTTTGCCGGGATGCTGACTTAGGTGAGTCAGCACATTCAGCCCCTGACGGGTTTTTACCATCTGGGCATGGGAGCGCAAGGCTCGCTTTAGCCGCTCGTCGGTGGCTTCAAACCGCACCGTACGCTCATGGGGCAACTGTACTGTAAACAGACGATATTCTTCGAAGTCTAAAATGTCAGCAACGTTGCGAATGGCTTCTTTTTCCGCGTAACTGTTGTAAATGGAGCGAGCCAGTTCCCGCCGCTCCAGTCGCTGCCGGTGAATGTAGCGATCAATGCCGGCAACCGTGGCGATCGCCCCCATCAATAGGGCAAAAGCGGCCATCCACTGGGCGCCTAACTGCGACTTGGCCAGTATTTCCGGGGTCAACCGCGCTCCCTGGGCCGCGAGAGTAGCCGGTAAATCCGTCGCTGCCTGAGCGACTACGGGCAAAGCGAGGCCCAAACAAAACGCTCCCAGCAAGGATGAAGATGCGAGCTTGATACCCATAAACCCTGTCATATTAACGAGATTAAGAATGACTCGATGCTATCGAAAAAATGGTGAACAATAACGTCCCTTAGCCCTTTGTTAAACTGCATAAACGTTCAGCTAGGCAATGGATCGAAGCTATTTGTGTGCTAAATAAAACCGAAGCTCGATGCTGACTCAATTAAGCAAAAGCAGCTATAAAATCGCTGGCCATGGAAAAAGTTTTGATCGTGACAGGGGGCAGTCGTGGCATTGGAGCCGCGACTGCTTTGCTGGCTGCTAAACAAGGGTATGCAGTTTGTGTGAATTACTTGCGTAACCAAGCGGCAGCTCAAGCCGTCGTTACCACGATCAAAGAGGGGGGAATGCCCGCGATCGCCGTTGCCGCTGATGTGGCCTCTGAAGATGATGTCAATTATCTTTTTAGAGCCGTTGACAGACAATTAGGTCGGGTTACAGCCTTAGTCAACAACGCGAGTATTCTGGAGCAGCAAATGAGAGTTGAAAAGATGGACACAACTCGCTTGAGCCGAATTTTTGCGGCAAATGTTATTGGCAGTTTTCTATGTGCAAGAGAGGCCATCAAACGCATGTCTACTAAACAAGGAGGAAGCGGAGGAGCCATTGTCAATGTTTCCTCCGCTTCCTCCCGTTTAGGGGCCCCTGGCGAATATATCGACTATGCCGCATCGAAAGGAGCAATTGACTCCATGACCATTGGACTTTCTAAAGAAGTTGCTGATGAAGGAATTAGAGTCAATGCCGTGCGTCCGGGCTTTATTTACACCGATATTCACGCTAGCGGCGGTGAGCCTAACCGAGTCGAGTGGGTCAAGCACCTTCTGCCGATGAAGCGGGGCGGGCAGGCAAGCGAGGTAGCAAATGCGATTTTATGGTTGCTCTCAGATGCGGCTTCTTATACAACCGGCTCCTTTATCGAGGTTGCAGGCGGCAAGTAAGTGCAGCCTGAGCGTGATAGTGCAGCAAAGCTTCCAAAGCCGTTTGCGGTGTGTCAAGATTCTAGCGGCCGCTGATTAAGAACGTTGAGAAGTCTTGCTGATGGATTTTATTGCTCCTACATCTTGGCCAACTACTCCGACCGCCGCGATCGCTTTGCAAAACGAATTGCGAGCGCAGGTGCGGCTGCAGGATGACCTCCGGCTGCCTGTTCGCTTCGTCGCTGGCGTGGATGCGGGCTTTGAGGAGAGCGGTCAAGTAACGCGCGCCGCTGTTGTCGTCCTGGAATTCCCTACGCTACAGCTAGTGGATTATGCTTTGGAAAAGCGCCCCACGACCTTTCCTTACGTGCCAGGCTTGCTCTCATTTCGCGAAGTGCCAACCATTCTGGCCGCGATCGCCGCTCTCAAAACCACGCCCGATTTGATTCTTTGTGATGGGCAGGGATTAGCACATCCCCGACGATTTGGCATCGCCTGCCACCTGGGCCTGATTTTGGATTGTCCAACTATTGGCGTGGCCAAGTCGCGTCTGATTGGTACCCATAAGGATGTGCCAGCCGAGAAAGGGGCGTGGGTGCCCTTAATCGATCAGCAAGAAACCATCGGTGCAGTCCTGCGCAGCCGCACCAACACCAATCCCCTCTATATTTCAGCCGGACACCGCATCAGTCTGCCCACCGCCTTGGATTACGTGCTGCAGTGCACTCCCAAATATCGCTTACCAGAAACCACTCGACTGGCCGATCGCCTCGCCTCGAATCGAGGCCAACTACCGCCTCTAAAATCTTCAGAGGCGGATGCTTCTGAAGGTGAGCAAATGTCGCTGCTGTAGAGTCTATTTGAGATCTTTTGGTAACAAAGACTTGCCTTCCCGCTCGAACCCCTCCATTGACACGACAAACAGTGGCGTGAGGCGGGCTTGATTGATCACAACTGACGATTTTGAATGAGTGGATTTTGAATAAGTGGATAAGGGTTCCGATTGGAAAACAGCAGTATGTTGACCAAAAAGCTCAGAGCGCTCTTCAATCGGTCAACATTATTGCGATCGCCTAGGCTTCAGTGCTTCCACATTCAATTTCTCTCGCTAAGGAGCCATCAGGACATAGGGTCAGCATCAAAGTCCCAATCCTAATCTGCTGCTGACTATCTTTTTCCATGACGTCTTTGATTTTTACGGGCATAACGCCAGCAGGTGGAAACGCCCACCATTCTCCATTGCGGCAGAAAGGCTCGCTGTATCCGTTAGCCTCACACCATGTTCGACAAACGCCCTCTAGGGCTGTAGCTAAATCGGGATAATGAGCCATAGTCACTGCGATAGGTGCCGAACATACAAGGCGTGGTCAGACTAACTTCCCTAGGAAATCAGCCTTACCATCTATACATTGTAGGCTTATCTTTTCCTCTCCAAAAAGGCTTTGGATTTACCATGTTCAAGTGAGCTTCTGGCAAGTGATCAGCTTTGACTATTGTCGATAAATCAGCTGATCTTTATCCCTGGGCCGAGGGCAACCGGCATGAGGCTGAGAGTTGGTAGCTGATTCAAAATCCTGACATTCAATCGCCTCTTGAGAAAAGGCTGTTAGGGGATGAACAGGGCACTTTAAGTAATGGCTACCTGTGTAATATCGGCAGCGATCGCAAGGAATTCGATGCAGTTGCTGTAGATGCTCCACACCATCCCGCAATGTTTTTATTAAGGAGAGTAAAAAGTATGCAATCACTGCCCAAATCAAGACAGGAAACGCCAAAGCCATAACTGCTTCAGCGCTCAAGGCTAAAAAAGAATGAACCATAATCAGTTCTGTTGATTAAGTAATTAGCAACAACCTGAAAAGCTCAGTAGCGCCCACACTTCATTGAAGTAGACGCAATTTGTAGCGTTTTTGGAGAAGCCTGTGAAGTGAGAAATAACCCAAGACGGACTCTTAAAATGAGGTTGAGAAGCCAAAGCCTAAATCGAAGACTCTTTTGAGCGAGAAAAAGGGAAAGCTAATAATAATTCCTCTCAGAAAGCAATTAAAAACTTGCTGAGAGGCAAAAGGCTTTTGAGCACTTTCCACCCCAATTACCGACTGGATCTGCCAGGTTGAGCAGAATTGAAACAGGGTTGACGAAAGCATTTCTAAAAGAAAAAGGGACACCAGGATATCGAGCTCCTAAATGTCCCAATTAATCGGGAAAGGTCAACCACAACAAACGTTGACGTCTATGACTCCATCGCGTCGAGTGCCTGTTCAACCCGGCGAAAATCAAACCCAATGGCTCGTAGAGCATGCCACAGATGCCCTTGCAAGAAGAAGAATGCTAAGAAAAAGTGAGCGTTAGCCAGCCAACATCGGGAAGTGTGAGCATTCAGGGGCAAATTCACTGTGTCAGTAAAATAAGGCACAATACCTAGCCGAACTTCCAGCGGTGGACCATAAAACTCGACCGGATAAGCCAGAGTGTTGACAGCGCAGAAATAAGCCGCAACAAATCCTGCCAACGCAATACCGCCTAGGGAATAAGACAGAATCGCTTCTCCAGAAAATTCCAGAACATTTCTAGCCCACTTCAGAGGCGGCACTACGATGTGCCAAACCCCGCCGAGAATGAGTAGTGTGCCAACAAAGACATGGCCTCCCACTAAATCTTCTAGACTGTTGACGGTGGCAAAGTGAGTCTGATAGCCATAAATAACTAGCGGGTCGAGGGTCGGCTGCACGGTTCTGACAGTTTGGGTTGTAGCATCGTACAATCCGCCCCAAGTTGTAGCTTTGAGCACAAGCAGTAGTGCGCCTATTCCTAAGAAGAGCAAATGATGGCCGAGTATCAGTCCAAGCTGAGCAGGATCATCCCAGTCAAAATCAAACTTGCGAGCTTGCCCCTTAGATTGCCCAAGGTCAGCGGGCCCCTTAAATGTGTGGAATAACGCTCCCGCTCCCAGCACTGCCGAGGAGATAAGATGCACTGCTCCGACAACAAAATAGGGATAGGTGTCAACCACCTGACCACCATCACCAATGCCCAAGCCCAAGGTCGCTAGGTGAGGCAACAGAATTAATCCTTGCTCTCCCATTGGTAATGTGGGATCAAATCGGGAAAGCTCAAATAGCGTAAAAGAACCGGCCCATAGAGTAATTAGGGCCGCCTGTCCCACATGAGCAGCGATAAAGAGACCTGACTGATTGGCAAAGCGGGCATTACCGGCCCACCAGTCATAGGTCACATCCGGTTTACCGTATGTTTGCATAAGCACAATTCCTTTCTGAAAAATCAATGCTGTCGAGAAATTCAGTGAATTCTGTTGAGCAATATCCTCAACAACATGACTCAGATTAGTTCGGAAATATTCTCAATAAAACAGATCTTAAAGAAGCTTAAATATCGTTGCCAAAATAGTTTTTATCATTTCCTTTTTAAATTAATCCTATTTTATTAGGTATTTACAGGCACATAACCGTGAATTTTCATGATATTTGACCATGTTGATGCTTAATCAACTGTACTGACGCTTAAGATCATGACATATATTGTTAGGAATCATTATCGTGAAATACGTTTGCAAAGAGCGTTAAGGAAGTGAATATTCAAAAGCAAAATTGAAAGAGATTAACAAAAGCACACAGAGCCATCAGCGCTTGTGGATGTGCGGTAAAGAAAGTTTGTGCACTGAACAGATGCTGCTTGCCAATTTTCGGAAAAATTTTCACTGAAAACACTTTAATATTGGCGGACGTTCTCAGCACTGCGCGGCAGAAAGCATCAGGCAACCGCCGATTTTCCTTGCCGGCGCTTGCCGATAGAGAAATGCAGGAACCAAACACTAATGTTGCTAAGCTACGCTGCGCTAGCGGTAACTCCGGGTGGCCAATTACTTCCTATGAATTTTTAGAGAATTGACCCATTACAAATTACAAATGGAGGTCTCAGTTGTTCTAACAGGCTTGGTGTGCGAGATAAGCTTTGTGAGAAAGCAGTTGATAGGAGAACATTCAATCGTGGTCTGGGTAAACAACCAGCCACGTGAGAAATTACTATTGCCCATTCATATACTAAAGCCCCTTCCACCAGTCTGTAGAAGGGGCTGCAACGGTAAACAGAATTAAAAACAATCCCGTCGTATAACTCTTGTTCGGTTTGTGAACGTATCTGTGGACTCGGAATAGTTATTTGAATACCGAATCCTTAAGCCGGTTTTGTTCCCGAACGCTTCAAGTAAATGGCCAAACTTAATCTAACAGAAGAGCACAATCATCCCTGAATATGATTTGCTCAAAACGGCTGCTCAACTAAGCTGTCGGAATGACTAAAAGTGTAACAATTAGCAAGGCCGCAGCCAGAACGGGTACCCACTTCAACACTAGACTGAAAACGGCGGCACTGCGATCAGATACGCCATTGCCTGAGCGTCGCAATTGTCCAGAGCGATAGAGCTGATTTAAGTGATATTTGTCATAGCGGGCCATGCGGGCAAAAGGCAACTCTCCAGCATCACGTTGAGGTAGAATTCGTCGTCGCTGATAAGGAACGGTGTAATCGCCAAAGGCAGTTAAATATTCTTCGGATGCCAATAGTTGGTCAACAAAACCTTGAAGCCCTTTAGTCGCCAGAACAATTGACCAGGAAAGTTTTTCTTGTTCATTGTAAGCGGACCGACCCAGTACCCGTTGAATACACATTTCAACGAATCGGTAATTATTGTTGGTGTCGTAGTTAAGCCGCCGAAAAGAATCGGATAGCAGTAACCGACGGATAAAATCTCGCACTGTAATTTGTCCATTTCGCAACAGCGATTCGGCAGCTACTTGGCGATTAGCCACAATCATCTGTTGTTCATTGAATATTTGTCGATAGGCTGCCCGAATAGTGTCATCAACATCCGTTTCCGCGAGGGCAACATCTAATTCTGGCAGCTGTAATTGCTCATCACCAGGTACCTCAAAGCCTTGCACGCGCTGATTTTGGCTTGAAGGAGTGTACTCCAATAGAGGAATTGTCATGGTTTAAATTGTTTACTGAACGATTTTTTAAGAAAAGGTTTTTGAATTTAGTTAATGGGGTAAGAGCACTGACCGGCAATGGCTCTGGAGCACAGGCTCCACACTTTTCAAAGCCGCATTATGTACTCTTACCCGTCTTAAAAACAGCGAATTAACTAATGCCAGAGCGCCCAATTTCCAAAAGAATGAAACAGGCAAAAGTTACACCACCAAGGCCACCAATCAGGAAGCCAGAGGTAAACAAGCTCCAGTCGCCGTAATTGCGAATGTTTTCTGGAAGACTGCCAACTGGATTACGGCGGCTTTGAAAGACAGCGCCACCATAAATAAACAGGCAAACACTGAGAATTACAATCAGGCCAGATGCACTGCCAAATCCAGCAATAAGAGCCTGATCTGTATTACGCAGTGGACCTAATTTGAGGAATGGTCCCAACAGCAAATAGCCATGGGCCATGCCAATTTCTAAGCCTCGAACGATAGGCGCGAGTCCTTCACGATAAATAGGCAGGTTCTTGATCCAAGTTCGGGTTAATGAACTACCGCTGACAGGGGTATCCAGCATGCCAACTTGAGGATCATTTTTTTGAGGAACCACAATGCCTTCAAACAGCATTTGGTCATTGAACTGAGGATCGCCGTATATGGCACCAGGACTAAACTTCATTTGATTGAAGTTATAACCAGCGGCGATCGCTCGCGACCGTAAGCCATGCCAAAAATGACCCGCCAGCAACAAGCAAGCAAAAATCACCTGAAACAGCATCAGCCAAGTGCGCGGAGTAATCACTCCGTCTACAGTGGTTGTAGCAACAGGGCCATAAAAGACTTCCGGATAAACTGTGCCGTTAACCCAAACGAAGTAGGCTGCAAAAAAGCCCATATAGGCCAGTGCCGCTTGACTGTAGGCTAAGTACGCTTCGCCTGACCACACAAACAAACCCTTAGCCCAACGAGTTGGCTTAGTCTGAATGTGCCAGATACCACCCAAGATGCAAATAGCTCCGATCCATAAATGGCCTCCAACGACATCCTCCAAGTTGTTGACGGCGGCCATTCCCACCCGTGTCCAACCATCAGGCGTAATACCGACCACATACCCAAAAATTCGCAGGGGATTAAAAGTCGGCTGGGTAACTAGACGAACGTCACCCACTGCTGGATCGTATAGCCCCCCAAACTGAGTTGCTTTGAGCACCAAAAATAGGGCGCCTACACCCAGAAGCACCAGATGAATGCCAAGAATAGTGGTCATTTTGCGACCATCGTTCCAGTCATAACCAAAACCCTTAGTATCGAGTTTTTCTGGCCCTAGAACAGAGTGGTAAACGCCGCCTGCACCCAAAATAGCGGAGCTAATTAAGTGCACTAACCCAATTGCGAAGTAGGGATAAGTATCAACAATCGTGCCATCGGCACTGACGCCAATCCCCAGCGTCGCCAAGTGGGGAAGTAGAATGAGCCCCTGATCGTACATTGGCAGACTGGGATCAAAACGAGATAACTCAAACAGAGTCATAGCTCCAGCCCAGAGCACAATCAGTCCGGCATGGGCGATATGAGCTCCCAATAGCTTTCCAGACAAATCGACAAACCGAAAATTACCTGCCCACCAGGAATATGGTTTTAGCGATTGAGCTACAAACGCATTCGGATTGCTTTCATCATCAACAAAGCCTAAAGGTTTGAGGGGGTTTGATTGTGTCACTGTCATGACCAGGTCGCCTCTCCACGCATCGATTCAATTACTCGGCCTTCTTTGAAACTGTAGCCAGCCGCCCGCAGGGCATGAAAAATATGGCCTTGGAGGAAGAAGAAGCCCAGCCAGAAGTGAGCATTGGCCAGCCAAACGCGGCTGGTGTTAACACCATCAGGACTGACAAATACTGGAAAGCGATCAAACTTCAGACTCAATGCCGGTCCAAAGAACTCGGTAGGAAAGACAAGGGTATTGACTGAAACAAAGAGGGTTGCCACAAAGGCCATCAAACTCACAGCCCCAATGCTGTATGAAAGATAAGCTTCACCGGACCAAACAAATAAATTCTTTGTCCAAGGCAGCGGCTTGCTTAAGATATGCCAGATACCGCCAATAATCAGAATTGCGCCAATCCAGATATGGCCGCCAACAACATCTTCCAAGCTGTCAACGCCCGCTAGCCAAAAGCGGCCCTCAGTTCCAAACAGATAGCCAAAGATCTTGCCTGGAGACAATGTTGGCTCAGTAACTAGCCGCACGTTTTGAACGAGCGGGTCATACAAGCCACCGAAAATCATGGCTTTAGCGACCAGTAGAAAGGCTCCAATGCCCAATAGCACAAGATGAAACCCTAAAATACTGGTCATTTTCTTCGGATCATTCCAGCGGTAGCCAAAGAAGCTAAATTTACTTTCTAATTTTGCTGGTCCCTTGATGGAGTGAAACAGCCCACCAGCCCCTAAGAACGCCGAGCTAATTAAATGCAATGCACCAATGACGAAGTAAGGATAGGTGTCGACGATCGCCCCTCCTTCTCCTACACCAATGCCTAAGCGAGCCAAATTAGGAAGCAAAATCAGCCCTTGGTCGAACATAGGGCGAGAAGCATCGAATCGACTAAGTTCAAACAGCGTAATAGCGCCAGCCCACAACACAATCAGCCCAGCGTGGGCAACATGGGCGCCCAAAAGTCGTCCCGAAAAATCTACAAGGCGAGCATTTCCGGCTCGAAACGGAATACTAGTGTCAACATTGTCTGTGGCAACTGCCATAGATGAGTCCTCCTTGAACACACGTTTATTGAGAGAGCAACGAAAAACGAAATAGGTAAAAGCTCAATTAGCACCATGACGTCTCAAAATCGCTTGCCGCAACCAAAGGAAAAGGAATATCCCCGTAGCCGAGACTAGTCGAATTCAGTATTGGATACCTAATGCTAATTTGCTGAGCCTTCAGCAATCGCAGGTTTTTGTTCGGCCATAAAGTCGAAGAACGTGCCGCGAGTATTACCCAGAGATGTACTGAGAGACCTGTAAGCATGCCAGAGATGACCAAGCAGCGCTAAAAATCCAAGTGCCGCATGAACACTCGCTAGAGCAGCACGGATCGAACCTTCAGTCGCCCCAATGGGACCATAGAATACCGACGGATAAGCAATTTCGTTCACTGAAACAAACACGGAAACACTAAATCCAGCGATCGCCAGCGCTCCCAAACTGTAAGACAGATAGGCTTCACCCGACCAGACTAAACGCTTTTTAGCCCAAGCATACGGCTTAGTAAATATGTGAAAAATACCACCCCCGATGCAAAGTAGCGCTACCCAGAAATGACCACCAACAATGTCTTCAACATTGTCAACACTCGCCATACCGGTAATCGTCCACCCCTGAGGACTAATGCCAAACAAATAGCCAAAGATGCGACCCGGATCAAGATTCGGCTGCACTAGCCGCACTTGCTCAACTAGCGGGTCATAAATGCCGCCAAACCGAGTCGCCTTGAACACCAGCAGCAGCGCACCAACACCCAACAGCAGCAAGTGAGCACCCAAAATAGTGGTCATCTTCTCACCATCTTTCCAGTCGTAGCCAAACCCTCGCTGATCCAAGCGCTCTGGCCCCAGAACCGCATGAAAAAGACCACCAGCCCCCAATACTGCAGAGCTAATAAGGTGAACCATGCCAATGGCGTAGTAAGGGTAAGTATCAACGACTACGCCGCCATCGCCTACCCCAAGACCGAGGGTAGCCAGATGCGGCAAGAGTATCAAGTTTTGTTCATACATTGGCAAGCTGGGGTCAAACCGTGACAGCTCAAATAGAGTCATCGCCCCAGCCCACAGGACAATTAGCCCTGCATGGGCCACATGGGCCCCTAGCAAGCGTCCAGAAAGATCCTTGAAGCGAATATTGCCTGCCAGCAAAGGAGCACCTGCCTCAGAAGTGGCCCGATAAGACCAGCCCAATGAACGAAACAGCGGGGTCCAAAAGAGTCCATTTGCCATATATTCAGATCCTCATATCCAAGCTGTGTAAACTATGGAGCCACTGAAAAGCAACCAGGCCAATTAAACCAGCAAGCTCGCATATAAACCAGCTATCAACTTTATGCTTACGAAGCTTTATCCACCATAGTTCAGAACCCATCCCAACCAAAAGACTGTTAACTTATGTATAGAATTTTTGTTTCATTCGGAAAAAATTCGGCTTCTATTTTTTGCTGATAACTGAGTGAATTGATGTTACGAACATTTTGACACTAAGTTAGTGACGCTTGTGCGTGATTTTTCTAACTTTTAGCGAGTGCAATCATCCTAGAAGAGGCAAATTTCCACAATGATTAGCCAAAGTATTGGGAATTTGGCCCAGACGAAATCGCGAGATGAGAATTGAATCAACGCAGACGTCAGACGATTTACGACCTGTATTAACCGCATTTGCTTAGCTAGAGCCGTATATCGAGTCTGCCGCTCTCTGACGGTAGAACCCTATATTTTTGAGGACGATTCAATCTCTGCTGGTTTCGTAGAGGGCACGAATATGTTTGTTTAGACGTGCCATAGCCTGCAAACAATTCTCGTAATTTAGTAGTACTTTGATTTCATACTAGCTTCGCCTAAGCTAAATTTTCAGAGTGCCGAGAGTGAGACGAAATCACTGCTTAATCACCACTCATATAGATCACGAGTCCTTGTCTCACCGCAACTTCTATCGCAAGAATTGCTAGGTTACATTATGAGAGCATTTTATAGACTCAGACAAAATGTTTAGAAGTTAAGCATTGACCTATTTTCAGCCCAAGCTCGAACATTAACTTTTGTGTCGCTTTTCTTAGGTTAACTAAGGAAGATTGTCTTAGAAGATGAGGTGAAGTGTGTCGTAACTTAACGTCATCCGAATCAAAGCTTAATAACTTTTGGTAAGTAGGATCTAAATGATATAAAATTTTAATTAAAGTCGTGAATCGTTGTGGAAAAGTTGGCGATTTTAAGCAGTCGTTTCTTTGTGCGGTGATATTTGGTAAGTTGGCGGTCAAGCTTGCAGGCAGGTTTCCTGTAATGAATCTGCGTAATAAGCCGACAGTTTCTCTGCACAAATGGTTTTGCGCCAGGTTTGCTTTTGGATAGCAAGTGAGCGTTAGGCTCATACAGTTTATTGTGCAATCTCGTCGTCTCGTTTGGTCATGTCTGTAGAAACCTTAGCTGATTTCAGTTTTGCTCATTTTGGCTGCATGTTTATTTGGCAGCTCGAGACGATAGGCTAATTTACAGAGTCGGAACCAGCGCTTATGAAACCGGAGCAGTTTCTGGTTCCCTTATCCCAAACTTTGGGATAATCAAATTCGACAATTTTCCACCGTAGAGAATTGTTGGCCGATAGTATGCAAATACTAATATCTTTTTTAATTTGTCGATAGGAGACCGTCACCGTGGACACCTTTGAATTTGATGTCGTAATTATTGGTGGAGGGCCAGCAGGATGTACTTGCGCACTTTACACCTCACGCGCCGATCTCAAAACCGTCATTCTCGATAAAAACTCAGCGGTGGGAGCCCTGGCCATCACCCACAAAATTGCCAACTATCCGGGCGTTCCGGGGGATATTAGCGGCGAAGATTTGCTGACCGTCATGCGTGAGCAAGCAATTGAGTTTGGCACCGATTATCGCCGGGCTCAAGTATTTGGTATGGATGTTTCAGGCGATCGCAAAACGGTTTACACCCCGGAAGGCGTGTTTACTGGTCGCGCGATCGTCCTGGCAACCGGAGCCATGGGACGCACTGCTTCTTTTAAGGGAGAATCCGAATTTTTGGGTCGGGGGGTGAGCTACTGTGCCACTTGTGACGGAGCGTTCTATCGCGATCGCGAAGTAGCTGTGGTGGGTTCCAACCAAGAGGCTATTGAAGAAGCTCAAGTTTTGACTAAGTTTGCCTCAACTGTTCATCTTGTGACTTTCAAGGATCCACCGTCAGAAGATCCTCATGTCCAAGATTTGTTGGCAATGTCCAATGTCAAGCACTGGAGTCGCTCCCGTTTATTGAAAATTGAAGGCGATGAAGCAGGCGTAACGGGCATTCAGGTTAAACCTAAGCAAGCACAAGATGCAATTAGCTTGCCCACACTGGGCGTATTTGTATATCAGAGTGGCTCAAAGCCCATTACTGATTTTCTTGGTGACCAAGTAGAGCTGACTGCTGACGGAGGCGTGCAGGTAAATGATTTGATGGCAACCAATGTAGAAGGAGTATGGGCGATCGGTGATATCCGTAACACACCCTTTAAGCAAGCAGTTGTCGCGGCTGGTGATGGATGTGTCGCGGCCATGGCGATTGACCGCTTCCTCAACAGTCGTAAGGGCTTCCGTCCTGACTGGGATCATTCGTAAGGTTTGAGGTGTCGGAGACTAATCTCAGGCTATTTATGCAGGATTGTGAAAGCCTTTTGCCTGAAGGAATTGTGGCTATCTAAAAGCTGGCTTTCACAGTCACGCCAGATTTTGCAAGTGATGCTGGCTCTTCACATAGTTTGAGTCATGAGACAAAGCGGCAACGGGCAATTTAACGAGTAAGGGATTGATAGATGATAGGTTTTCTCTGCGAATCTCGCAGTACAAAAACTAACGCCTGACAAATTGATCAAAACGCATCTTAATTAAAATGCATCGCATTCGCCGACGCTGTTAGCAGTCTTGACATTACCCAATAAAGTTGCAACAGCGACACAGTTTTGTCTGTTTCCAGTACTTGGCAAAATATCTACGACGAATGGAATGTCGCCACCCGCATTGTTACGCGCCGTTCCTTGATAGTCAAAGGTGACAGTGTCGGCGGCACCAGAGGCTACATCCAGAGTAACCATACCAGGCCGCAATTCGTTTGGCCCCAGCTCTTGAACATCACCATCAACCGCCACTGTCGGAACATCGGCCGTTTCATCAATTTGTACATCCACATCGCGACGTTGAACAACGGCAGTTTCTCTAGCTTGATTAAATACCTGCACTAAGTCGCTTTCAACGGCTTTCATCCGCTGTCGAGTAGCATAGGCTAACCAACTGGGTGCGGCGATCGCTCCAAGAACGCCAACAATGACCACTACCACCAAGAGCTCGACCAATGTGAAACCAGTGCTCGAGGAATATTTTGGGGACGCTTTAGAAGAAATCATGGTGTGTGCTCAAAACAGATTTAGTTAGACGTATACGGCAGCGAAATTAAAGTGTCTTTGAAGTTAGATTAGCCTGGATCGTTCTGTATGACTCCACGGATCAATACTTGGGATTCCAGTTTCGGTAAGCTACTGGCCTCGCTGGTACCAACAACTTGATCAGCGGCCCCTCTCGAAGCATTGCCTTGCAAATATACGATCAATGACTTATTGACCTCTGCGTTATTAGCTGCTACACCACTGGGTTGAGCTACGCAGGCGTAAAAGCTATCGTTATTGGCTGGTGTACGAACAAAGCCAGCACTTGGGCAAGCTGTCGTATTGTCAGTAGCAATAGTGTTAACGTAATCGGTCAATACAGTTGCAGTGCCTTGGGTGGTTTCTCCAGAAGCTTTCCTCCAATCGTCAAAAGAGTTGAAACTATCTGGTGTAACGTTGGGAACTAACAAAGTTGGATCGCCATAGCCTGGATTGCGCGTTAATGCCGAGGTGCTGATAACAGAGTATGCGGGCAATTCATATCGCACAATGCGAGTCTGTCCTTCCCAAATGTCACCAGGAGCATTCTCCTCATGAAAGTAGACCACCAAGGTGTAAGTGCTTTGCCGCACCAACAGAGCCTCGCACTCATCTAAAACATCGCCTGTTTGAGCGGCGCAAAAAGTTCCCAGGTCATCCACTTCATCGTTTGTTAAAGCATCTAAACGCCAAAAAGCAAGCACTGGCGTAACAGAAGGACCGGTTGGCTCGTCATCAAGCTGCGCTAACAAATCATAGCTACTTGTAAAATCGCTATAGACAAAAGCCGCCTCGCTAACATCGCGAGTTATGAAATCAATCGCCCTTCGCATATTTTGTTGGGTTTGCGTAAGGCTTTCTTCGCGGTTGCTGACGCTAAGCATCTCAATTACGAGGAAGAGCAATGCACTAGTAATGATGCCGCCAATTAGAATAGCGACTAACAATTCCAATAATGTAAATCCCCGCTGTGTCGATAGCTGAGCCCGACGAAGACGGTAGATAGTTCTTTGAAACACAGCTGGAGACATGTTTGATTACTTCAATAGAGTTTTCAATAAAGAGTCAAAGAGATTCATCAGTTACAAGTTGCCGGCTTAGGTGCGGTTCCTGATGCATCAGTGTAGTTAATCCAGTTGCACAAAGGTTCGGTATTGTCTGTTAAAGCTACGTTGGTATACAGCGCCGATATGGGCTTTTCAGCGCGCTCGCCAGTGTTATCGGTCATGCCCAACCGTGCTTCATCAGTGGCCATTGTCCCGCTAGTATTATTGGCCACTGCATCAAAATCATAAACTCGCACCCCCATTTCATAGGTGTCTGCCGCGCCCGTCTTTTCGACCAGATAGCTCTGAATAACAAAATCGTTGGTTCCGTCATTGTTGATATCAACCAATCGGAGAGTAGATGCTGTATCCGTAGTCGAAGATGGCCCATTGACATCAGGGGCACGATTGCTAGCAATGGTGACAGTTTGAGGTAAGTTATTCAGATTATTCTGCTCAAACTGGATGCGAACTCGATCAATCTCACTTTGCGCCAATTCTAGGGCCTGCTCTGCCCGCTGACTCTGTACGCGAGTGGCAACTGAGACGACCATCATGGGAGCGATCGCGGCCCCAGTTAGGCCCACTACCACAATTGCCATAACGCATTCGACGAGGGTCAGCCCCGAATTATTGCTAACGAATTCCGGATTAACCTTGCGCACCAGTTGATAAATCTGACGACTCATCAAAGGTTTACGACTGCAGCATGTCTTCCGCATAAAATTTTTCTCCCAGGATGGTAAAGACGCTTAAACCTTTGTTAGTTGCAGAGGTTCGGAAAAACTTGATTATTACCACTGTCCTCTGCACAGCGCAGATTTTGAATATAGGGGTCATCGGCGGGTAATTCACGATAGTATTCGCTGCGCTCACGACCAAGCTGGCTAAAGCGGCGAGCCGCAGGAGCGGGAGGATTATACAGTAAACCCACATCAAAGCCCCATCGTCTATCAGGTGCTTGGTAATGGTAGAACCATTCATTGGTGGTAGGAGCTGTACCAGGTTCCCAGGCCTCTTGGTCATAGGGACCTGTAGCCGCAGTGGAGAAATTGAGCTGAATAAATGAACCGCTAATAAAGAGAGAATTGCCGATCCAATTTTCCAAGAAGCGAGGATAGTTATGTAGCCCGCCATAGGATTCATTGGGTCGTTCTGGCACGATGCCACCCACGAAAGTTGCATTCACATAAGTGTCGGGGGCTATTGGCATATTTTCATTACGGTCATTTGTCTCACCCATCGTAATGAAATCACCGGCGCCAGTTAGGGCAGTGAAATATTCTGTCCAAGTTCCAGAGACATCAAGATAAAAGGTGCCATTGCGATCAACCCAAATGGGGCTGGTTGGATCATCCGGATCTTCTCGCAGCCAAGGACCAGCATTCTGAGGCCGATTCAGCGAAGCAAATGAAGAATCAGTAACATCGGCAGCTTCAAAGGCATCTTCAGCAGCACCATCGGGAAAGGTGCCAGACAATACCGTTAAGGCGTCGGTTAGAACCTCCACTGGTCGCCAATGATCAATCGCCAAGTCAGCGAAGTTATCAACATTGGTATTGGCAACCGTGCGTTCGTCGTAGAAGTCTTCATCATCAAAGTCGGCTATATTCTGCAGAGTATAAGTAAACTCTTCTAAAAAGCCGGTTGTCTGACCGTTATTTGTATGGAGGTTAAAGTCCCCCTGAATGTAAGCAGAATTGTCAGAGACAAAAGTCATACCGTTTTGGCGGCCAGTAGCTGGATCGCCACCGCTGAAGTCCGCTGGATTGCCACTTAATGTTCTAAAGCGAAATCCGTGGGCCCGACGGTCAGGGTCGGGAGCAAAATCCACCGGTTTAACGCTAACGTTATTGGCCTGCAGCGGCGGGTCTTGAATCGCCGTTCCCGGCAGTACATTCATGCGGCAGTTGGCTTCTGTCACAACTTTGAAGTCATTGGTACCAGTTAGACCGGCACAGTCGGCAGGAGCTGAAGCGTTTGCAGGTCTGACAATTTCATCTTCCCGAACGGCGTCTTCGCGGAAGGCGTAAATCAGTCCTTCAGTGGCAAAGTCAGTGTCAATACTGGGATCGTCGGCTTTGGAGGGCAACCAGTAATCACCGCCAGTCGGCTTGGTCTGGTTTTGCGTAATGGCGTCGATATCGATATCCAGCACGCGGACAGCCATCTGCTCGCGACCATTAAATATCCCCTTATCTAAAAACGGCACATCAATGCCAGAACCCGCAGGGACTTGGACGCGAAAGGCTTCCGCAGCGGCGTCTGGATCCGTTAGGCCAGCAGCATTGATGGCAGCGGGTAAGATCCAATTGCTGGCATCAGCCAGGCCGGGAACTGCAGCAATCCCTTGAATCTCAAGAGGCGCTAGAACTTCGAAGCGTTTTGCAGTGGCACTTTCGTCATTGCCATTGGTGGTCGCAATGTAAGCAGCGGCAACGTATTCTTCAGTAGTTGGCTGAGCATGATTCCAACCGCCTCCCGCAGTATCGTCGTTACCGCCGTGATCATGCTCTAGACGCGGAAATAGGTAATAGAGAGAGGGGTACTTAGTATCTTGGCTGTTTGGACAGAGAGCTGCAGCCAATCCAACTTTATTAGTGTCGATCGCGCCTGTCCCAGCTAATGTACCGTTGAAGACGTCAGGATCACAGCTCGACGCGTATACGACACTTGTAAGGGGACTAGTGGTTGGAGGAGTCGTCGGTGTTGGCGTCGTCTGTAAGTCAGCCGCGCTCCAGCCAACGTCTGTTTGACCTAATGTACCAAGTCGATCATTTAGAGTTGAAGGCAATGGACCGCGAATAAAGCCTAAAGCTCGGTCTCTAGAGATTTGATTGCCCTCAATAAAGGCTCTCATCTTGTCAACGTCATTCAAAACTGCAGCAACGTCGGCAGCAGTCGAGGCCGCCGTAAGGCCTTGGCTAGCAACGTAAGCTCGAATATAGTCCTCTGACGAAAACTGACTGTAATAGTCGCTTTCGTCACAGCCGACTTCGAATGCATCGGAATCCGTATCAGTTGGGACAACGCAGGTATTTCCAGTAGTTCCAGTGTGATTTGGATCGGTCCAGGTGGCCCTATCATCAAGATTGGGCGTCAGTACAATATCTTCACCGGGATAAATGGGATGGGTAGGAGCAAAGGCGTCGTAGGTGGCGCCAACCAAGCTGCTGATGTCAGTAGGATTACTCGAATTGATCAAGGCCCAGAGCTCTGCGCCAATACCGGAAAGGTCTTCGCCAGCAATCGCGACGGACTGGCCAACACTTCGATCAACATTGTAGGCCAACAGACTCATCGTGCAGGCCGCGCTGTGTAAAGTTGCTTTATCTGCAAAACTTAAGCTGGCATAGGCTACAGGAGTGGTAGCGTCCAAATATTCATCGAAAATGCGACGCAGAGCCGAAGTGTCTCCCCACATGCTCATGTTGGGAAATGGATGAATGTTGGCATCTTGCACCGGCGGAAAGGATGGGGCTCCACCGCTAGGATCGCCAGAGAAATAGGCTAAGTTCCGTAGTGCATCTCCCAGCGGATCGCCTTTATCGAGTTCGGCGGCAAACTTCGTTTCACTATCAAAAGCAGTGGGGAACTGAAACTCCCAGCCGTTGGTACCTTGACCGCTCAAAAAGTCAGCTTTTAGGACATTAGTTCCGGTTGGATAATAGCTAAAGGTACGGCTATTGATAACGGATTGTTCGGTCCCCGGATGAGCCGTAAGCGCCATGCAGGCGGCAGGAAAAACATCCCCATTCGCATCAGGCAGGTCGTAATGGTAAACCACCATACCCTGTACGGCTGCAAGGTTATCTCTCAAAGACCGATGTTGTCGATATTCATGGGGGCCAGGAATATTGGTGCCAGAAATTGGCGCTGTCGCTGGATACAGCGGATCGGCTGCCGAATCGGTCGAGATGGTATCAGTTGTTGGGTCGTATCCCCATCCGTTGGTGTTGCCCAGCTCTAAACGCTGGCCGATAATCAAGCGTAAGCCACTTTTAATCGCCTGCCTTTCCCAATAGCCGTCTAAACCGTTTTCTATCTCAATCAGCTCATTAGATTTTGGCGTCGAGGCGGCTGTGATCGGCTCTCCCACATTGCGATCATCAGCAGTAGTGCCGGGGTCTCCTTCTAGACTCAAGTCATCATCATCATTTTCATACCGCGGTTTTGGACCCCAGCGATTGTCGGCTCGGAAAAAGTCATCAACAAAAGGACGAGAGGTCGGGTCATTTTGAATTCGGCCTGTAGTGACGAAGGGTGAATTCTCCCAGACAGCTGGTCGATTCCAGCTAGAATCGTCGACGTGCTCGGCCCGGTCCCGCAGAAACAGCGTGATGGGATTCATGGCAACGTCGGCCGGTGAGCCGCCATCCACAGAGTCATTGCCGTTGGTTAAATCCGTCCCCAGGGTCGGCTTATTAGCATCACCATTAAATAAGTGAAATTCAACGTCGCCACCACCGTAGTCATTATTTTTCATGCTTCCTTTGATGGCCTGGCCCTGAAAAGTGACCCCATCATCGTAAGCAAACTGTCCCAGGGTAATTTCGGAAGAAGTGTCGCTATACAGGCATGAGTTGTGAGAAGTCAGCATGTAGGAGATAATCTCGTCAGCCACCACCAGGCTGCCGTCGGTGTGCATCGCTCCATTCCACTTAAAGTCGACACCGGGGAAAATGTCTAAGTCATAGCGGAACCAAGCTCCCCACTTGTTGACTGTGGAGGCAATGCGGGATTGCTGAAATTCTAAACTCTCAAAGGACTGACCGATATCATCACGATTATTGGAGACGAAAGCAGTTATTTGAAAGTTCTTTTGAATGTCTGATGACGTGCTGGTATCGACTGCTTGCCAACCTTCTTCGACGATCGCCACACTGCCACAAGCGCTGATGGCTCGCGTGGTGCCCAAGGGACCTGTGCGAGTAACTAAGGCATCAGCCTTGCCATCATCAGCCCTATCAGAAACGGTTCTAGTGTTTGTTGTCCCAGGCTCTACGGCTTCGTGATCAACCAAAATAGAATAAGTGGCGGTTTCTCCAGTTTCAATAGCGCCATTGCCATTGACATCTGCCGGAAATGCCCAAGCGTTATCGAGTTTGTTATCACCATTGACATCCAGGCGAGTTTCGTCTGGCAGGGTGTAGGGATCATCAATACCGGTTAAAGGCCGCATATCAAAGCCAACCGTGCCAGGAATTCGGGCATTGGTGGGGGCCTCCGGCAGCATCATGTTGGCTAGATAGTCGCTAGAGGGCACGCCAATTAGGCGGTCGTCATCGGTAAACAAAAACTCGAGCTTAGCCTTGGCGCGGTCAATTGCTGGGGTTGCCGCGTTATAAATTACCTGCTGCTCTCGCTGACCGATGACCTGAGTACTGCGAGAAAAACTTCTGAAGGTGAGGGCACTGGCTGTCAGCAGCACCATGAGCACTAAAAGTAACGTTGTTGGAAATACAAAACCCGCTTGGGGCGATCGCTGACGATTGCCGGTGAGCCACCACAGCCAACGAAACGCAGCCTGCATGAAGCGCTTGAGAGGCTGGCGAAAACGACGAGATGTGCGGGGATTGTGACGACGATTAGGAATCATATTGGCTCACCCTAAATAGCAAGTCCGAAATTGAATTACAACAGTAATAGTCAACGGACAAAATGTCCGCCAACAAAACAGCCAGAAGCTTAAATAGTAGCTAACTAGCACCCAAAAAAATCTGAACAGATTCAGCGTATGAAATTCCTGTAGACGGCGCCTGTGTATTATTCATGAACTGCAGCAGGCGCATTTTGAAGACCATGAGAGATTTTAACTAATCTTTTACAAAAAACGACATTTTGCAAACAGATTTAAGAGTAAGGGTACCCAACCTGTTACGGTAAGCGATCATTAGTAGTCAGTATAAATAAATAAGCTGTATCAAAATTTTAGGTAAAGTCGCGTATTTATGCGCAACTTTTTTTGCAAAATTCATTAAGATTCCTGATTCTCAGCAATCCGCTCCAAGAAAAATTCTTCTAATGAAGGGCGGGCCAAATGTAAGTCAATGATTTCACCGCCCATCCCCCGCAGGCTTGATAGAAAATCGTAAGGTTCACCATTGAGAGCGCCGCGCCATTGCCCTTGCTGAAACTGCAGTCCGCTCACCCATTTCTTCAGGACTTCGAGGTTGCCACCGCGCCCCACCACCTGATAATCCGTCGCTTCTCCGAGTAGTTTGCCTAGGGTACCAACACAAAGAAGTTCGCCCTGGTCGAGGATGGCCACGCGATCGCAAATCGTCTCGACATCCGACAAAACGTGACTGTTGAAAAAAATCGTTTTGCCTTTTTCTTTGAGGGTCAAAATGACTTCTCTAACCCGAAACCGACCGGTTGGATCGAGGCCAGACATGGGTTCATCCAGAAAAACGATATCGGGGTCATTGATAATAGCTTGGGCCAGGCCGACCCGCTGCAACATGCCTTTGGAGTATTTCTTGAGTGGCTTTTGCCGGATAGTTTGAGGGTCGAGTCCCACCATATCTAATAGCTGAGGAATGCGCTGGCGCTGCTGCTGTGCGGAGAGGCCAAAGAGGCCTGCCGTATATTGCAGTAATTCGCGACCGGTTAAGTAGTCGTAAAAGTAGGCGTTTTCGGGTAGATAGCCAATGCGGTGCTTGACGGCGCGATCGCCCACTGGTTGACCCAGCACCGCCGCTCGACCGCTCGTCGGGCGCACGATGCCTAGCAAAATTTTCAGCAGAGTCGTTTTGCCGGCGCCATTAGGTCCCAATAGCCCAAAAGTTTCTCCCGGTTGCACAGACAAGTTGCACTGATTCAGCGGCGTCACTAACTGATTGAGCCAGAAGCCGGTGCGATAGGTTTTGGTGAGATTATAGGTCTGCACCGCGGCCTGGACCGGGGAGTCCGCTAACGATTCGGGAAAACTCGAAACTGAGGCACTCATGACGATACCGTTTTGTGTCACGCTAGGACGGAGAGGCCTGATTGACCAGGAGTGCTGACAGGTTTACGCCCTAAGAGTCGTATTTTAGGTCATTGGAATTGCGCTGCTATGAATCGTCCTAAGATTGTTGCGATTATTACGGGAACCCTATCGCTGTTATTGGCGATCGCTTATTTACTGCTGGTACAACTACTCGATTTTCGGGGTGAGATGGTACCGGCACCGGTTGATTTGGTGGGACTCGCGATCGCTTGGCTGCGATAAGCGGTCGAGGACTATAACGAAAGTAAAAAAGGAGCAGCAAGAGACAAAAGTGCGGAGCTTGCCAAATCAGAGTTTCAGCAATATTAAATGCCTTAAGTCAACTTGAGGAAGCTATTCCTGATTTGGCTTAGGGAGGAAGGGACTTGGCAACGTCATGCATGCAGGTAGGCAAAAAATTGACTCACAGTAAAGCGCTCTCCAGGAGGGCGGCAATGTGAGGCGGGCAATTTTGAATCCTGGGCGGCCCTTAGCCAAAATTAGTGGCTGAAATTAATAATAATCGCGGTCAAGCTCGGGCTCTGTGGGATAAAAATTCGAGGAATCTAGTAGAAAGCGCAAGACCTCATCTTCTAAGCGGTGGATGAGATATGGCTCTAAAGCGTCGGCATGACGAAGAGCTGAAATATATCCCTCGAAGAAGAGCCTTAACTCGTCGGTGCGATATCCCCGATTCCAGTGGTCGACTAAAGCATCGGTAATTCGCTGATAGTAACGGACTGATTTAACGTCTTGAAGCATACCGATAGTTTATTCTCACTCAAATAACAATTTGCAATGTTGCGGGACTACGTAAGTATACGTTGTAACAAAAAATCGCAAGGGATCACAATGTTTCAAGCTAACCGCGGCTGAATGGACAACTTTCTAGAAAAATTTGCTAACAGCAAAGGACATCTTTTTGAACTTTACCAGGCAAGCAGTGCTCTGCGATCGCACTAGCTAGTGCTGTTTACGGCTGCCAACCGCCACTATAGGCCACCATTGCCGGGCAAAAGTTTATACAAATGGCAACCTTTTTATTTCAGAAAAGCGGGCTGAAAGTGGTACGAAAGACGAGATTTTTTATCACATGCCTCAGCCTACCGAGACTGTGAGTAGTTGCCGTTACAAAAACCTGACTAGCGCTTTGTTATTTTATTTTCAATTTTCAGATCTTTGTAGAGAAAACTGGTGGGTATAGCGACTATTCAAGTTATTGAGGGCAACCCTCATCTGCGATCGCTTTTAGGCTGGCACTTACAGCAGTCGGGCTATCGTGTCCATCAGTCTGCTGATCTGGGTCGGGCGCGTGAGACGTATCAAAGCCAACAGCCTGACGTGATTATTCTGGATGCTCAGCTGCACGGTAGTAACACTTACGAATTTTGTCAGTGGATTGTGCAGCAAAGCAGCAGCAGTTATTTACTGATGCTGTCAGCTCGCGATACCGAGGCAGATATTGTAGCTGGCCTGAAAGCCGGGGCTGATGATTATTTAACCAAGCCGTTTGGCATGCGAGAGTTTTTGGCTCGAGTTGAAGCCTTAGCACGGCGCATCAATCGCTTAAATGCTCCGGCTTCGTTGACCTACGGCTCACTGCATATTGATCTGGTGCAGCGGCGAGTCCGCTATCGCAATGAGTATATTGATTTGACACCGCAGGAATTTAGTCTGCTGTATGTGCTGACGCAAGTGGCGGGACAACCGCTGAGTCGCTCAGACTTGCTGCAGCGAGCCTGGCCGGATGCGATCGATAATCCACGTACAGTTGATACTCACATTTTATCTTTGCGGAAGAAAATTGAAGCGGATCCGCGCCAGCCAAGCGTGATACAGACGGTGAGAAACGTCGGCTATCGGTTCAATGTTGATCGGTTAATTACAGATGTCTCGCTCTCTGAGCCGGCTCGGGGAGAGCTGCGGTCAATGGCAGCAGCGACCTCGGCACCGGGGGCTGGGGCTTAGGCTCAAGTCAGCAGAGGCGTTGAGGCGGCAGGCTGTGGACACGCTTAAATTTTGCGGATAAAACGAGGCCGATCGCTGTGCGTGATTGCGTAGACTTTCCAGGTCTGTTCAATCTGAGGGGACTGGGTAGAAGCGATGCTAAAGGATGTCAACCGAAAAAGTCCTCTAATTACGTCCGCGATCGTACGGATCTCGTGTGTGAGCCTTGAATAAAGAAGTGGTTCCTTTCATCCCAACGTTCTGGGGGATAAAATCATGCACACTTGGGCGCTTTTTTCTTGCAGCAGCCTGATTACTCTAACGGCCTACAACTTTTCCCAGTTGCCCAAAAGTCAGGAAGCCGGGCCAGAACCAGAGCCTGACGCCAACGACGAGTTGGCGGAAGCGAGCAAGTTTTCGCTGGAGACGGTCAGCAGCATGTTTCCAGAATCTAAGCCCACCGTGGAATTGCCGTCCCGGGCGCCTCAGCTGCAACTGTCTAAGCTAGATGAGCTGTCTGGATATAATCCGGCTATTTATGACCCAGATCAACATCCGGTTCGGGAAATTAACTTAGCCGGCGCGCTGTCTACGTCTGACTTTCACTTTTCACTGCCGAAACCATCGGTGAATTATCGAGCAAATCGGGTGCTGCCTTTGTCAGCGGCGATTCGGGAACCGTTAACCTTGAGACCTGCTCCTCGGCCTGTAGTTCAGCCGCAGCTAGAGCCGTCGGCTGCAGCTCCAACATTTGCCCAAGGTCGTCAACCTGCCCCAGCCCTGGCGCAAGTGCCAACGACTTCGTCGGATGTCCGTGGGGAACCGGCCCAAACATCGGCGGCGAATAATTCGGCGGCCGCTCCAGCGATTGCAGCTCCCGCCGTGACTGCATCTCCCGCCGAATCGCCAGAGCTGTTCGACTCATTGCCGGTGGCGAGCGCAACCAGACCGCTACAGCCGCAGTCGACTATTGCTGGCAGGACGGAGAATTCTGCCATTGCAGCTGCTCGTCCGGCCGATGCTGAAATGTTAATGGCCGATCCGTTTGATTTTGCCTTGACTGAGGTGATGGGAACAGCTCCCAATTCCGCCCTTTCAATGGAGCTGGCAGTGACGCGACAAGACTTGATTCAGCGTTACTGCGATCGCCCCCAGAGCGATCGCAAAGAGTCCACCAGTTTGGCCGTTTGCCAAGACGGCACTAATGAATTGGCGGCGAGTATACCCGAAGCGGTCACCGCCGGGACACCAATCCCCGGCAGCGTCGAATCACCCACTCGCAGCAATCCGGCAATTGGAGTCGAGTAATCGGGGAACAGTCCCTGATCAGCCGCGATCGCCGGACCATAGGTTCCCTGATGACGCCGCAAAAAGCGCTGATGCGTCAGCGGTGTGCCGATCAGTTCTACTTCAAGGCGATCGCGAATATCCGGAATCACTTTGGCTAGGGCCTGATATAGCGGCTCGGCGCGTTCGCGTTTACGCTGAGCGTAGGTCGGGTCACGCTGCCAGTCGGCCCACGACTCTAGGGAATATACGTGAATCACGTGTTTTCCCACGGGGGCCAAGTCAGGGTCGAGCACCGAGGGAATGGAAATCATGCAGGTATTGCCGGGAGCCTCTAAGTCGCGATCGCGGCTGTGAACGACAACATGATGCACCGCCAAATCATCTAGCCCAGCCCCGTCAATGCCCAAATGTAGGTGCATAAAGCTATTCACTGCCGGCGTGGCCAGAGCGGACTCTCGAAAAGTTGTGGGTAGGTCTTCCGGCTGCAGCAAATGGCGATAGGTATCCCACAGAGTCGCATTGGAAATCACGGTCGCCGCTGGAATTACCTCTCCAGACTTGAGACGCACACCGGTCGTTCGTCCTGCGTCTACTAAAATTTGGTCGACATGGCTGCCCAGCCGCAGTTCACCGCCCCATTTCTGCAGCCCCCGCACCAAAGCATTCACGAGCGCTTCACTACCGCCGAGGGGATAATCTACTGAGGCCGTCTCGCGTTCGCCAAACACAAACGCGACCTCTGGCGCGATCGTGCCGTGGGCGTCGAGGCCGGATAGCAAAAAGCATTCCAAGTCAATCAGCTGGCGCACCCAGGGGTCACGCACGGTTTGGTCGAGCAGATGCCCAGCTGACTTTTGCACCGCCCCCAACTGCGGCAATAGGCTCAGCAAGGCTTGAGGATAGCGCAGTAAAAATGGCACAACGCCAAAATCGGGCCGCAGCCCTAGACTGGGAATTTGACTCAGCGGTTTGTAAAGTTTTAGCAGCCGCTGGACAAAGGCTTCGAGCTCCTGAGCCCCTGGGGCCGTGAAGCGAGCCACTGCGCGACAATAGTCAGCTAATTGGCGATGGACCGGTAGCGTGCCTTCGGGCAGGTGATAGTAGCCTAATGGGTCATAGGCGATCGCGGCCACCGATTCCTCTAATATGTCCAGCACTTGACGAAGGGGATTGCGCGAAATGCGATCGCCCAAGCCCGAAAAAAATGAGGGTCCCGAATCAAATCGAAATCCCTGGCGTGAGAATCCATGCGCGGCTCCCCCCGGAATCGCATGGCTTTCAAAAACGACGACCGACTTGCCATAACGGGCCAATAGCGCCGCCGCCACTAAGCCCCCGAGGCCACTTCCAATCACGACCACATCGGGCGTTGACGATGACTTCATAGGGTTTGGGCTTTCCTCAAATTAGCAAAGTAGGCATCAATCAGAGCTAAGCAGTTGTGGACGCTGGCGGCTTCTTGGGGGTCAATAGCGTTTAAATAAGCAATGCGATGCCCCGCAAACCGCTCAATTTCCGCAATTTCTTGTCGCAGTGACTCAATACGGCTTTCCTGATCAGGCTGCTCTGATAGTTCGGCAATTGCTATCTGCACGGCCGCTCGTTCAGTGGCTTCTTGGTGTCGCGCGGCGGAAACTTGCGCCCTGACACCTCCCGCTTTGACTACGCAGTAAATCTCCATCAGACGCATGTAGTCGGCTGATAAGTTAGTCTGAGTGTGCTGGTCGAGGAGTTGAGCAATAACTTCTGGCGTGAGCGATGGCGATATTTTGGATGCGGGCATACCAGCTTGTTGAGTATCACTGTCATCATATTCATATTCATCTTGATTTTAGTGCGAACAGAAATATTCAGAAATCAGCTATCAGGCAATTTTTTGGCGGATTAAATCTTGAGATTGAGGCCTTCATTGGCAAGAGTGCTGGTGGATGGACGATCGCTTTTTAGCCTCTAGATTTCACGCTCCAGAATTGCCGGGACGAAGGCCCAAATTCGGATTCAACTGCGTCAGGTCTTACGTAAGTTACTGGCTCGTTGCGCTACTGTAGGCGCTGGATGGCGTTTGCGAGGAGCCATGACTAATCGACGATCGCACCCACTGCGACTACACCTTGGGGAGGGACCGGAACCGACCCGCCATGCAACTTGGTTAGAGCTATTCTTCGATTTGGTATTTGTGTTGGCGATCGCCCAGCTGGCTCATTTATTGCACAGCGATCCGAGCTGGACAGGCATTATCGGATTTGTGGCTCTATTCGTGCCGGTCTGGTGGTTATGGATTGACTTCAGCTATTACGCCGACCAGTTTGATGTGGATCGCGGCCCCTACCGCCTGGTGATGTTGGGCGTTATGTTTGGTCTGGTGATATTGGCCCTCACGATTCACGACGCGCTGCACGGTGGATCAGCGAGATTTGCCGCCGCCTACAGCGCTTTACGACTAGTGATCATTTTTCTATACGTGCAGGCTTGGCGATTTGTACCTCAGTCGCGGGAACTCACCCAGCGATACACCTTGAGTTTTGCCGCAGCAGGACTGCTTTGGCTGCTGTCAATCATCACGCCCGAACCGATTCGCTATGGACTTTGGGCGATCGCCCTGGCCATTGAAATCAGCAACGGCCCCATCACCTATCTCACGATTAAGCAGGTGCCGACCCAAAAGTCCCATATGGATGAACGGTTTGGCCTTTTCGTCATTATTGTTTTGGGGGAAGCCATTGTCGCAGTCGCCACCGGCGTGGCGGAAACACAGTGGCAGTGGAACAGCATCCTGACGGGAACCAGCGGATTTATCGCTGCGGTTGGCCTGTGGTGGATGTATTTCGAACGGGCCGATGAATCGACCATCAACTGGGCCTTGCGGGGTGGTCGACTGGCGCTGCTGCGGTCTTTCATTTACGGATACAGCCACCTGTTGGCGTTTATGGGGATTGTGGCCACCGGCGTAGGCGTGCAGTTCGCCATCGAAGCAGCCTCTAGCGGCAATTGGGGCCTCGAAGTGCGCACGGTTCTCTGTGGCGGACTGGCTATTTTTCTGCTGGGCGTGACGGCTCTGCAGTGGGCGGCGCCAGCCTGTTTGCCCAGACGAGTGGTGGTGATGCGATCGCTTCTAGCCCTGCTTTCGCTCAGCCTAATTCCGCTGACTACCAATATGGCGCCTTTCGTCACCGTGCTGATTTTAAGCCTGTCCTTGGTTGCCCTTAACGCCGGCGACGGCATACCGTTGACAAAAGCGTGACATCAGCCCGCATTCTTTACTTTTGTAATAGCCAGTCAAGAGTGCGGCAGATTACTTCCTATTCCTACTGATATCCGGCGCTGCAGCCACTAAGAAAACCTTTGAATCTTCTTTAATGAGAATTTTTGCAAGAAAGCGCGCCATGGCGTCTTAAACTTGTCCTTGTCAAAAGGGGATAACAAATCTATGGTATTGGCCATCTAGGCTAGTGCTCCTGGAAGTACTCGGATGTTTAGCCTGGCCTGCCGTTTTGTCCTTACAGGACGAACGACGGCGACGGGACGATCGCGCCGGGGCCCTAACGGCAAAAAAATCTTCTCACTATTACCAGACGACTTTATCTCGTTAGAGCCTAGGTTTATGTCTCAATTGAGTTTGTCTGCCTCTACCAACTTTGATCGCGGCTCCAGTATCTTGATTGAACGCGATCGCACCGTCGCCACGCTCAGCCTCAGCCTGGACGCGGCGCCTCCCACATCAGGCCTAGTCGCCACGCTGGCAAGTCCTGACCTCGGCGAATTTGAGGTCAATCAGATTCAGGTGGTCGGCGGCGAGCTGATGTTTACCGATGCGGTGCAATTGCAGCTAGCAGAGTTGTTGGCGAGCAAGGTGACGGAGACTGTGCCGGGTGCGGCGATCGCGGTCAGCTCGCCTTTAGGAGACTGGTCTGGAGCAGTGGGCGCGGCCAATATCGACGGAAACGTGCCGATGGTTGCCGGCGATCGCTTTGAAGTGGGCAGCATCACCAAGCCGTTTACCGCCGCCACTTTGCTTAAGTTGGTGGAAGCGGGCACGCTAACTCTAGAAGATACGCTGACGGACTGGCTGCCCACAGCCGTGACAGCCAATGTAGCCAACGCCGAAAGTATTACCCTGCGGCAGCTGCTGAACCACACCAGCGGCGTCGCCGAATATGACTTTATTCTGCTACAGCAGGCCATGGCCAATCCCTTTATCTTTTTGCAGGATTGGCAGCCGGAAGACATTGTGGCGCTCATCAGCGACTCGGGGCCGATGTTTGCGCCTGGGACGGGCTGGCAATACGCTAACACCAACTTTATTTTGGCAGGCCTGGTGATCGAAGCCGCCACCGGCAATGAGTTAGCGACCGAAATTCAGGCGCAAATCATCGAGCCGTTGGGGTTAGAAAACACCTTTTTTTCGACTACGAAGGAAACCGTTCCGGGCGGTTACGTCAGCGGCTATCTCGACTTCGATCAGAATGGCGGTTTGGATGATGTCTCCATTGCCAACTTGTCTTGGACTTGGGCAGCCGGGGCGATCGTTGCCAATACCGCAGACTTGACCACCTTTGGCCAGGCCCTGTACGCGGGCGATTTTCTTTCTGAAGCGATGCAGGCGGAGATGTTCACGCTGGTGGATACGGGGCGAGGCTATGAATATGGACTCGGAATGATGAGCTTCAATACGCCCGACCTTGGCCGTTTAGTCGGGCATCGAGGCGGCAGTTTAGGCTTTAACTCCAATCTGTGGTATTCCCAGGAAGATGATTTTACTTATGTGGAGCTGCTGAATGGACGCACCGACGAAACCCTTGTGGGTAATACCATACCCGCTTTTCGTAGTGGCCCCATTCCCGCCATTGGCGACCTTGATGGCTACGAAGAATTGGCGGTGACTTTGACAGAGGCGATCGCTCAGATCAGCCTGCCTGTGGCCGATGATGGTGAGGTGGAGGCGGCCGAAACTGTCACCTTTACCCTTCAACCCGGCACCGACTACACCGTTAATCCCACTGCCCAAACCAGTACGTTAACTATTTTTGATTCAGAGGACATCACCCCCATGCAACTGCCCGATCGCGTTATCGCCGCTCTCGAAAATGCCCTGGATGAAAACCTGCCGCCAGAAGTGCCGGGGGCTGCCGTTGCCATTTTGACCCCTGAAGGCGATTGGTTTGGCGCTAGCGGCTTCTCTGACCTGGCAGAAAATATACCGCTGGCGCCGGACGATCGCTTCGAGGCCGGCAGCATTACCAAAACCTTTGTGGCCACGACAATTCTGCAGCTGGTGGAAGAGGGACTGCTGACCCTTGAAGATACCCTGACAATGTGGCTCGATCCCGCTATCACCGAACTGGTGCCTAACGCCAGCGACATTACTATCGCGCAGATTTTGAATCACACCAGCGGCATTACCGACTATTTGGATGTGCTGACGGACCAAGCCTCGTCGAATCCCACGGTCTTTTTGCAGGAATGGGAAATTGAACAGCTCGTTGATTTCATTGATGGAGTCGAGCCGCTCTTTGCGCCGGGCACTAACTGGCAATATTCCAACACCAACTATCTGCTAGCCGGGTTGGTGATTGAGGCCGTTACTGGCAATGGCTATGGGCAAGAGATTCGCGATCGCATCATTGATCCGCTGGGACTCGAAAATACCTTCATCTTTGGTGAAGAAGAGATTCCCGGCGGCTACATCAACGGCTATTGGGACTTTAACGGCGATGGCACCCTGGACAATCTCAGCATCATCAACCTTTCTTGGACCGGTTCGGCAGGCTCTTTGATTTCCAACACTGAAGATTTAGCCGACTTCTTTGACGCTCTGCTGGTGGATGATGCGCTGCTGCAGCCCGCCACCCTGGAGCAGATGCTCGACACCATTCCAGTCAACTCTCCCAACTACGATTCCTATGGCCTTGGCATCGGCACGCTGGAATCTCCCAACCGCTTTTGGTACGCTCACCGGGGTCAGACCCTCAACTTCCGCGCCAACCTGTGGTATTCACCGCAAGAAGAAATCACCTACGTTGAGCTGTTCAATGGCCGCTCTAGCAGCAACCTAGTCAGCGATTTGCTGCCCACCTATCGTCGCACCATCGCCCCTCCCACGCCTGACATCATTACTTACCAGTTTGACTGGACGGGACAAATTGCCGGCTTCAGCGTTGAGGGCGAATTCAGCTACGACGCCAGCCAGTTTCTGACGGACGGCATTGTCCGCGAAGAAAATTTAGAGTCCTTCGACATTTCCTTTTTCGACCCTGACGGCAACCTGCTGCGCACCTATGAAGATAACCATCTCACGTTCCCTGAGTTCAACTTTGCCTTCGACATCGATGCCCGAGAAATTTTGCAAGACGGCTTTTTCTTGGCTCCCGATGGGCTGAACGTGGGCGAAAAAACGTCCGTGGGGGATGGCTTCAGCGGCCTCAATTTTTGGTCGCGCCCAGAGTTCAACTCCCAGGGCGAAGTGCCGCCACCGCACCTTCATATTGACGACTGGGCTGATGAATTTGGCTTCCCTATTGGCTTCAGCTCCCACGAAGATGTGGCCTTTCTTACCCGCACCACGGCAGAACTGATTGAGACGGGTCGCGTCGGCGACGTCTATGTCGACAATCCGGTGGCGGCACTGGAGGAACTCGGTAGCCGCATCACCGTATCGCCGCCGCCCAACGACAGCGGCGATTTTCAAGTAGTGTCTGGCGTCACCAGTCTGTTCCTCAATTTCTCACTGTTTGAAATTGCGGGCTTAATTATTCAAGACGCGACGCCCACGGCGGAGCCGTTTTCCAATCAGTTTCAGCTGGGCTTTGCCATTACTGACGGATTCACCTTTGAATCGGTGCCGTTTGTGCCAGAGGGTATTCTGAGCCACACCGGCGATATCACTTTCTCGGTGGGAGGCGACGCTAACCTAACCATTGGCGATTTTGCGATCGCCTTCGACGAAAATCGGATCAATGAAACCAACAGCGGTTTCTTTGTCGCCGACACCCTGGAAGACGGACTCGGGATTGAAATTCTTTTCGATATCAGTACGCCCGGTCGGCTGCTGGTAGCTAACGATGAACTGACGATCGCGGATGCCGATCTTCTCCTGGCCCCCGAACTCGCCCAAGTGTTGGGACTTGACGACTTCGTTGGCGAAGACGTTGGCAATGCCCGCATCGACGCCGCAATTGTGCCGCTGCTGGGCCTGCCCCCGGGCGAAATTATCGGTACTGAGGCGGATGATGAGCTGATTGGTTTTGATAGCGATGACTTTATCAACGGCTTGGCAGGCGATGATGTCTATACTGGCGGTGCTGGGGCCGACCAGTTTGTCTTCGATTTGGCCCAGGGCATCGACACGATTACTGACTTTGAAGTGGGAATTGACCAAATTAGCCTCGGCGGCCTCACTCCTGACGGCGTGCAGCTAGTGGGATGGAATAGTAACACTCTGGTGTTGACCAATAGCCGTGAGCTAATTGGCATCGTGCAGGGAGTGACCGGGTTAGACGTCAGCGTGTTTGGATAACAAGTGGAAACAACGAGCAGCAGAAAAAGTTCACCCAAGCGTGTTCTTGGACGATAAATTCAACCCTGAGCAAAGTGCTTATCAAGGTTGGTACAGCAATTGAGAAATGAGAAAAACCGTTGCACTCAGAATGCTTTCATCACAAAAATCTTGCCCCAAATGACAATAATTCTGCAAGGCAAAGCTTCATGTATAAATCGACTGTCTCTCAAACGTCGGCTGAGCCGCTCCAGAGAGGCTAGAGAATACTTGTAGCGCCATTGCAAATAGCTAATGCCGCGCGGTTTGTACTTAACGTCATATCTAAAACTGAAAATGACTCTTGAACCTAAAAAATCAGGTTCAAGAGTCAAGAAGAGCTCAGAAATATAGGCCTCTAAACTGCGTCTGTTTAGAATTTAGGAGCTTCCGGAACTTCTACTGTTACGTCTGAGATCGCTGTTATAAAAAGTTTCGACTGAGCAGGATGAACTTTCGAAAAAGCTCAACCATCGTTGCTAATATGCTCTATCAAGACTGAGGAACTTTCTGTTTTGAATGGTCATGGGCGTGGGCATGGGCGTGACTGTGATCATGACTGTGAGAATGGTCATGGGCGTGACTGTGGGAGTGGTCGTGAGCGTGAGAATGTCCCCGCAAAGAAGGCCCGTGACTATGAAAGAAGCCACGATTATGACCTTCCGGCCCGTGGGTGTGATTTAAAAACGGATCTTCTAGATTTTTCGCCCCTGGCCCCACTGAAGAATAAATCGCCATGAGAGTGATAGAGATCGCTATAGCAGCAATCGAAATAATGAGAACGGTAGCAGCGTCCATACGTTAACTAACCTCTTTTACTAGAAACAAGTTTGGGAACATCGATTAAGTGACAGTTAATACTCGAAGACCGGCAGCGATCGCTTATCAGTTAAGCGCTTAAAGCTATGTTGGCGATCCTGAAAACGAGCTTTCATACAGTCTTTAACTCCTGGTAAATAACCTTTAAGTAGCAGCTATCAAATCCAACTTTGTGCAGTAACGTGAATTTCCAGTGATGTCGACTAATCGCCAGCAACTGAGCCTCAAATCAGCAAATCCTCTCAATCTTTAACTGGCGATACAGATCATCAACAGCTTTGTAGGTGAACACGTCTAGCCGCTCAGTCTTACCCCCTTAGCACAGGCACCCCATCAAGCAGCTTGACTAAAATCAAGCTCGCTATAGAGAATGACTCTCAATAGATTTATACTTTAATTAAAAGCCGTTCGCAATATTAAAGAGAATTATTTTCATTAATTTAAGGTTGCTGGCTTTGGCGCCACCTTGAATTAAATGCGCTAAGCCTCTTACAGAGTCCCTCTGGTCCTGACATTCCATCGACAGAGGTCAAAAGAAGAGTAAATAAGCACTACGGCAGGAGCTGTCAATCCCTGAAAACTGTTGAGAAAAATTATTAATTAAAGACGCTAATCAAGGTGTTCACAGGGCGCTCAAAACTCAAGTTGGTCAATTGGATAGCGATAACGGAATTTTTGAGTGCGGACGGCGATCGCATTGGCGGCAAAGCTGGCAACCACATCCTCAGTGGTGATGCCGGTGACGGTCAACTCTGAGGTGAAGATGGTGATGGCATCCTAATTGGCGTCCACAGAGAAAGATATCCTGCCGGTTCATAAGGTAGCCACAGCGACCCCTTTGTAGGCGACAACGTTGACGGCACTGACAATTCGCTGACTCTGAAGTTGGTGCTGACTTTACTAGATCTGGTGGCAGGCGAACTGATGTTTGAGGATCGCCCCTTACCCAAGCATGTCAACATCATGCTCGGCGTTGTTTCTAGAGCGAGACACCGGCAACTCTTGTCATTATTTTTCGATAACAGTTGGACTTTCCTATGGCAGTATTAGAGTTTTGCCATCGACAGTAAGATTTCTAAATTATTGAGAAGCAATCTCAATGGTCTTAGTGGATTTAGCTCTATGGTAACTGTGCGGACGATTACTTGACCCATGATTGCATAGAGTGTAAGACCGTCTAAATAAAAGGATTTTGATTGATCTTTTATTCACTTTTTATGACGCCAAACGTAAATTAATGATCGCCATTATTGACAATTCATCTCATTTACATAAAGCTTATTCTTAAATGATTGGCAAACTCAGATGAGGAATATTGCTGGGCTATGCAAGCTTGCCCTAGGCGGATTTCAACTATCCCTAGTGTAGGGTTCGAATAACTGATTGCCTCTATCCGTATAGACTGAACGGGAGATTTTTAGTGGGGAAATATTCCCAGGCATTGCTTAACACGTAAGGAGATTTTCGGCAAGAAAAGGAACTGCATTTTACGCACTTGATAGTATTATCAATCAAAATAGTTTAGGACAATCTATTATTAAAGTTCAAACAAGTTGTTCTGCAAACAAGCCAACGTCAATAGCATTGTGAACGGTTCAAAATCAGCTTTCAGAACAAGTGAGGAACTGTTTTAAGAGTTGACAGATAGTGTCTTTAAATACTTTGAAAATATTTGACTAGTAATTCTATCGAAGAGCCTAGTCTGGCGGCTGTAAGACAATTTAAAAACCAAGTATTTGTTTAATTCTGGCTTTTCTCAATCTCTCAATTTTTTCATCTGTCATAGTCTACTGGAATAAGTTCTATCGTGTTCTGTGGTAAATCCATATGGAAGTTTCACTTGCATTTACCGACATTCAACAGGCAACTAAAGAGTTTCAACAGCAAGCTGGAGGAGACTGCCAGCGGCAAAGTAGAGAAACCGTCTTGGTTTTTCCGGCAACTCTTGGACAAGGTTATTTACAGAATATTAATCTGCGCAAGGGTTTAGACTTATTTATTTATGAATGTGATTTGAATCAGGATTTGATTTTAGACTTTCGTAAACTATCCCTTGAAAATTCGCTCATAAATCTAACCTTTTGTTTGTCCGGTAAATATACAGGCACTATGCCTGGTATTAAGGAGAAATTAGATATTTGTTCTCGGCAAACAACCTTTGCCACAGTTCCCTATGCAGCGGGAACATCAGAGTTGTTGGCAGGTGAAAAAATTAGCATGATTGAGCTTGTTATTTCACCCACCTGCATGCTGACGCTGGTGGAGAGGGAGTTGAATATGCTGCCGATAGGTTGGCAACAGCATCTCAAGAATGCTAGTTCAACACCTTGTTTCCAACCAAACCATACGACTTTTGAGATTGAGCAGATTTTGCAAGCGATTCTGCACTGTCCGCACCAAGGATTTATCAAGCAGCTTTATTTAGAAGGAAAAGCCTTGGAGCTGATTGCACTTTACTTTGCCCAGCTTATAGACTCGCCATCGGATACTTTGCAGTCACCTAGGATCAAGCGAAAAGATTTAGATTCTCTGCATCAAGCGAAAAGTATTCTGCTAGAGACTATGGATAATCCACCCTCTTTAGCCGAATTGGCGCGTCGGGTTGGGGTCAATGAACGTAAATTGCAGAGAGGCTTTCAGCAGCTTTTCGGCACAACGGTCTTCGGCGTTCTACATGATTTCCGAATGGAACGGGCTCGACAACTGCTGGAATCTGATCAAATGACCATTGGAGCGATCGCCGATGCGGTGGGTATTGCCCATCGAGGTTACTTTGCAACGGCCTTCAAGCGCAAGTTTGGTAGCACTCCCAGAGAGTATCTGAAACGTTTTAGGTAGAACTGAGAAACTTCTGCTGAAAAAGTCGCGATTGCGATCGCTCTTGGACGGGATAGTGATCATTACTCCCGCCCGCGCTGACTATCATGGCACTATGACTGCTCATCTTTGCTGTGATTCGACAGAGGGGAGTGCAAATGACCAAAGTTTCCGTCGCCCTGGGTCCTGTTCAAGAAACATTGTTGATTCCGCTGCTCGGAAGAGCTGCCGAAACTCAGAAGAAAAACGGCCTCATTCAGGATCAAAAAGCGGTCGAAATTGTGGACTCGCTGGAGTATGACTTTGCCAAATGGCAAAAGTCGCAATCCTTGGCAGGCGCGACTCTGCGAACGCGCATGTTTGATCAAGATGTGCAGGCCTTCCTGACTGAGCATCCGACCGGGACGGTGGTTGAAATCGGCTGTGGGTTGAATACGCGATTCGAGCGTCTGGATAATGGTCAGGTTCAGTGGTTTGACTTGGATTTGCCAGATACGCTAGCGCTGCGACGGCAGTTTTTTCAAGATCAGCCTCGCCGTAGGATGCTTGAAGCCAGCGTTTTAGACACGAATTGGATGGAAACGGTTGCTGCTACGGGCGGTCCCTGGTGCTTTATTTCTGAAGCGGTCATTATCTACCTGGAGGCTACGCAAGCCCGACAGGCCATTTCCCAGATTGCTCATCGCTTTCCAGGAGCCTGGTTTTTGACCGACACGACTCCTCAAACAATGGTGGATAGCCAGGCTACTCACGATGCGATGCGCTACCTGTCCCAGGACAGTTGGTTCCGCTGGGGCTGCGACGATCCCCGCGAAATCGAAGGCTGGGGCAACTTACGGCTAATCGAGTCGCGCACCTTTATGGATGCCAGCCCGGATTTGATGAAACAGGTTCCCTGGCAGATGCGGTTGATTGCTCAATGGGCACCCTGGCTGATTCGTCGCAAGGTGGAGGGCTACAAGCTCAATCGTTTTGTTGTAGAAGATTGAAGCGATCGAAAATGCCTCTAGAGTGATCAAAAAAGTCGCTGGAGTGATCCTGACGGTAATAAAGGTACAGTACGATACTTCCCAGCAGTGAGGAGCCTTTTATCTAGAGGGCTCTTGGAAGGTATCTTTGTGAGTCAAACCTCTTTTCTCATGCTTGTTTGAGCGAAGAAAACTCTCAGCAAGACAACGACCTCATTTTAGTCGGTCTGCATAGCTTTACACGTAGATCGAAAGTCTCATACCTCTTCTTGTAGATAGCGCTAGGTATCTTCAGGGGCTTAGGGCGATAGGCCTTGGTGCCCTGGAATAAACAGCGATGGATTTGTGGGTGGGTTGCTAGAAATCGACCTCAGAGCCTGCTTATTGTCTTACGCCGGCATTGGTGTAGGCCCGTTGGCGATCGCTCTGAGGAAGGGATGTGTTGTCTTGCACAATTTTTGCCCCATTCAATCAAGGACGATCTGTACTAATGGACTCAACGACTACCGCTACTAGCGCACTAGATGCAACGGCAATTAGCCTAGTCGAGACTGAATCGAACGATACGATTGACACCGCCACCGCTGTGGCCATTGCAACGGCGACTCCCCACGCGATCGCCACCGGCAGCATTAACTTTGACTTTGAGAATAACCGCGACGTCGATGCCAGCGAAGATGTCGACTTCTATGCCTTTGAGCTAGCAGCCGGCGATACCATCCGGCTTGATATTGATGCTGCTGGCGAAACTATGCCGGTGGATCTGGTCGAGCTGATTCTGTTTGATAGTGAAGGCAATAACCTGGCTCAAGGCAGCTTTGCTGACCCTGGCCCCAATGATGCCTTTGCCTCTTTTCTACCCTATGTTGAGTACACCGCGACCGCAGCGGGAACCTACTACGCTGGGGTCAGTGGTTACTTTAATTTCGCTTACGATCCGTTTACCGCTGGGTCTGGCAGCGGCGTTACCTTTGAAGAATTTAATCTAAATGGGTTTGGTGACTACACCTTGGGCTTTGAGCTGGTTAATGATGCCACCCCCGCCCCTGTGCCCAGCAACCCAACCCCAGACAATCCTGCTTCTGATACACCTCCCCAAGTTTCTTTAAGGACGGTCACCGGCACCTATGCCCTAGATGAGTCACTGATTGCCCCGGCAGTGGTTGAAACCGTAAACGATTTAGGTCTGGCTCCTTTTGACGGTTTGGGAGGGGCCGCCATCACCCTAATTCTGAACACTGAGGGAATTACCGGCTCAGGGGTTGAGGTGGTGGTGGATACCGGGATCGATTTAACCGAGTATCTGTTTACCTTTGAACCCTTTATCCGGGGAGGACAAATTCTGGGCCCCGTATTAAATGATGATGGTAAACCCACCGGGATTTTGTTGAATCTGACCTCGCCCAATGCCTTGCTCAATTTCACCCTATTTGATAAGCCCGAGCCAGAAACCGATGGCCCTGAGGAGATCACCTTCACTCTGCAGGAAAATCCAGGGATTATCGTTAATCCTGACGCGGCGGCTTCCACCATCACAGTCTACGATACGGCTGCTGACGTCCCTCCAACGGTCTCTGATCTGGAGGTGGGACTCACCATCAGCGAATCTGCCCTGATTGAAGCCGAGGGAAATTCCACCACCTTAACCTTTACCCTCAGTGAGCCCCCTCCTCCAGGTGGCATTATCGCTTATGTGAATACGGCCCCCACTGTTCCCGAGGGTGCTGTAGAGGGCAGCATATTTCAGGGCTTGGGTCAGTTTGATGTTTTCAATGCAGAAGTTACGGGAGGCACTTTCCCTTCGCCTAACTTTACGGCCAGCGGCTTTTATTTCAACATCACTGAACAAACGGCCACCATTACGATATCGGCTTTCCCC
>JBCCJU010000019.1:0-47405 GCA_039027715.1 Cyanobacteria bacterium P01_C01_bin.120
CAAAATCAGAAAAAGCCGCTGCTGGAAAAACGGGTTTTGTGCCGATTGCCACGCGCTGGGTGATTGAGCGTTCTAATGCTTGGATGGAGCGCTGCAAGAGTTTGACAAAGAACTTTGAGCGAACACTGATTGATGCCAAAGCTCAAATGGACTTTTGCTTTGTCAGGCTAATGTTCAAACGGCTTGCAGCCGGTTCTTGAGATCTTAAATAGGTTCTATAGCTGTTTTGAACAGACAGTGTTGCCTCCTCAGAGTGTCACGAAGCCTCTAAAAACGGAACATCGAAGCCACTGCTGAGAAAGGCGTGAAGTTTAGGCAATCAACATTGGGCCCCAAGCGGTCATCAATTTGAGCGATGGGTAAGGGTAAATTGGCTGTTAGTCGCTGACGAGACAGCGTTTTTCTAGCGTAAGAAGCTGGTAACCAACCACAAAACGGCCATCGTGACGACGGCGGCAACCTGCTGGGTCACCAGAGCCGCGTTTGTGCCAGACATGGCTTCTGCCTGAGGCCCAAGCGCCTGCCCAATCAGAATTCCCGCAGTTAACCCGACCGCCAGCCCCGCCACTGTCAGTAAAATAGCTCGCCAAAACCGATATTCTTTGCGATTAAGAAAATAGATTGACACACCAACACCCAGTGCCAAGGCGAAAGAAGGGCCCGCCAAACTTAATACGGCCAGAATCCCAAACACACCCGCAGGCAAGAGGACTTCATTGCGTTCCGGAGCATCCAAAAAATTTTCTAACCAAGCTGGTTTCGCAGCTTCCGAGCTGTTGGCCTTAACTGCAGGACGCTCTGGCACTTCTTCTGCAAAGCGAATGCGATCGGGCACTTTGATTTTGCCTTCCTGACGTAATCGCAATCGTTCCATCAAAATGGCGTCATAAGCAGCTTCTATTCCCTCTTTTTGTTTGCGATCGCCTTCACATTGAGCTAACAAACGCTTTTTAGCCTCTTGAATCTGTTCAAAAGAAGCATTTTCATCTAGGCCCAGCGTATCGTAATTGTTTTGATCACTCATCGATATCTCTTATAGAAGTCTGGCACATCTACTTACTTACCGACGATGTGGCCTTACCCCAGCAGGCTGGGGCCCAGGAACAAACCTATCGCCTTAATTGCCAACTGCCTATATAGTAAGCCCACTCTACGGAAACTTGTTCGCCGAGGTGAAGAAGTTTAAGGCCGGAGTGGGTACTCTTCATACAGAGTCAACCTGAATTGTATTGAACTGAAGTAAGCTTCACAGACTCTTTACATAGAGTATTGTTTAGCTTAGTAAAGTAGCAAGCAAGTTTTACTGACTCTCCGGTGTTCCCAAGGAAAAGAGATTTGAAGAAACATTGCCGATAGCGTTTGTCCCCAGACAATATCGATCTAATGTTGAGCAATTCTTTTGTATCGTTTTGATAAGACATGTGCACCATGGCCACTGCCAAGATTCTTGTCGTTGATGACGACCCAGCTGTTCGTAATTTGGTCTATCGCTTTTTGTCAAAGCAGGACTATGAAGTCGAATCTGCCGAAAATGGCAAAAATGCGCTCTCAACTTTTGAACAGCTAAATCCAGACCTCGTTGTCCTAGATGTTAATTTGCCGGATGCTAACGGATACGATCTGTGTAAAGAGATGCAGACTCGTACCGGAGTTTTTGTCCTGATGTTGACCAGCCGTAGCGACGAAGCCGATAAAATTCGCGGCTTTAGCGAAGGTGCGGATGACTATTTAACCAAGCCCTTTAGCTTAGGAGAGCTAGAAGTCCGAGTTGGCGCCATTCTTAAGCGTCAGCGACCGGTAACCACGGCAGAACAACAGTGTCTCAGCTTCAACAGCTTAGAAATTGATCCTGTGCGCCGGGAAGTGACTCTGAGCGAGGAAATTGTGCCGCTAACGGCTTTAGAATTCGATCTTTTACACTTTCTAGCTAGCCATCCAGGTCGAGTCTGGCGACGGGCAGAGTTGATTCAAAAGGTTTGGGACTATGAGTACGTTGGCGACCAGCGAGTCGTCGATGTTCACATCGGGCAAATCCGCAAAAAGATTGAAATTGATACCTCCCAGCCAGCCATGATTCAAACAGTGCGCGGCGTGGGCTATAAATTTGAGCCGCCGCCCAGCGTGGTGGCATCCACTTAATTACGATCGCTAGAAAAGCTACTAAGTTATCTCGCATCAGCCGCTGCCAGTTTCGTTAGGACCAGGCGGCGAGTCACCCGTCCTAGGTTTGGCAGCCAAGTTTTATTGGGTGCACTAGCGTTGTGGCTAGTTATATTCGTCTGCCACAAAGTCTGGACGCAGGCTTGTGGGAATTGGCCAGTCTTCATTCTCGCCGCCAACAATCACCTGCACAATCGCCACATAGTCGGCACTAAATTGCTTGAGAGCGTTGAGCAAAATATCGAGGGCGATCGCATCTGAAGTTCCCAAATCGAACCAGCAGCGAGCCCAGATGCCTTCATATTCCACGGCGCTCATGTTGTGCATCAGCGATACTAGCGTGTCGTCCGCTTGGGGATCGTCGTACTGCATGTAGCTGATTTCCAATCCCGTGTCCTGTATCTGTAGATTTTCAGCGTTAAAGCCGCCAAGTTTGCCTAAAAAGAACCAAGAGTTAAAAATCTCATCAACGTATTGCTGCTCCATTGTTGAGGGCACGGTGGCAAACTGCACCCAAATCCACAGGTTGAAAAAATCGCACTCGCGAAACTGAATTTGCATTTCTTGTCTTTGACTCCTGCATCCAAATAATTACCGCCATCGTCGAAAGTGCGATCGCCGCACTCTCCCTCGCAATTTAAGTCTCGCTGAGCCGCAGGCTTGTGGGCATGAACGGGGCAATCCAGAGGTCTAAATCGGCGGCGGCGTAGCGCGATCGCAGCTGTTGCACAATCGCCTTGGCCGCATCTTTGCTCTGAGCCAGCGTAAACAGGGTTGGACCTGAGCCAGACATTAAAGTACCGAGGCCACCGGCAGCCTGGAGCCCAGTTTTGAGCTCTTTCACTTCGGGATGGGCCGGCAGCACTACTTTTTCGAGATCATTGTGCAGGTGATGACTAATCGCCGCGCCATCTTGTTGTGAAATCGCCGTCATGATTGGGCTGGAGTGCAGATGCTCGCGACGGCTCTGTCCCTTAGTTTTGCTGTCTAGGTAAGTATGGCTAAACGCTTGCCGATAAGTCTTGTAGGCCCAAGCCGTTGACACTGACAGTGACGGAAACTTGGCTAACACCGCATAGAGGCCATCGATTCCCTGCAGAGAATCGATTTGTTCGCCCCGACCCGTGGCGATCGCGGTACCACCAGCGATGCAGAAAGGAATGTCAGAGCCGAGTTCTGCTGCCAGGGTTTGCAATTCGATTTGCGTCATCCCTAATCGCCACAGCATATTTAAGCCCACCAGCACTGCCGCTGCATTGACGGAGCCCCCGGCCAGTCCGGCCCCCACGGGAATTTGCTTGTCGATTGTGATCGCGACGCCGTCTTGCGCTTTGGCCACCGCTGGAAATCGCTCATACACCAATTTCGCTGCCCGATAGGCCAAGTTGCTTTCATCGTTGGGTACCTGAGGATGGTCGCAGCGAAGCTGAATCGAGGCAGCATTGGTCCGACGAACAGTGACCCGATCCGCCAGCCCGACGCTCTGCATCACCATGACGAGTTCGTGATAGCCGTCGGGGCGATCGCCGACTACTTCGAGATATAAGTTGATTTTGGCCGCCGCCAAAAGAGAATAGGAATCCATAGTTTCATTGAATGGGCTAAGGGCTCGGTTTACACCATGACCAGCCAGCCCTGTATTTCTCAGGACGAGTAACCTTTCTTCAGCATCTTATTACTCAATGCCACCCATTCGGCCACGCTGAGGTCTTCGGCGCGCACATTGTCGGCAATGTCTAGCTCTGCCAGCAGGTCTAGTAAGGGCGATCGCTCAATCAGCGGTGACAGATTATTGCGCAGCATTTTGCGTTTACTGCCAAAGCCTAGTTTCAGCAGCCGTTCCAGTAATGCGGGATGATCAGCCGCTTGAACAAACGGGCGGGGTCGCAAACGCACGACTGCTGACGCAACTTTGGGCGGTGGTTGAAAGGCTTTGGCAGGCACCGGACAAACGACTTCGCACTCGGCTAGGTACTGCATCCTAATTGTGAGACCCCCGACCGTCTTTGAGCCGGCCTTGGCGCAGAGACGATCCGCAATTTCTTTTTGCACCAGCAGCACAATTGCCGTGAACGGTGGTAAATGCGGTCGCGCAATGGTCCCCAATAATCGCTCTAAAATTGGGCCTGTGATGTAGTACGGAATATTGGCAACAACTTTGTTGGGCAGCCGTCCGTTATCTGTCGCGGCAGCAACGGTGGCCCAATCAAGCTGCAGAATATCGCCCTGGAGTAGCCGAAAATTATTGGCCTCGGCAAATTGCTGCTGCAACTGTCGCGATAGATCGCGGTCAATTTCAATGGCCACAACTTGACCCGCCTGAGTTAAAAGTCGCTGGGTGAGCAGGCCTGTGCCCGGCCCAATTTCGAGTACGCGATCGCCGGCTGACAGAGCGGCGGCTTCAATGATCTGAGATAAGATGTGATCGCTCTTCAGCCAGTGTTGGCCAAAACGTTTGCGTGGCCTTGCAGAAAAGGTCATGCAGTCAACCATTGAAGAACTGAGCAGGAACTAATATTACTCTAAAGCCGATGGGATTAAGAGTAATGACCCCGAAGTCTGAAAGCCCAGAAGCGGCATAAAGATGTACAGAGCGAATTGATAACTTCAGCTATTGAAGGCCGTCGCCCCCGATAGACTCCAATGCCTAGCCTTACTTGTCAGATGAGCCGCTGTCTTGCCCTGGTGACACCGGCGAAGCCATATCATGAGATTCAGTTAGCCGGTGCAGACTTGATGTCAGACGGCACCGGCCAATGTTTGCGGTTTCGTCAGAATATTTTGGCGAATTAATTTTATAGGGTCGGAAATCTGACCCTCGACCGTCCGTACAAATCGGTAAAATCGTAAAGAGCACTTGATGGAATAGACGTCGATGATCCCAACCGTTATTGAACAGTCTGGCCGTGGTGAACGGGCCTTTGACATTTACTCTCGCCTGCTACGAGAGCGCATCGTATTTTTAGGCCAAGAGGTCACTGCGGATTCGGCGAACCTCATCGTCGCCCAAATGCTGTTTTTGGAAGCCGAAGACCCCGAGAAAGATATTTATCTATACATTAATTCCCCCGGCGGCTCAGTGTCCGCCGGATTGGGTATTTTTGACACGATGAACCATATCCGACCTGACGTATGTACGATTTGCGTCGGACTAGCAGCCAGCATGGGTGCGTTCCTGCTTACTGCGGGCAAAAAAGGCAAACGCATGAGCCTTCCCAACTCTCGCATCATGATTCACCAGCCGCTGGGAGGGGCGCAAGGGCAAGCCACTGATATTGAAATTCAAGCCAAGGAAATCCTATACCTCAAAGATCTACTGAATCAGGCGTTAGCTGAAAACACGGGACAATCCCTTGACAAAATTGCAGCTGATACGGAGCGGGATTTCTTTATGTCCCCTCAAGAAGCGATGGATTACGGCCTCATTGATCAAGTTATTGATCGCCACTCGGTCGGTGGCCGCCCTACACCGGTAGCCTAGCTGTTGCGATCTCGCCACCTCCACTGTCAAGAAGCATCCAAGGCTTAGAGAATTAATAGTCTGATTCCTTGAATGCTTCTTAATTGAAGCGACTTAAGTTTTTGGCGTGCTTTAGGCACTTTGTTCAAGGAACCAGACTCTTTTCTCTTCGAGGAGTTTCTGATGAAAAGCTTTGGCTGCCGCTAGCGGATTAGGGTTTTGCAAACAGCGGGTCTGCAAGGCCAGATTTAAGTTGGGCAATATTTCAACTTTGTTCAATAAGTTCGTATCCTCCAGTTTCAGCAAACTTATTCGCGGCATCGGCTCGCTGATGGTATGGGAAAGGTGACACTTTTGCCAAAACCAAACTTCTCGCCTCCCCAGGCATCGATGCAGGTTCAGGCATTTAGTTGCTCGCTGGAACATTCTGCAATAACAGCCAGCAGGGAACAAAATAGTCAGCCAAGACATTGTCAATTTGCCAAAACTCCGCATAACTATCGCCAGAACAAAAGCGACTGATAAATACAATCATCAAGTCTTGAAAGGGAATCTTTGTCTGGTCGGTGAACTTGACGTCGGTGTACAGAGCGTTGATGACGTTTTGCAAATGCAGCAGATTGACGGCAATTTCGGCAAATAGGCTATCTTCGCTTTCTACTGTGGCCAGGTAATGGTCGCCATATTCAGTGAGAAAGCAATGGTGCAACTGGGCGATCGCCTTCTTTAAATTGACCTCCAATCGCGGAATTTGGTCAGCGCCCAAATCGATTAAGGGCGACTCGGCCAGCAGCTGAATCTCCAATGGGGAAGCCTCGATGGGAGACAAGTGAATTTCCAGTAGGGGCTGCAGCACCCGCAAAAACAGAAAGTCTAAATCCGCCAGGCTGAGGTCTAGGTTGGCCGGATAGTCAGTAAACGCTGAGGAACTGGGCAACTGATGCGCCGCCTGGGGATTTGTCCAGGTAAATTTGAATTCAGCGATGTCGGCGACCAATTCGCCTAACAGGTGTGTAAACAGCAGCCCCAATCGCTGCCGTACCTCACCGTGAAAAAATTGCCTTGCCAACTCTGGTCGCAGCGCCACCCGAGGTCCCGCAAATTCAAATAGCTCGCGGCAAGTCAGCGGTCCCATCGGCGTGTAGGCAGTTTCATCAGCCCGCAGAGCTTCCCCACAGTCGGCGAGGCTGTCGTAGTCGCCAGCGAACTCGCTAAACAGCAGTTGCCAATAATGCCCCCAAATGTCGTGAACTAAGAACATTTCGGCATCTTTTTTGGGCAACACCCCAACGCTCTTGGACAGCCGCTGAATGACCTGCTCGGGAGTCATGGGCCGGAGGTCGGGAAATTGCGTATTGTAGCGATCGCTGACAATCCGCGCCCAGTCCCATCGGATGCCCACCGGGCTGCAGGGACCAAAGGTAGGAAACCGTTTGAATTTTTGAAACGTAAAGCTAGACAACTGCTGGTGCAGCTCTCGCAGGGCGGTTTGATGCTCCGGGGGACAAAGCAGCCCCCAACCGCGAACATCTTCCAGCACCGGAAAGTCGACACAGAAGTAAAGCTGCGTGGGGGTAAAGACTACATCCAGCCTGTCAGGATTTACCTGAGCGCCGTTGAACAGTTGCTGAAACAGTTCCAAAAAGGGTGCTTTTGGCAGCGGCGACGAGTCGCCAGAAACACCGGCAGTGCCTAACACAGCCTCTATCAGACCTCGCTGATGGGCAATATCCGCATCCACCTGATCGACATGGCCAATCACAGTATCCATGTTTGCGGCGGGCAGTTGAAAGCGATCGCCCAGCGCTGAGAGGCCCGCTGGTGTGCCCCAGTGCATGGGGACCGCATCGACTTGATAATGGCGCAAAGTTAGTGAGTCTAATGTGCCCTGCCAGCCCACACCGCCCACAGCAAAGTAGCGGCTGACCAGTGAGGCGGCGGTTACAAATGCTTGCCGCACTGGCAAAGGAATGTTGTCAACCAGGCAGGGGGTTTGAGTAATGGGGTGGGCACAGGCCTGTAGCGCTTGCTGAATTTCGCGAATGCGATCGCGGCGCCGCTGAATCAACACCGGATCGGCCCCATCGGATTGCGCAACGAGAAACCGTGACAGGGTTAAAGCTTCAGCAATTTGCGATCGCTGCATAGCCGTTAAGCGGGATCCCATCATTACCTCCACCTTGGGCTGAGATGCCTTTAGGGCTGACCTGCTGTTAAATAACCCTAATCTTGACCGAGTCAAGCAGGCGCACCGTTATTTCTATCACAGTCTGCCCAGAGACCAGATTTCTATACAGGCTGCAGAGGAAATTCTGCGAGGAACTGACAATGGCGATATTTCAGTCACTAGGCCTCATCCGCATGAGGCGATAAGGCTTTCATCACCGCCTGTTGGCCGACTGCTTGGTACAAATCGCGGAGATGGGCCATGACCACCCGCGCGTCATTAACTGGCAGAGGAATCGTATCAAGCACGTCGAGGACGGTGGAGCCCGTCGGCGCAATTACGACCAAGGAGGGATCTAACGGCTGATCGTACTGCCAAAACCGAGTGACATCGATAGGAGGGACCGTTTCGACGGTTGAGGCGCTCACAGGGGTTTCAGCCGCGGGAGTCGCCTCATCTGCCACCGTCTCGTCAGCCGAGTTAGCAGACTGCTGACGCTTTTGACGCAGGGCGGCCAAAATTTGAGCGCGATCGCGGCCCCGTAGCTGAAACAAAATAAACGGATCTTCTCGAAAGAAATCGCCCAGTTGGTAGTACACCGCAGCAATATGCTTGCAGGGATTTTTGGGATCGGGACAGTCGCATTTCGAATGCACTTCCGCCAACTGAAACGGAAACAGACTAAGACCATTGGCCGTAAACACGTCTTCAATATCGTCGGGCATTTCTCCCGCCAATAGCTGCGCTGAAAACAGGGCGTGCTCAGACAAACTTTCAATCACATAGCTCCAATCCTCATCGGTAAAGGCATCCAGCCAAATTGAGAGCTTGTATGGCTCGTCCGCCGTACCTTGCACCAGCGCCACCACCTTGGCACCCTTATATTCAATATTGAGAATATTGCCTTCGCGAGCGTACCGCCGGCCTCGCTCCAAACGCTTTTTGAACCGATAGTTATTGAGTAAATCGACCCAGCGCTGTACCCACCAGGCTTCTTTTTCTAGTTCAAAATTGGCACTGGCTTGAAAGCTATTAACCATGCTTCAACGCTACGTTCAACAAAATGAGTAATAAAAACATGACAGGCTGCAAACGTCGCTGTTTAAGGGAATCAATTATAGAGAAAAATTTGCGGCCTTAAATTAATGCTAGACAAATACTTAAGCGACACTGACTCTTTTTTTTAGCAGCTACAGATGTGGAAACTGAAGGTACTGCATGAGAACAGTTTCGCATCCATCCACAATCTAAAATCCAAAATCAATATCATCTTCTGTTCAATTTACCAAAAGTGTAAAAGCTTTGACATCTTTAATTTTCAGAGAGTTTGTCACTTCTGGAACAAATTAATTTCACCCACATCGACGGCGGGCGAAAGAGACAGCACCCAGTCAATGGCTGAAACTAAGTCGGACAGAGGAATGGCTACTTGGGGACTGAAGCGCCCTTCAGCAATATCGGTCAACACTTCCTCGGTGGCTACATTGCCAGGATTAATTACCGTCAAGCCAATATTTTGGCCTTGCAAAGCCAGCCTCAAAGCTTGAACAGCCCCCCGCAAGGCAAACTTGGACGCCGTATTGGCGACGGCAGCAGCCGGAAAATTTTCTAACCCACTTAGCGATCCCATGAAGACGGCACGGGGATTATCGGACTGGGCTAATTGGGGAGCTAGCTGTTTAGTGATTTCAATGGGCGCGATCGCGTTGACCGCCAGTACAAATCGAGTCTCTGCATCCGAACTAGCCCTAAAATCATACTGCTCTGTGAAGGCGCCTTGTTCCCAGACCCCACCCATAAACAGCAGCGCGTCAATAGCTGAGGAGGGCAGCGATCGCCCCACTGTCTCAATGCCCTCTGGAGTAGCGATGTCAGCCTGAATCCATTGCCCAGCCGCAGCTGGAGTGCGGGATATGGCAAATACCTCGTTGCCTAACTGGGCAAAATGTTTAGCTACGGCTGCTCCGATACCGCGACTGGCCCCCACTACTACAATCTGCTTAGACATTAAAACGGTCTCAAATGGGTTGATCCGCAAATCGCATAAAGCAAATGGATGCTTGTCGTTGGGGCTGCTATCTAGCCGTGACCAGCCTCAGATGGCAGCTTTACAACCTAACCTGACTCAGGTGACTGCGAGGATCAGCGGTTCGTGCCTGCTGAATCTTTTCATACAGTTCGCGCTCCTGCTGGCTTAAGGACTTAGGTGGCGCAATCACAACTTTCACCAACTGGTCACCACGGCTTCCCTTAGGACGAGGCCAACCTTTACCGCGCAGCCGCAGCGACTGTCCAGATTTGACCCCAGGCGGCAAATTCATGGTGACAGTCCCATCGGGAGTTGGCACCTGAATCGATCCGCCCAGCACGGCTTCATCAGGAGCAATGGGTACTTCGCAAACTAAATTATCGCCATCAAATTGAAAAATATGATGGGGCTGCAAATTGACGATTAAGTAAATATCGCCCCGTCGCTTGGAGTAAGGGTTGATTTGCCCCTTGCCCCGCAGCCGCACTTTAGTGCCCTGCTTAGCCCCCGCCGGAATCCGCACTTCCACTTCTTCACTGCCAATCTTAAGCCGCCTTTGAGTGCCATGAAAAGCTTCGCTCAGAGTTAGAGAAATTTGAGCTTCCTGATCGAACGACTGTTGAGCAGTGGTTGCGCTACTGCCGCCATAGTTACGAAAATCAGTGCCAAAGCCAGCGCCTCCCGGTGAGGTGCGATAGGAGGTGTAGCCGCCGGGCGATCGCCCCGGTGACCCGCCAAACCCAGTGGTGCCAAAGCGCCCTAGCAGCTCGTTGATAAATTCGTCGAAGCTGCCGTAGTTGCTGAAATCAAAGCCGCCAAAATCCGCCGCATTGCCGCTATATGCCCCACGACCTCCAGCCTGTTGCCAATAGCGACCAAACTGGTCATACTTTTGGCGCTTATCGCTGTCAGACAAGACTTCGTAAGCTTCGCTGACTTCTTTGAATTTGGCTTCAGCCGTGGCATCCCCAGGATTCACATCAGGATGATATTGACGCGCCAATTTGCGAAAAGCTCGCTTGATTTCATCAGCACTCGCTGATTTGCTTACCCCCAGGGTCGAGTAATAATCTTTAAAATCAGTGGCGGCCATTCAAGCATTTCCTCCCCAAAGGCGCAAAACTGTCACTGGCTTTGGCTTAGACGCAGTGATTTTGGAAACTTTGCTATAGGCTATCAAATGGCACTCCTGTTGGAGGTTCGGTTATCTCACCGGGGCGATCGCTGATTTTCCACCCTGAATTCTCAGCCCGTACGATTACGGCAAAAATCGGTCCAGGGCCGCCTTTAATTCATCAATTTCTGCTTCAATATCGCCTGCTTCTGCGGCCCGAGTAATGCACTCGCTCAGATGCTCGTCCAGAATAATTCGCGAGACGCGGTCTAGCGCTCCGCGCACAGCGGCAATTTGCACTAGGACATCAGGGCAGGGACGACTATCTTGAATCATCGTTTTGATTCCGCGAATATGTCCTTCAATGCGGGCGAAGCGGTTGAGAATGCGCTGCAGTGATTCTGGATCATGAATATGGGCGTGCTTTTTGCCAGCGGCGTGGCGATGCGTCGAGGGAACGTCGGCAGAGCTGTGGTCTGAAGAGGAATGAGATCTGGCGATCGCCATAAAAAATGTCCTAAAAATACTATCGTTCGTAAACAGATACCGTCATGGGGCAAGGGCCGGACTGCTAGCCGGCGGGACGTTGGCTGATGACGAAATTTGACCGGTTGCTATTCGGGTACAACAAAGCCTGAAAGTTGAGCCAGTTCTGCGAGCGATCGCTTGCCCGGATAAAATTCACCGTTGATTTCCCAGGTGGGATAGCCTTGAATGGCCTTGTCTACGCAGAGCTGCGGCTGCGGGTTTTCGCCCTCAGCGGCACACTCCACATAGGGCAAGCTATCAACGGCATCCTCAAAGAGGGCCTTTTGATCTTGACAATGAGGACACCAAAAAGCCCCATACATGGCAGCCCCCTGTTCCGTTAAGTGGGTGGCGAGCTGCTCTTTATATGAAATCCCTGATTCGGCCGAGGAAAGGGAGCATCCAGATAACGTTAGTCCGAGTACCGCGACACAGCTCGCCAGGGCCCATGGGGCTAGACGGAGCCAGAAAGAACGGTTTGCATCAATCATGGCGGCGTTGGGTAAAAAATAAGAGTGTGAGAACTTTCAAGGTGAATATTGGGGCTTTGGCATCGCTGCCGCTGGCATCGACAACCCCATAAACTTGCCTGACCACTAGCCCGTACAGAAATCCCTGCTTGACCGGGATGACTTTGTTGCTTAACTTAGCTAGTTACCATAAGGCAAGACAGTGAACATGGTAGCGGCTACTGCTGTATGTGCTGGCAAACCTTTACGCTTAATTCAAACCTTCGGAGAGTTCATCAATGGCGGTAATGGCTCGGCTTCAATCCTGGCGACGTATTGTGATGCAGCTATTTGCGATCGCCTGCTGCACGATTTTGGCGTTGGTAAGTGCCTCCCCCCCCGCCTCCGCCCAAGCAACTCCCGATACGGTAGTTCCGTCTGATGCTGTGAGCGCTACCATCAGTCAAAGAAGTTTTGTGGCAGCCGCAGTTGAGCAGGTGGGTGATGCGGTTGTACGCATTGATACCGAAAAGACCGTGGTTCGAGAAACGCCCGATTTATTCTTTGATGACCCCTTTTTCCGCGACTTTATGGGGCCCAACGGATTTCCCCGCTATCCCCAGGAACAACTGCTAAGAGGTCAGGGCTCGGGCTTTATTATTTCAGCGGCAGGCGACGTGCTGACGAATTCCCATGTGGTTGACGGGGCCGATCGCGTCACGGTGACTTTAAAGGATGGCCGCAGTTTTGAAGGCGTCGTGGAAGGCCAAGATAGCGTAACGGATTTAGCCGTGGTGAAAATTGAGACTGACCGGGACTCTTTGCCGATAGCGCCGCTGGGAAATTCTGATTCGGTGCAGGTGGGTGATTGGGCGATCGCAGTGGGCAATCCGCTAGGGCTAGACAATACGGTTACTCTGGGGATCGTCAGCACCCTAAAGCGGTCCAGTGCCTCCGTCGGAATTCCCGATAAACGCCTCGATTTTATTCAGACTGATGCCGCTATCAATCCTGGCAACTCCGGCGGCCCCTTGCTGAACCAGTCCGGCGAAGTGATCGGCATTAATACAGCAATTCGGGCCGATGCTATGGGCATTGGGTTTGCCATACCCATTAATAAGGCAAAAGAGATTAAAGATCAGCTGGTGCGCGGCGAAAGCATTCCCCATCCCTATCTCGGGGTACAAATCGCCACGCTAACGCCGGACATTGCCCGCCGTAATAATGATGATCCTAATGCTGGGCTGCTCCTGCCAGAGGTGTCTGGCGTTTTGGTCGTGCGGGTGATTCCCAACACGCCAGCGGCAGATGCTGGACTCCGCCGGGGCGATGTTGTGTTGTCCATTGACGGCGAGGCTATCGCGTCAGCCGATGTGCTGCAGCGTCGGGTCGAAAACAGTGAAATTGGCCAAACGCTGCGACTCAAAGTTGAGCGCGGCGGCGAAATGCAGCAGCTTGAGGTGGTTACAGCAGAGCTGGAAAATAAGGAGTAACCGCAGTCACCAGCCCGGTCTACCAGTGCCTGATCAGCATCTTCTGAAACCGGCACCCGGGACAGAACGTCAACGCTTTTGGCAATGTCAACGCCTGAATCTGGTAGATTAGTCAGCTAGCGGCTCCATTTGCCGTTAAATTTGGCTTTTAGCGCTAGGGATCATTATGTTTGCGTCCCTTCTAGCTTCAACGGCAAGTTCTGGCCTAGCTGGGCAAAGCCGAGGATAGCCTAATGATGGCAGTCCGCGAGTGGGCGATCGCCGGGTTTTCCCTCTGTTCTCTACCCCAAAGAGCAAAGCCGATATGACGGGTGTGCTCAAACCTCTGAAAGCATCCTTAAAGGCGAGTGGCCAAACGCTGCTGCGCCAAGCTACTCGTCTCAAGCGGCTGTTGCCGCTCGAGGAAACACAGTGGGCTCAATTGGGATTGTTAATTACTTTGGTTCAGCGAGACATGACGGCTCGCTATAAGGGATCAATGCTAGGCAACGTTTGGCCGTTGGTCAATCAGCTTGCCACGCTACTGATTTATACCTACGTTTTTTCAATTGTTCTCAGGGTCAAACTCGAACTTGAGGGGTTACCGGCGAACAATTCGTTGGTGTTTGGCCTGTGGCTATTTGCCGGACTGCTGCCCTGGATGGTCTTTAACAGCGGCTTGCTGCAGGCCACTAATTCGGTGGTCGCTCAACCCAATCTGGTTAAAAAAGTCGTCTTTCCCTTGAGCCTTTTGCCCTTGGTTCCCATTCTTTCTGGCTTTTTAGAAAGCGGCTTTGGGCTGATGGCGCTGATCGCCTTTGTCGCCTTTTCGCAGCAGGTCATCAACCCAACACTACTTTTTTTGCCGCTGATTTGGCTCCCGCTGCTGCTGTTGACTGCTGGATTGGGCTATGCTGCCGCGGGCTTAACGGTGTTTGTGCGCGATATTCCTCAAACCTTAACTGTGGCGCTAAATCTATGGTTCTACGCCACCCCAATTATCTATCCAGCAACCTTAGTTCCCGAGCCTTTGCAACAGTGGGTATTCTGGCTTAATCCGCTGGCGGCGATCGCCGAGCTGTACCGCGATGCTATTTTGGTAGGTGAAATTACGCACTGGAGCGAGTGGGCCGTCGCGACCGTAATTTCCGGCAGCATATTTGGCCTAGGACTAGGGTTATATCGTCGACTCAAAAACGCCTTTGCTGATGTTTTGTAGGTGGGAAGTGAAACGGGAGTAAACTAGCTTCGTCAATGGGCCTTATTTCGGTTTTGGCAGAGGCATCCGGAGCAAAAGATTGTAGGAAATTTTTGCAGAATGGACTGAACTACCCCTTATGCAACTGCAAGTTTGACCGGTCAGTATCTTAGTTGAGATGCGTTTGAGCAGTGATTTAAGTAAGTTGTCAAAGTTTGACCGGTCTTTAAATTAGCGCTCAATTTAAAGTAGTCTGACCGCTTTTTATTGATGTTAAAAATCAGCTCTAGGCAATTGATTCGAGAAGTTTGATGTCTCAAGTTCCGGCAGTTTCTCTAAAGCATGTTTCCAAGCTGTATAAACGTTATCATCATCCGATTGAACGTCTAAAAGAAGCCCTGTTTGCGAATACGGGAAAAGCTGAAGAGTTCTGGGCATTACGCGACATTAACCTAGAGATTACCCCAGGGGATACAGTTGGCATCATTGGACGTAACGGCTCTGGCAAAAGTACCCTGCTACAAATTATTGCTGGCACCTTGCAGGCCACCTCTGGAGAAGTGGCAGTCAGAGGCCGCGTATCGGCTCTATTAGAGTTAGGGAGCGGCTTTAATCCTGAATTTACTGGTCGCCAAAATGCTTTTTTTAACGGGCGAGTTCTAGGGCTATCCCAGGCTGAAATGCTGGCCAAGTTTGAAGATATTGTCCGGTTTTCAGCAATTGGAGACTTTATTGATCAGCCCGTTAAAACTTATTCCAGCGGCATGTTTGTGCGATTGGCTTTTGCTGTCGCCATCAATGTTGATCCAGAAATTTTGATTATTGATGAAGCGTTATCGGTCGGGGATGAAGCCTTTCAACGTAAATGTTTTGCTCGTATCTATGAGCTGCAGGAACGTGGCGTAACGGTTTTATTTGTTTCACATGCGGCTAGTTCAGTGGTTGAGCTATGTGACCATGCTGTTCTGATTGATGACGGCGAAATCATCGTTCAAGATACCCCTAAGCTAACGGTGGCAAAATACCACAAGCTGATTTATGCTCCGGAAGCGGCCCGCTCTGTTCTCAGGGAATCCCTTCGGCAAGGAAACTTGCCAAATTTGGCAGGGTCTAAAGCTGGCGATCGCGCTTCCTCACAGACATCAGCAACCGACTGCTCGGCAAAATCATTGTCACCAATCAACAGTATTCTAGAAGCCCAATACGACCCCTATCTTGTGCCACAACACTGTATTGAATATCAATCACGGGGAGCCAAAATAAAAAATCCCGATATCCGAACCCGGGAAGGAAGTTTAGCCAATATTTTGTGTCGAGGAGATAACTATATCTACAGCTATGACGTTTATTTCTCCCAAGCCGCGTCCTCAGTTAATTTTGGCATGTTGATTAAAACCGTTTCGGGGATAGCGTTAGGCGGCATGGTTTCCCATCAAGCAACTGAGCTAGTTGATCGAATTCCACAAGGTAGTTTAATTAAGGTAAGATTTGAATTTGTCTGTTTACTACTGCCCGGAACTTACTTTCTCAATGCTGGTGTTTCCGGTCAAATCAACAGGGAGACGGTATATTTAGATCGCGCTATTGATATTGCTATGTTTAAGGTTCAGGCCGAAGGAAATATACGAGAAACGGGAACAGTTGATTTTGGTATTGTGCCGCAGATTCAAATATTGTCAGGAACCATATCAAACTAAACAGTCTTTTACGCACATAAAACACTACCAATTTAGGTACTCTATATGTTAAATATTTTTCTTTATTCTGAGGATAATTGCTTTCATTGTTGACGCTTGAAATAACCACTCTATCTGGCTGATTTCCTAAATAATTCCCTAAAGAATCAGAGCTTTCTATGTCGCAGCTAGAATTCGACTCATCACAGCCGTTGATTATTGCTGGAATGCACCGTTCTGGTACATCATTGACAGCTTCAATTCTGCAGCAGGCTGGCGTTTTTATTTGCGATCAGTTACTAAAAGCAAATGTGGGCAACGTCGCCGGTCACTTTGAAGACGAAGACTTTTTACACCTGCATCAAGACATTCTAATTTCTCAAGGCATTAGCCCTGAAGGCTGGTCGATAGCAGGCCCCATTGATGTACCTCCGCAATTTTGGGGGCGAGCTCAAGAACTCTGCGATCGCCGTCTCAAACTTTACAAAACTTGGGGTTGGAAAGAACCACGAACAACCTTATTTCTGCGCTTTTGGCAGCAACTGTTACCCAAAGCTAAATTCATATTCCCCTACAGGTCACCTTGGGAAGTTATTGACTCCATTTTTTTTCGAGGAGATCCTGCATTTGAAAATAATCCCAGTTTCGCAGTCGAAGTCTGGCTAATTTACAACCAGATTATTTTAGACTTTTATCAGAATCATGCAGAAAATTGTTTCCTATTTCACTGCGATTTACTGAAGACAGATGAGACTGCTTTAATCCAAAAAATTAATTCAAAATTCGACTTGGCGCTTGCTTCACCCACTGAAAGTCTATTTCAGTCACATATGATGCACGCAGCCATTAACAATACCCATCGTCCCGCCTTATTGTCCCATTACTTTCCTGAAGCACTGGCCATATATGCTCAGCTACAAAAGATTGCAGATGTGCCAATATCCGGGGGCTTAGATAAAAATTTAGCTCTTGGTACAGCACTACAATATCGTGATTGGACACTGCAAGACTGGCGCACCAGCAATCAGCTAAAAGTGGAGAATAAGCGCCTAAGACTTTTACAAGCTGAGCTCAGCCGGGCGCAGTCAGAAATCATTCATTGGCGGCAAACCATCGAAGCGATGGAAAACAACCGGTTTTGGAAAATGAGGAATGCGTGGGTCAGGCTTAAAAAAACGCTAGGATTTTGGCAATCGGATCAGAATTGAGAGCCAGCAAACCTGCCTATTCTTGGCTCAGAAAGCTGAAATGGGCACGATGATGTCATTGCAGAAATTTCTGGTGTCAATTGATGACGTGCCCTGGAGATGGAAAGAAGCGACCAGCGTAGAGATAAAGACTCGTTTCCTCTAGCTGATCGCCCATTAAAGTGCTCGAAAGATAGTTCTGAGGCCAACTCAATGGCCGCGATATCGTGTTAAGTTCACCTAACAAACTGCATACGGCTAAGCAATATCCATTTGTTCGCCATCACTGCCGCGTAAGTCATCTGGATCAACATAATGACAACTCGCTTCATCAACACAGATCAATGCCCAGCCAGATTGCTCAATCCCTACTAGCTCGTATGCTGCATCTTGGACAAAAAAGCCCTTGTGATTACGAGTGTCTGGTTTAACCTTCACAGTGCGTGCAACCATTTGAATCCTGCTCCGTAATTCAACGTGACTGAATAAAACTCAAGTAAACCTTATCGGTTGATTGAGTAAACCTTATCATTCAGTTATGCAAACTGCCGTTAAGTTATTTGTCTAATCGCGCTGATCCCTCCCCTGTTTGACTGCTGTTTATAGCAATTTAGTGACGCCTCAAGCGGCGAAACTTCCTTCAATTCAGCCTAAGCGTGAATTAGAAGCAACGTAAAAAAATTGCAACAAACCCCGAGAAGCGCATTTATAAAGCTAGATAAATGTGTCTAAAAGAAATTCCTGGGCTGACAGTGAAACCCTCTTTCACTTAGCTGTCGAACAGCCATTTGTGAACTCGCTTAAGGCTATTCCATTCGGGTTTTCGACTTAAACCTTCTTCAAGGTTCTGCTGCACTTCGTCTTTGAGGTCGGAGGACAGCATCATAATCTGCAACGCTTCGTCAATATGACTCCGGACCCCTTTCTTGCCGGTTTCCAGCATTGCCAGAGCCAAATTAATTCGGCCTTGAGGATCCTGCGGTGTCATTTTGACGGCCTTTTGTGCCGCTTTAAGGGCAGAATTGGGCTTATCTTCAAGCAAATAAAGCCAAGCAAGACAAGTTAACGCGGCACTGCTCTTGGGCGCCCGATCGCAAACTTCCTTAAATACTGGAATTAGCTCACCCGCGGTAGCCCCAGCTTTGTATTGTTCAATACCCTGCTCAAATAGCGCTTCAGCGCCTTCAGTGCTTTCAGTCATAGTGGCTTGTTCAAAAATTATTCGCTCATAAGCGTACCGCAGGTTTGCCCTTAAGCAGAACCTGCGGCGTTAGAAAGATGACGGGATGTTTATCAGTGGAATTACTGGGCTGGCTCATGCATATTTGCATGAGTTTTCGTCTTGATGCGTCAATTAAGTGCCAAAAGACTTACCGCAGCCGCATGTTTGAGACGCATTGGGATTCGTGAATTGAAATCCACCGCCAATCATGGCGTTGCTGTAGTCCAGCATCAATCCATACAGATAAAGCAGGCTCTTGCGATCGCACACGACCTTGAAGTCGCCGTAGTCATATACTTCGTCTTGCTCGCCAATATTGCTGGGATCCTCAAAATCCATTGTGTAGGACATGCCAGAGCAGCCACCCTGGCGGACCCCCACTCGCAGACAAAGCGCTTTGCCACCCTGCTGCTCTTTGAGCATCTTCACGTGGTGCAGAGCAGTTTCAGACATCAAAATGCCTTTTTCTTGCGGTGCGGTTTGTGTAGTCATAGGCTAACTCAGCTTTGATCTCAACTTATGGCCGGTAAATGAGCAGAGATGTATGCATCTCACATCACTGAAGCATTACTCTTTAGTTTAACTCAAGTCAATTCCCGCCGATCCCAGTAAATGACGATAATTGCTGTTCTGTTTAGCCGCTATCAACATCGCGATCGCATGATTGCCGCTGCTAAGGTTTCGTTTCATCAGGCCAAATTTCTTCGGAATCAACATCAATTGCGCTGTCAGACTCATTTTTAGGTTGAGACTGGCGGACATCTTGTAAATTTGAGGCAGCGTCGGCAAAGCGATCGTTGACCTGCGATCGCCAATTTTTACTGCGCTTTTTAACTTGACCAAACATCTGGCCAAATTGACCGCGAGCCTGCTTGGTAAGATTTTGAGCTTGATTCTTTACCTGTTCAGCCACTTCCTGCGTGCGATCAATCGCTCCCTGCACGTCTTCACGAGTGCGAGTCACATCCTGCTGCCAGGCTTCTTTAACCCGTTCGGGCACCCCAGACACAAACTGCTCTGCCTGCTCCAGCGCCATCTGTCGCACCATCATCCGCTTCTTGCCGGCGCTAACGACAGCTTCAGGAGCAAACGTATAGAGGCCATCCGTTAGCCCTTGCCATCCAGGTGCCGTAAACACATATTGGGTAATAGCTCCCGTCGATAAATCGATGCAGTAATCAGCCAGTTGCCCAACTTGATCGCCAGAGTCAGCCCAAATTGCCTGGTTCTCTAGAGCGATCGCCGTATCAAGACGTTCAGAAACGACAGCCCCACTGCGTCGCACCAAAATGCTGTCCTGTCCAACTGATTCCACTTGCACCCACATCACAGGAAGCGTATCTAGGCTCAACAGCCCCTTACGGCAGACAAAGCCCTCAACTTGATGATGTTTAACATCAACTAAAAATTGTGAAAGCTTGCCCAATTCTTCAGTGGTTTCCAGATCAATCACCAACCGGCTGTGCAGTTGACTATGTCGCACTGGAGTTTGCGTTGGCTCGGCCATGGAGAATTCCTCCAATCCTCATCGTTATCCTAATGCAGAATTCGAAATGCAGAATACTAGGCGAGAAGAGTACGATTTCCAAAAAAGTATGAAATGCGAAGTTCAAAGGTCAGAACATGAAAGTTCAGGGTAGAAGTGCAAGGTAATTAGGCCACGGGCTTTAGCCATCGTTTCATTTACCGACTCCTCCTCAAACTTCCTCAAACCAAATTTTCCTCGTCTTTAGCCACCAACTTCCTCTTCAAGCGTTTCTTCTTCAAGTGTTTCCTCTGTTTCAGGACTTTCACCCGCTTCGATGTTTTCTTCCGCTTCAGAGTCACTCTCAGTGAGTCGAGCCACCCGCTGCTGAATCGCCAGATGTGGCTCTACACCTTCATAAGCATAGCGATTGAAGCCGCCCACTTCGACAATTTGCTTGAGGTAATCGACCCGTTCGGCTGGCGCTGGATGAGACGCAAACCAGCGAATGCCACCCCCCTCTCCGACCTCGTCCTGGAGCGTCACCATCAGATTATGCAAGCCATCAGCTGCATAGCCCCCCGCTGCGAGCAGTTGCGTACCCAAAATATCGGCCTGACGCTCCATTTCTCGCGAATATTCGCTAAAAATCAAGCTGGCTGCAATACCCCCCACTTGAGGCAGCGGGATAATACCCGCCACGCTGCTAATCAAGTTACCGTTAGTCGCCAACTGAAAACCGTGGGACAGCACCGCATGGGATAGCTCATGGGCAACGAGTCCTGCTAACTCCGCCTCTGATTGCGTTTTAAGAAATGCCCCAGAGTTAATAAAGATTTTGCCTCCTGGCAGCGCAAATGCGTTGAGGCTAGCATCGTCCACCACATAAAATTCGTAATCAAATTCATCGCGGCCTGCCAAGGTTGCCAGACTTTGGCCAATTTCATTCAAGTACTCATTGACTTGGCGATCGCCCATGATCGGCAGTTGCTCTTTGGCCTGCGCTGCCACACTCGCGCCGACGGCAGACTCACCCTGCATCAAGATCATGGCGGAATTGAGGGCAGTATACGGCCCGATCAATCCGCCTGTTAACAGTAAACCGGCAGCCCCAGTCACAATGTTGCCGATTAGGTTACCGGTCAGTTCTTCATTCATTGCTGCCCGAAACCGGTCCAAATTTTCCTGGCTAAGTTCATCCATCATCGCTGAGTCTGGATGGTCAGGATTCAGCAAAACAAACTGCTTTGCCGTAATAGCCGCTTCAATCCATTGCTCTAGAGCCATTTGGGTCTGAGTCCGAGCCTGCAGCAGGGCTGGCTGGCTGGGATAAATTATCAAAGAGCGATCCAGGATGGCATCAGCTTCGGCAGCGCGATCATTCTCCACCAGGTATTGCGCGTAAAAAATTTGCCCAGGGATAAACTCAGGATACTCTTCTACCAATAGTTCCAAGGGCACCAGCGTACGATGGACTAAACCTTGCTCGTAGCCAGCCTTGGCCTCCCGCCAATAGACTGAACCGGCGGGTGGTAAATCTGCTGGATCCGTGATTGGCAAGGGACGCAGCGAATTTGGGTCAATTTGCCACACGGCATCTTTGACCTGTCGATAAAGCACTTCAGCCGTCTCGCGATCGCCAGCTAGGTAATGCTCATCTGCAGCCATCAAAATCTGCTGCCGTTTGGTAACTTTAGGGGGCGATGTTGCCGTACCGGAAGACTCAATATCAATATCATTCCAATCTTCATCTGACTCCGCAGAAGCAGACTGTGGCATGCTTTCTCCCGGCGATTGGGGCTCAGAGTCAGGCAGATTCAAAACGCTGTCATCTTCTGAAGGGGGCTCTGCAGCACTCTCTGCCTCTGGCAGCTTCAAATCGTCAGCACTATTCTTCAATCCTTGAGACAGCGCTGCAGATGATGAGGGTTTAGCCTCGAGTAAATCTGCTGACTGAGCAGCATATCCCGACTGCCAGTGACTAAATACGCTACTCAGGCTCAAAGTGATAAATAGCCCTGCCAGGCACCATGCAATAAATCGCCTTTGATAATTCATGACCAATGCAACTGAGTTGAAATCCGTGAGTTCTTCTTATTCTGCCAGTTTGTTCTAAGCAGTCGCTGTCACTATTTACCAAAAACTGGGCAAAAATCAATTTAAAGACTGACCCAAACAGACGCTGAAACAGCTACAAAAGTTCCCTATTCGCATAGAGCGCATTATCAGGAGCGGCTCTACGCCAACAGGGAATTGTCGTCACATTATTTTCGGTTGCCGTTCTATGCCTAAAGCGCCGCTATTCAGCTATCCGAGTATGTCGGCACAATGGTTACTGATTCCATTATGAAGTTAAGGCGGACGTAGTAATGCCCCATCCTATGAGACTTCTAGCGTCGGTTAATAACGGGCTCTGAGCTATCAGTTGCGATTGCTTAGCCAACTCAGAGCGCTTCGCTTACCGGTCTGCAAGGCGTCTAGCTAACCCATACCGCAAACTTCTAGCATCATTCATTAATGTCTTGAGCCAAGCGATTTGGTCAAAACGTCCGGGTGAAATGTCACTGCTACTATTGCGCTGCCATCCCAGAGACGGAGACACAGCATAGAAATTTACGTTAGGGACATTGCGATTAAAAAGATACAGTGCCGTATCTAAATAAGCCCCATCAAGGTTGTCAATTAGTCCATCCGATTCTAGCCATTGCTTCTCAATGCGCTTCGCTAGCAGTGTTTCTAGAAAATAAATAAGTTTGCGATAGGCACATTGATTAACTGCGTAAAAGTGAGTTCCTCTCAAAGGCACCTGTGTCGGTTGAAGTGAGCAGGGCTCATATTCGGATGCCGCAGCCGGCTCCGACTCAGCAATATTCGAGTGCTGATAAGGTAAATGGCCCAGCAGCACCACATCCCAGGGCGTTGTTGCTAATTGCTGACAAACTGGTCTCACCGCTGCAGCAAAATCATTAGGGATCGCCAGATCATCCTCCATAATGACAACATTCTGAAGATTCTCACGTTCAGCTAGCTTCAGAATTTCTAGATGACTTAAAAAACACCCTAAAACGCCATTGCTGGGAAAAGCCTTTTTCTCCGTTGGTTTGATTGCAGGGAAATAGCGAAAATGCGGACCGCTACAGGCAAAGCCAGCGCGCTTCAGCTCCCGGTTCATGCCCGTTCTACGATCCTCACGTTCAGGGAGGTTGACAATGTAAGTGTGACTAAAATAATCCAGAAACTCCACGTAGTTCTCCTCTAAAATTTGGCATTAAAAAAAGGTTTTTAAGTGGTCCGCTAGCCGAATTGATAGGGCAATAATGTCGAAGGTCGGATTAACATGGCTGGAGGTGGGGAAAATCGAAGTGCCGGCAACGTAGAGACCTTCTGCGGTGTGCAGTTTGCAGTTGACGTCAACAACTCCAGTGCGGGGAGTTGCCGACATGCGCGTAGTGCCCGTTGGATGAGCGCGATCGCGAAACTCTAATCGCAGTGACTCAGCAGAGTGGTCATGCTTGTGCAGGATGGGCTGAGGAATACCTAAGCGAGAAAACTCTGCCCCAATCAGTTCACCCAACCGCTCAACGGTTCTCACCTCTTGCTCACTGATTTGCCAATTCACTTGAGAAATTGGCAGGCCCAAGCGGTCTTTAGTTTTCGAAAGCGTGACTCGGCTGTTTGGATTGGGCTGTTGCTCAACTAGGGCATATAGACATGCGGCATGCACCGGTGGGCGCTTATCCTGGACTTGCCGAGATAGACCTTTAACAAACCGGCCGGGATGCGTCAGCGTGGCCCGTATTCCAGTAGCCAAACTAGAGAGCGCCGGAGCGTCGCCCTTCAAAGCAGCTCGAGCTTTTTTGATCGCCTTCCAAGGTTCTCCAGAATCTTCGACAGGCTGCAAGAAAGCAGCGCAGTTTAGCAGACCCTCTTTTTCCTGCAGTTCAGCGCTTAACGCGATGCCATGGTCATAAACGTGCTTGCCATGCTCGTTGTAGTACCAGCGCTCGCCGAAATAACGATTGACCTGATAGATATCCTGCAGACTGGCAAATTCACCGACGACGGTACCGGGGTGATCCATCAAAAACCGCCCTACCAGATCATGCTCATTACCCAATCCATTGGGTCTTTGATGATTAGAGGCCAACAGTAAGCGACTGTTCTCAATCCCCCCGCAGCACAGCACAAACAGCTTGGCCTTAACCAAAGCCTGCTTGCCGTCTAGGGTTGTAATATTAACGGACTCAACTTTAGAGCCCGCCTCATCCAGCGAAAGGTGAGTAACATTAGCGTGCAGCAGAATGTCGATATTTGGCGCATTTTGGGGAATTCGGTGTCGGCCAAACTGGGGCACCTGGCGATTACTGTTGGAAACCTTGCTGTATTGCCAAAACTGATCTCTGAGGAGCGCTGGATTTAAAGCCTGCTGGGAACCGATGGCGAATCGCTCACGCATTGCCTCGCCATAATCATGTGAGCCTAATCCGAGAATGGTGTTGGCTCGGTGCTCATATTCCTGCAAATCTTTATGACTGATAGGCCAACCTGAATACGGCACCCAGTCCCGAATTTCATAATCAATCGGTTCCAAGGGAGCGCAGCGGCCATACCAAGTGTGAGAACTGCCACCTAGGATACGGTTGCGCACTTGGCGTTGCTCCATGACCCGAGGCAAGCCGACACTTTCAATGTCGTACAGAGCCTGAGTATCATTTTCTTCTATGTGGCCACCGCTCTCCAGTACCAGAACCTTGACTGAAGTATTGCCAAATTCGTGGGCAATGGACAAACCAGCGGGGCCTGAGCCAATAATGCATAAATCAGACTCAATTGGAGCTTCAGATGTGAAGTCTCGGAGGTCAATTAATGGCATATTGGTTGATACTCCCTAGATGAATCGTTGAAGCAGTCAATATTTTTAGCTATCTCTTAAGTGAGATAGTTGACCTAATAAATTCCGCAAACGTCGTAACCCTTTTGTTAGCAGCGATAATTGTCAATACTGCTAAGAGAAAACCAAGTATTTAAACAAGTAAAAGAATGACAATTCTCGGTTGCGATCGCTGACTTATCAGAATCTATAATCCCTGCCAATAGAAGCTTTGAGTCATCTATCAGACCTTTATGGGTTGAAAAATAACTCACAAAACGGCAACACTTTATTGCAATTCAAGGACGATAATAGCCTTAGACTATATGCCTTAGTTCCGGATGAGCTAACAGCTCGATTTTATGAGAGAAGGTATTATCACTAAACGACTGAACCGTTCTATTGTTCGACACTTCACATTCAAGATATTTAATTAAAGCCTGTGCAAAGCGGGCTTTAATTGCAATCAAGTAAGGCTTCTGAATTTACCGATAAAATACGAAGCTTCATTATTGCTTCACACACGTTTATTGATAACTTAATATTTTGATGGCATTGAGAAAAATGAGGTTCACTGGCAGGAACGAGAAACACTAAGCTTTATTCACGTATATTTCTTGTCAACTTGGCAGATAATTTCCTCAGTATTGCCGGTAATGTAGGGGAATACTAAGGCGCGACGAGCTTTTGGTGCAGCGATAGCAAGGCGCTGTTTGTCGACGCAGGGCAGCCAACAATTATTCAAGGCGATCACGAGGACTATTTGCTGGCGCCGGGAGCAAAATCAAGCAATGGAAGTCGATCGTTACTGGTGGGCAGGAGTTATGGGAACGTCCGCTGAGGCCCTGGTCAGAAACGCTACAGGTTTCTGTGACCGCTTGATTGTCCTCAAGGCGATCGCTCTACAGTTGCCCGAACGGAGCATGCATCTGGCTAGCGCCGTCGTAATTTACTGACTAGCTTGCGCGAGAACTGGACGTTGAGGCGTTCGCGACTAGCCCATTCCTGCAAAATTCGATAGAAGAGCTGGCGATCCGGGGCCTGCAGCACGGCAGTTTGGTCAGCGGTTTCAATAGCATAGGGATAGCCACCGCCGACAATGACTTCGGCCTTGACCCAGTCGATGACGGTTGTCGCCATGTCAGCTTCCCAAATCCAGCGAGGCATTTCGAGGCGGGCAGGGGGACGATCGCGGGTGGTTTGCAGATAGCTAAAAATCACCTGATCTTGCTGGTCGCCATACTGGTCGAGAATGCCTTCGCGATCGCACTGCATCAGCGGCGTGCGATCGCCCCACTTCATCAAGCGCTTCAAAATCTGAGCATCATGAATGGCTTCGACCGCTTTGACATCTGAATCATAGTGCTGCAGCAGCGTGGCAATATCACGGGCGTAAGTAGTATCAATAAAACCTACAAGCGGCACCCGATATTGCTGGCTGGTGGCCAACAGCCGAACCATCGCTTTGACATAGGCAGCCTGGCTTTCTGGATCGAAGGCATCCGCAAACGTTACCACCAGTGAGCCATCAAACAGTACCAGCGTACGCTCTGGGTGGGAACAAGTTTTCATGTAGCCAACCAGGCGATCGACCTCCATTTCAAAACGGCGAATATTGACGCGGCGATCAACGGGCTCTCCACGATTGTGGACCCTTAAATCTTCAGGGGTGAGTACATCCAGTGCAATATCTTTGGTGTACTGACCGTCAGCGGTATGGGGATTTTCAAACCAGCCAATCTGCACTAAGGCAATGGGCATCGAGACGTCTTTGCTGGGAAATATTTGCGAGCCATCCACTGCAAAGGTCGTAATGCCTGCCAACTGATCCTTTACCCAAGCTAAGCTATCTTCTCGGTTTTCCCAGTGGTGGGGGTTGGCAATCACTCCCTTGATCACAGCCTCGAAGGACTCCAGTAAGTGCGCCCCGGTGCCTGACTGCGACAATCGCTTAGCTGCTTGCAGAAAGGGAGTCTGAGTCAGCGTTTGCCAGGCCCGGCGATAGCGGTCGAGATCATGCACCAATGTCTGATCAAATTGGGAAAGCACCTCACGCTTTTCTTCTAAAACAGCGCGAATTTGAGCCGGGCTGACGGGCATAACCTTTTTGATTTCAATTAGAACCCATGTATTGTATCGTCGATTTAGAAATGCGATCGCTGATTTTTTGCCTGCAAGGGTAATGGCGTGTATCGGTGGAGCCTACCCAGCGGGCTTGGAGGATAGAAAAATGGGACAAACACCTTGCCTGAGACTTGGAGAGTGGGAAAACGACATAAGTAGCCGGTGGCAGATGTTAAAGGATTGAGCACCAAACACTCAGCGTCAAGCGTCAAAACCAATGCTTCTTTCCGTGTGCTGAATTCTCTGTTCTCGGTACAGTAGGTTGGCAAAAGATTTGCTACTCTATGCAGACTGTCGTAGTGGAGTTTGAGTTACTTGGAAGGTGAACCTGCGATCGCAGCTCAGTCTCAGTCCATAAAAGATGCGGGGCGATCGCCGCTGGTTATTAGCAAAGTAGAAATTCCGCCTGGCAAACGGGTCAAGATAGAGATTCCGGTGACGCGCTTGCCTACGGGCACGACGCTGTCGCTGCCGATAGCTGTGGTGCGGGGACGCCACCCTGGCCCCTGCATTTGGCTGAGCGCTGCCATTCATGGCGACGAGCTAAACGGGGTCGAAATCATTCGTCGCATCCTGCGTTCTCTGCAACCGTCTGCTCTGCACGGCACCGTGCTGGCGGTGCCTGTGGTAAATATCTTCGGTCTAATTGAACAGTCTCGCTACTTACCTGATCGTCGTGATCTAAACCGTTCTTTTCCGGGTTCTCGACGGGGGTCTTTAGCGGCTCGTTTGGCCGCAATTTTCATGCAAGAGGTGGTCAGTCATTGCAGTCATGGGATTGACTTGCATACTGCCGCCATTCACCGCAGCAACTTCCCGCAGATCCGCGCTAATCTCAAAGACCCAGCTACCTATGCGTTTGCCAAAGCTTTTGGGGCCCCCATCGTGATCCACGCTGACACCCGGGACGGTTCTTTGAGGGAGGCGGCGACCAAGCGTAATATTCCCACGCTGCTGTACGAGGCCGGTGAAGCCCTACGGTTTGGGGAAGAGGCGATTCAAATTGGCGTGGATGGCGTGCGGCGGGCGCTAGCCTATTTGAATATGTATACGCTAGAGGCACCGGATCAGGTGTCGTTAGCGATCGAATCTGATGAAACAAAATGGATCAGAGCATCCCGAGGCGGCTTCTGGCACTGCAAGGTGGAACTGGGCCAGCGCGTTGCTTATAAAGAAACAATTGGCTTGGTCACTGATGCCTTTGGTGACAAACCAACGCCCATCCGTAGCCCATTAGAGGGCTGCGTTATCGGCTACAGCCAAAATCCTCTAATTCATCAGGGCGACGCCTTGGTCCATATTGCCAAATCGTCTTTCGATTAACTATTGTGTTGAGCTTGACATGTCAAGTCTACGAGCCAGTCTTGTTGCCGCGCGGCGGCCACCTTCACAGAAGTAGCGTGTGCATTGTCTTTATGAGACCATGGCGCGGCGGCGACTCTTGGTGAAAGGACTACAGGCTTCCGTCAGCGATCGCGAGCGATAAACAGCTTCAAATACGTTGAACTGATGGACAATCTCATTGTCAATGTCCAGCGCGGTCAACCAACCACTTTTGGGGTGATAGGCTCCAGTGTCAATATCCAACCATCCAGGGCCAGATACGATTTGGCCCGGTTTAATGTTTGGAAAGGTGAAGGTAATAGTGTGTCCAGTGATGATTAGCTTGTCAGCAAAATACGGTTGCGAGGCATTGTGGAACACGTCACGCACCCAGCAGCACTCCTCAGCCGTTTGTTCATTGACTGCCATCGTGGGATCCAGGCCAGCATGCACCAGCCAAATATCCTCCAAATCTAGATAAATTGGCAAACTGCGAAACCATTCCATATGCTCTGACAGCAAGTCAACATCTTTGTCATAGCTAGCCAGGGTTGATTGCCCACCGCTGTACAGCCAGGCCTGCAGCATTTGAGGGGATTCGCAATTTTTGTCGAAAGCGCCCAGCAAAAGCTGTTCGTGGTTTCCCAGAACACAGGAGAACCCTTGATCGCGTACATAACTGACCACTTTGGCGCTTTGTGGGCCGCGATCAATCAAATCGCCTACACAATAAATTTGGTCACTGTTGGTTGGTGCAATCTTGTCGAGCAGGTGCCGTAAACCAATGTAGTGTCCGTGAATATCACCGATAAAAATGCGTCTTCGAGGCATGAGCGTAAAAAGTCAGCAAATCACTAATACACACATCAAGCAATTGAATTCGGAAGATGCAACCAAAAAAACATGTAGTTGTTTTTAACCTAGCAGATGAACTGTGGGGACACACGCTAAACCAGTGAATCTACACAGAAACCCCAGTGGTCGATAAATCAGAGGCTCTCTGAGAGCGCAAATAATCCTGTCATAGCGCAGTTTGCTGGGCGAAGGCATACTTAACAAATGACAAATTCTGTTCGCCAGGTCTCTAGCTACGGCGATCGCGCTGCAGATCGTAAATTGCCTTTTCGACACACCACCGCTTTGAACGACCGGGATTATTGAAAGCAATCCGCTCAATCAATCGTTCCGAGACCCGTCGATCCCTAGTGAGCCGATCCAACCGTCGCATCAAATTTTCTGGCACGATGCCAGCAGAGCGGCTGGATTTGTGCAAACGCTGCGGACGGCGTCCTCCTAGCTGCCGTTGGCGATTTAACCACCAAATCAAAGTCCCTAGAATGACGATCGCTAACAGAATCTGAACCATTGCAATTGTCGACTTTGCCAATCAAATAGCAAAATGCTTGATGCTTATCCAAATCCGTGGGCAACTTATGGGCTTAATGCCTAGTGTTCCCGGATTGATGATGGGGGCGACGTTGGCGGCTCAGTCAGAGTAGCCGACGCTGATTTAGTGGCGATTACCTCGGCTAAATTTGTTTTGCCTAACTGCCACAGTCCTTCCGGCACAGGGTCATAGCCCCCAGAATGAAAAGGGTGGCAACGGGTAAGGCGCCGTAAAGTCAACCAAGTGCCGTATCCGGCGCCATATCGTTGAATGGCGGTTAACGCATATTGCGAACAGGTCGGCGTAAATCGACAAGTTGGCGGCAACAAAGGTGAAACAGCGGTGCGATAGCCCCGAATGCCCCAAATCAGACTAGTTTTGATCAAGAATTTTGCAGACATACGATGATGCTAGCTTGAAGTCGCAGCATTTGACGGAGAAAATACCGTGCGATTGTTCCGTAACATTTGTTAAAGTAGCTCCCAAGCAGGCGGCTCATCTTACTGTGCGCAGTGAGTCCTAGATGTCTATTGTGACCAAGATCTTCCTGCTGTTGTTGCCGTTGTTGCTCCCTCTACTGGACTCTTTGTCATGCTGCGCTTGGAAAATGTTGCCAAGATTTATCCGACTGGCGAAGTCCTCAAAGATGTGAATTGGGAAGTTAAGGTCGGCGATCGCATTGGTCTCGTCGGGGTCAACGGTGCGGGGAAATCAACTCAGCTAAAAATTGTGCTTGGCGAAGTCGAACCCACCAGCGGTCAAGTGGTGCGCCCCGCCAGCTTAAAAATCGGCTACCTGAATCAAGAGTTTGAAATTGATGAAAAGCGCACCGTCCGAGATGAGTTCTGGACGGTTTTTCATGAAGCGAATGCCATTCATCAGCGGCTAACCGAAATTCCTCATCAGATGGAAAGCGCTGACCCTGATGGGCTGGAAAAGTTGATTAATGAGCTTGATCGTCAGCAGCGGCAGTTTGAGGCGCTTGATGGCTATGGTCTCGACGCTCGCATCGAGAAAATCCTGCCCGAAATGGGATTCAATGCGGACGATGGCGATCGCCAGGTCAGCGAATTTAGTGGCGGCTGGCAAATGCGCATGGGATTAGGTAAGGTGCTGCTGCAGGAGCCTGATGTGCTGTTGCTGGACGAGCCTACCAACCATTTGGATCTGGAAACCATCGAATGGCTGGAAAATTACCTGAAGCGGGTAAACACACCAATGGTCATTGTTTCCCATGATCGTGAATTTCTTGACCGCCTTTGCACGCAGATTGTGGAAACTGAGCGCGGTACTTCTACAACTTATTTAGGGAATTACACCAAATATCTCGAGCAAAAAGCCGAAAATCGACTGGCACAGCAAAGTGCTTATGAGCGCCAGCAAAAAGAAATTGCCCAGCAGCAGGCCTACATTGACCGCTTTCGGGCCAGTGCTACTCGCAGCACCCAGGCGAAAAGTCGAGAAAAGCAACTTGGCAAAGTCGAACGGATCGAAGCCCCAGATGCCGATGTGCGAACGCTGAAATTCCAGTTTCCGGCAGCTCCCCGCAGTGGCGAAGAGGTGGTTCGCATCGAAGACCTGACCCACTGCTATGGCGACAAAATCCTGTTTTTGGGAGCTAATTTAGAAATTGAACGGGGCGATCGCATTGCCTTTCTGGGGCCGAATGGGGCTGGCAAATCGACGCTGCTGCGGCTGATTTTAGGTCACGAACCCCCTACCGAAGGCACCGTACGGTTGGGCCGCCATAATGTCATTCCCAAATATTTCGAGCAGAATCAGGCTGAAGCTCTTAATTTGGACAAAACAGTCTTTGAGACTCTACAGGGCATTGTCCCAGATTGGAAAATGGAGCAAATCCGGACTTTGCTAGGCCAATTTCTGTTTAGCGGCGACACCGTTTTTAAGCAGGTTGAGGCCCTCAGCGGTGGAGAAAAGGCCCGCTTAGCCATGGCGGCAATGTTGGTGCAGCCGGTTAATCTACTCATTCTGGATGAGCCCACCAACCACCTGGATATTCCCGCGAAAGAAACCCTGGAAGCAGCGCTGCAGCAGTATGATGGCACCGTTTTGTTGGTCTCTCACGATCGCTATTTTATTTCCCAGGTGGCGAACAAAATCGTTGAGATTCGCGACGGGGAACTGCGGCTATATCGCGGTGATTATCAATATTACCTAGAAAAACTCGAAGCGGAAAAAGAAGAGGCCCGTCGCCAGGCGGCGGAAGCTGCCAGAGCCGCCAAACAAGCTGCAAAGCGTCGTAAGCAAAAGGAAAAGCAGCAAGAAAAGGCAGCGGCTCGCAAAGCGGCTAAGGCATAATCGCTGATGAATTTATTTACTCAGTAATTTCATGCAGAAGCCGGCCATTGCTCAACAAAGTTGAACTAAACAAATGCAATTTTGGGCTGACAGAATGATATTTTGTTAGTCGGCGCTGTCTAGATGAGTTCTGAGGGCATATTGAATTCGACACCCTGAGTCGCGATCGCGGCTTGGTAAGCACTGGCAGGTCACGGTTTGGTTGAGCTGCTGCTACAGCGTACTGCTTCACGCGGTTTTTTAGGGTGCGTCAGCTCCCGCTGATTCGCTGACAATCAGCTAGGGCGCATCATCGATTAGAGCTAAAGCCTGTGGGATCGGCCTTGCTGAGTCCGCCCGGCGCGATTAGTCAGAGACCCTGTCTTTACTGGTTCAGAAGGTTGGTGACTGAATGGTGACGAGCTCTAGAATTCACGTCCTGATACGATTCGCTTATGTTTAATGCACTTGTATGGTTGCCGTTAGCTTCGGCTATGGCGATCGCTCCGCCTCCTCAGGTAGCTTCTACTATCGCTGCAGTCCCGGCAATTGAGGGAGAAGCCCTGCCCCAGATTCCCAACGAAATCATGCGGCAGCAAGAGGTTCGACCCCTGCCGGGGGAGCTAAATAATATTCCTGTTTTTAACAGCAATAGTCCTGAACTGGTTCAACAAGAAGGGATCTTACTCTCCACCTTTCCTCGCGATCAGATGGCCAGCGACCAGGCCCATCTGGACTTTGCCTTTGACGGCAGCTTCGACTTTTTTGCCCATCACGTGGCCCGTGGAATTGCGACTAATGACCGTCGCACTCTGTTTTTGGGCGGCCTTATTTATAATCCCAATGCGGAATCCGTCACCCTTGAAATTGGTCAGGGGGCCAGTTACCTGAGTCAACAAGCACCGTTTCATAGCCTGCCAGCCCTGCGCCTAAATCCGGATGGTTCAGTATTTGCCGGGCCGGGCAGCCGCATCATGACGGATATTTTGCAGCGCCGTCGTCAATCACAATGGCCCCGTCAGGTGGTTATTCCTGCTAAGCAGGCCTATTTGTTAGTGAATGCACCGATTCCTCTGAGACGGCTGCCGTTTGAAACCGACGCCACCTTGCCACCGGGATCGATCTTGCCAGGGGCCCCGAGTCAGTTCAGCAGTCCCCCCGTCGCCTCGGTGAGTCCTGGGGGCAGCAATTTACAACTGCCCAGCAATGGGCGATCCCTCTTACTGCAGCTATCCAGTAGCGGTCCCGTGCATGCTGCCACCTTGGCCATGTATGCGCCCCGCAATCAGGACGGATATGAGCGGGCGCCGACGCTACAGGAGTGGCTACGGCTGCTGGTTAATGGTGATTTGTCGGGGCCCCGAGACATTCCTCCCACCAATCCCGAAGAGTATGCCAAAGGCGATGGTTCCAGCCGTTTTTACTACGGTCGAGTCGCAGGCGTTGCCCAGGGTTCCCGCTGGGAAGCGATCGCGGTGGACGAACCCGACGCCTCACGGTTGACAATTCCGGCAGTGGGTAAAGCTCTGTCTTACGTCATCAGTACGGTTGATTACAACACTTTTGGCACTGATCAGATTCAGAGCGCGCCCATGCTGGTGCGTTATCCTGACACGGCCTATCGAGCCCACGGCAACTACGGAGTACATTACAAAGTCAGCCTGCCGCTTTACAACAACACCGATCGCGAGCAGCGCATCATTTTACGGCTGCAAACCCCGCTGCAGGATGAAACCCTTAAGCAGGGACTGCGATTTTTACGCAATCCGGCTAATCGAGTCTTTTTTCGGGGCACGGTGCGGGTGCAATATGCCACATCTCAAGGGCAACAGCGTCTACGCGATATTCACGTTGTGCAGCATCAGGGAGAAGAAGGAGAGCCGATCTTGCGGCTGTCGCTGCCGCCAGGGGCACAGCAGGATGTCGTTGTGGAGCTGGTTTATCCCCCTGATGCCACTCCGCCTCAGGTATTAACGATTACGACTCTGGGTACTGCCAGTGGCCGCAATGTTGAATCCAGCACAACGGAGGAGGCGCCAGTTGTGGAAGAAGCCGAGGAAGCCGATTTGCCTGCCGCTGTCGCCCCAGAAACTCCAACTGTGTCCGCCACTGACCTGCTGGCAGTGCCTTTGCCCTCCAGCGATCGCGAAACTGAGGCTGAGGCGGCAGTCTCTGAGAGCCAATTGACCACGATGGAGCAGTTTTTACAGGATTGATGGGACTGACCACGCCCTTCGACGATGACTTGACAACAGAGTAGACAGAACATTGGGGTAACGACTGTCTCTCTTGTCTCTCTGTTGGAGTCAACCATAATTTTCAAGCCACGCTTGGGGCATGGAATGCCTAAAAACGTTTGGGTGCGGTCGAGACAGCTTTAGAAATTGCTGGAATGAAGGCTGATAGCCGTCACCAGTCACGTTGGCACACAAAGATTGCATACAGAAAATCTCAAAGATTGCTCAAATCAAGGCAGAAAAAGCATTTGAGCAATCCTCACAAAATTTATCGAAAGGATAAACACCCTGGCACCATCGACGTTCATGGAGTTTGAAAATCATCTCCTGAGAGAGTCTTGTTAAGATTTGCGCCATGTATTTTAAGAAATCCCTAGATATTGGCTGCCTAAGCGGATTTTTGCGGCATTGTCGGAAGCGATAAGCGGCCTTAGCTATTGTTGACGCTAACCAGCCGAGCTGAAAACATCGCCGTCTACGCCGTCTACTGATCGCGGATACATGTCTTCACCCCCAGAACTTTCCTCTTTACAGACTCTCTCCCGCCGTAGTGTTCTTAAACTATTTGGATTTGGCACATTAGCTACGGGTGTGGGCTATTCCCGCTTTAGCAAACCGCAGCCCACCATTCACCAACAAGATCCAATCGCTCTGCCCCGACAGCCGGGGCGATCGCTCAAAGCCGTTGTGATCGGTGGCGGCTTGGCGGGCTTGGCTGCAGCCTATGAACTCAGTCAGCGCGGGGTGGCGGTCACCCTGCTGGAGCGATCGCCCCAACTCGGTGGCAAAATCGCTAGCTGGCCGATTCAGGTCGGCGACGACCACTTTATGATGGAGCATGGCTTTCACGGCTTTTTCCCGCAGTATTACAACCTGTTTGGCCTAGTCGAAGAGCTACAAATCCGCCAGAACTTCAAGTCGCTAGACTATTATTCCGTCGTCTACAAAAACGGCTACCGACCAGAAGTTTTTCGTCCAAGCCATTCAGCTTTTCCTTGGAACGTAGTTGATCTAGCTGTTAATTCCCCTAATCGGCTGAAATGGGGCATCAATCTGACTAAACTGAAGCATTTAGAAGTTTTTCGGGAAATTACGGGTTTTCGCGCCCCTCAAAGCTTTGATCGCCTTGACCAAATGTCCGTCGCCGAATGGGTGGAAAAAGATTTTCCTAAAGGGTTGTATGACCTGTATTTCTTGCCGTTTGCCAAATCAAGTTTGAACGCGCCCGATGTGATGAGTGCGGGAGAGCTGATGCAGTTCTTCCACTTCTACTTTTTTGGCAACCCTGAAGGCTTGGCTTTTAACGGCACCTGTCAGGATATGGGGCGTAGCCTGGTTGACCCGATCGCCGCGGCAATCAAAGCCAACGGCGGCAAGGTAGTCACGCGGGCTACAGTAAGTCAGATTGGCTGGCAAGCGGGAAAAATTAGTCAGGTCACCTATCAGCAGGGAGCCGTCGCTGAGCAGCCAGTGCCGTTTTGGGTCAAACGTAATCCACTGTTGAGCACGGAAGAAATGGAGTATTTTGGGGCAGGCGATCGCGTCTTCAGTCACCGTCCCGGCACTGACGCCGCCCTGTCTCTCACCTGCACCCATCAGGGCTGTACGGTGCAGAAAACAGTGCATAGTCAGGCTGATGGCAGCTATGCTTGCCCCTGTCATGGCGCCACATATACCGACGTTGGCCGAGTGACCGGCGGTCCGGCCCGCGACAATCTGACTCGCTATCGCGTGGTCGAGCGCCAGGGCGATCAAATTCAACTCTTGGCGCTGGCGACCGGGGCACCGGGAGCGATCGCCGAAACCTTAGAGGCCGACTACTACGTACTTGCTGCTGATATCCCAGGCATTCAACATCTGATATCGCTCTCGGAGGGCCAGGTCGAGCCCACCCTGTCGCATCAGGTCGAGCAGCTACAGGTTGCAGATCCCTTTGCCGTTGGCCGCTTCTGGTTTGACCGCGACTTTGAGTGGGAGCAAAGCGATTTCACCTCACTGTCGGGCTATCGCTTGACCGACAGCATCACGCTTTATCATCGCATTCAAGAGGACTACATCGCCTGGGCTGAACGGACTGGCGGCAGTGTCGTCGAGCTACACGCTTACTGCTACAAAGAAAAGGAGTTTCCCACCCAGCAGGCCATATTGGAAACTTTTCAGGCTGAGCTGTTTGAAATCGTGCCGGCTTTGCAAGGGGCAACTCTGCTGCATCGGCAACTGGTTAATCAAAAGAACTTTGCTGGCTTTCCTCCGGGCAGCTATCCAGACCGTCCTGAAACCACAACGACCGTACCTAACCTGTTATTTGCCGGTGACTGGGTGAAAATGCCTTTTCCCTGTGGCCTGATGGAACGGGCTGTCAGCAGCGGTCTGCTTGCCGCCAATGCTGTTTTGCAGCAGGAAGGCGCCCAGCGTCGGCCCATTTTGTCGGTCAATCCTGAGGGGGTGCTGAAAATTTAGCCTCGAAGATTGCCATCGGCACGGCTGTTTTGTACTTGGAGCGTGAGCAACTTGCTCCTTTTCAGCCCTACCAAATCGCAAATTAATTTGCGACCCTGATGAAATTCGCCCTTTGGAACGCACTTAACGGAAGTCCTTGAAAGATTGCCCTGAACCAGATTTTGTAAGGAGTTGCCAGCTATGGTCGTCCTACCTCCCAAACTGATTGCCAATACGTCCAAAAATCAAACTGCAGGCCACCGCCGCGATGTGCGAGCGCAAGGCATTAATCCTAACCACTGGTACGTGGTGGCTCGCTCTGATGAAGTTACTGACCAGCCGCGTGGCGTGACGCTGTGGGGCGAGGCAATTGTCCTGTTTCGTGATGCTGCTGGTCGCATTCAAGCGCTGGAGGATCGCTGTCCACATCGCCAGGTCAAACTCAGCGACGGCGAAGTCACCGACGGTCAGTTGGAATGTATTTATCACGGGTGGCGTTTTAATGCGGCAGGGCAGTGCTCCCACATTCCCTATTTAGCGGAAAATCAAAAGCTGCCGCGCTGCCAGATCAAAACTTATCCGGTTCAGGACCTCGACGGCTTTGTATGGTTGTTTCCCGGCGATCGCGATCGCCTGCTAGCAGACAACATTCAACCGATGGGACTGCCGGAGTGGGATCATCTCAACTACATCGTCGCAGTGGCGCTGATTGACGTTGAATCCCATTATTCCTTTCTGATTGAAAACCTAATGGACATGTATCACGGGCGGCTGCATGACGACCTGCAGGCCTGGGCACATCCGGTTTTCGCCGACCTCACCGCTACCGACCAGCGCGTCGACGTACTGTACAACGCTCAAAGCTACTACCGGATTGACAAAATCTGGTCAGTTTCCCAGCTATTCGTGCCGGCACTGCGTCAGCTACACCCAGAGGAACTGCGCGTCAGCTATGTTTATCCTCACTGGGTCTCAACCCTGGGACAAGACTTCAAAATTTGCTGTCTCTTCTGTCCGACCAGTCCCACCCACACCCGTGCTTATCTGATTCACTTTACTTCACTGCAGGCATTCCACCGATTGCACAAGCTGCCCGTGCCCTTTCGGCGCTGGGTGAAAAATAGCCTGTTCGATGCTGCTAAAAAACTCTTGGAAGGCTTAGTTAAACAAGACGTACTGATGCTCGAACAAGAGCAAGCGGCTTACTTAGCCAATCCCCACCGCAAAGGTCCAGAGCTAAACCGGGCCGTTATCAGTGTACAAAAGCTGATTCTCCAGCAGGCTCTGAATGCGATGGATAAATCGTGAGAGGGCAGAATTCGCAATTCGCAATTCTGGAGTAACTCGGCGAAAAGGCAGAGCCCTACAGAGCTCGGGAACTAAGCATCAAGAACCAAGAACTAGAATCTAAAATCCGCTACAGGCTCAATAAATTGTTTATATAGTGTATCGATATTCTCTTGATGGGTGCTGGGTATGGTGTTTTCGGTCGATAAGCGTTTCTTGCTGCGCAATATCTGGTATCACGCCATGCCCAGCCGAGAGCTAAAACCGGGCCAAATGATCGCGAAACAGCTGCTCAATGAACCGATCTTGTTTGGCCGAACCCGCAGAGGTAAGCCCTTCGCCATTCATGACATTTGCCCTCACCGAGCCGTACCCTTGAGCTGTGGTTGGTTTAATGGCCAAGACGTACAGTGTTGTTATCACGGCTGGCGCTTTAATTCTGCAGGCAAATGTGTCGAGATCCCCTCGTTGATGGCTGACCAGGATTTGAATTTAAGTAAATTTGATGTCAAACGTTACGACATCAAGGAAGTGCAAGGCAATCTGTGGATTTATATTCCCCATCCAGAACCGCGAAAAGCCCAGCCACCTCAGTTTGATATTCCCCGCGTGCCCGGATTTAGTGACCACACAAAGCCGCAAATTACTTACACTATGAGGTTTCCCTGCTACGTTGACCATGCCGTAGTCGGACTCATGGATCCGGCCCATTCTCCCTTTGTGCATCGCTCTTGGTGGTGGCGCGGAGGAGACCTGAAACCGGAGATTAAGTGGTTTGACCCAGTACCTTATGGCTTTGTGATGCGTCGCCACAAGATGCCAGAAAGCATGGGGCGGGCCTATTGGTTAATTGGAGGGCGGCCTGAAAACGAAATTATTTTCTATCTTCCTGGCATCCGCACGGAAGAAACAACAACTGCTAAATACCGCGTGGCCAATTTAACTACCGTGACGCCGATTTCTGATGACGAAACGGACGTGACATTTGAATTTTATTGGAACATGCCCTGGGGGTTTTTATTAAAGCCCTTTATGAGATATTTCATTGCCTCCTTCCTAGGGCAAGATCGAGATGTAGTGATCAAACAGCAAATTGGGTTAAGGCATCAGCCAATTTTACGGCTGATCAAGGATTCTGACGTATTGGCCCGGTGGTATTACCAGCTAAAAACGGAGTTTGAGCGATCGCAGGCAGAAAATCGCGAGTTCAAGTCTCCGGTGAAGACCCAGCAACTCCGCTGGATGGCTTAGTTGAGCCATGCGGTTAGAGTGATGAAGAGATTGGCAAATGGCGAAGATGACGCAACTAAGGCAGATAGAGTGGGCCTCGTTTTCGGCATTTTGTGATGTCACACTCAGGCATCGATACTGTAACTTTCAAATAAGGCATATTTAATTCATCAATTTCATTCAAATCACTGAGAATTGATTCTCAATAAGCTGTCTTGCTTCAAATCTATTTCTAATCATTGCTGCTGTCGTCAATAGGATCATCCTCTTGCCGGATGCCAAAAAATCAAAATAAAAGCTATTTTTCTGTCGATGAATAGAAAATACTTGTATGAGTGATTCAACGCCACTGACAGGAATTGCCTTAGTTGACTGCGCTAAAGCAAACGCGACCGAAACCGTAGAAGTTGCTGCTGAACGCTGTGGTTTTGGGGCAGATATTGATAGTTTTCGGACAGCTTTGATATCTGCTTGTAATGATATTGGTGTGGCGATTGATACCTTAACAGACTTAATTACAGATCAGCGACAAGTTATGTATGAAGGTGGCATAGAGGTTGCACCCGACACGCCTAGCAAGCTCTAAGCCAGTAAATAGATGTGAGCGATCGCCCTTTTTTCGTAACCGCCCCTCGCAATGCTGTTGTGGAAGCAAGGAAGGGAGTTGTGTTCCGGCCCGGTTAGCCAAGCAAGCTTGTGTGAGGAAATTGAGACTGTTTCGGCCTGAGCCTTCAGCGACGTGGAGACGGTCAGCGATCGAGCAACGAACTGACTGCCGTTTTTAGAAGGAGCCCAAAAACTGGTCTTGCGCCAAATCACCGCTGGTCGCAAAGCTGATTCTGCCGCACTATTAGTTGGCTCGATGCCAATGGTGTCAATAAAGATCTATAGTGCCGGTAACGGTCAGAGACGACGATACCGCTGTAGGCCTCGCTCATGAGATCTTTGGCCGTCTGCTGAGACCGGCTCAGCACGACCTCAAAAAAGCTCACCAAGGGGTCACCAACACCCACATCCAACCTTGGGTCTGATTCGGATTGCCCCCATCCCGATTCCCTTGAGGAAAGCTGGTTCATCGCTGTGAATGACGCTTTGGGTCAGATATAGTCCTTTTACGCATCTGGCGGGGCGGAGGCTTTTGGCTCCTCTGGCATTGACTTTTCTTATTTTTTCGGACGGTCTCGGGATTGACCGAAGCCATCGCTTGAGGGTGGTTTCGACGAGTTCTTTGAGCTTTGATTCAGGCGCTTGTCTTGCTGACAAATGCGCTCGGCTTATTCTTCCAAACGCTAGCTCATCACCAGTACCAAAGTACGGATACTGGGTGGCATCACCTCCCAATCCGCTTTCGCTACCTTGATGCCTGCAAGCTCGAACTCTTCGCTCATGCTCACAACTTTAGCGAATCGCCAATTCGACTTTCTCTAAGATTTCTTTTGCTGCCTGGGACGGTTACCAATGTCGGGGGTGACCACGCGATAGAAGTGCTGAGTGTCCCCGGACCTCAAGGTATGCGTAGAGCGTTGCGGACAACTGACTTGGGTGGAGCTGAAGTATTTCGGGCTATCCATCGCCACCCACAGCGTGTCTGACACCGAGCGGAACCTATTCAACTGCCCCAGCTCGTCCAGCCCCTGCAGGATTTTCTCGAACACTGGAAATATCTGCTTGAGTTCAACTCCGCTCAACATGTTTTGAATCTGGTTATCACTCAGAATCTGATGCACCCCAAACAGGCTTTGGGCGTCGTTTTCTCCTTACTGTCCGCCATCTTGCGCTGATAAGCCAAAAAGGACGAAGTTTTGATGAAGATACGCTAAACCCACTCAAAGCGGCATCCTCCATTCCCTAGCGGACATTTTTTGTCGGTACGGTTATTTGGTAACAACGACAACCGTTGACGAAATGAACTCACTAGTGAGTCAAACAAACCCGGGTCTTTCAACAGCTTTGGCCCTCTTGAGTCTCTCAGATATCATTTCAGTGCTTTCTGGATTAATTCAGAGTTTGTCTTTTCATTTAAGAGCAAACTCTTAGGTAATTCGTACACAGTGGAGCGAAGTACCCGAGATTTTACTTAAAAAGTATGTAAACTTTAACAGCATAATTAAGTGGCAGTACGGAAATAAACCTAAATTAGTAGTCCTTGAATGTGTTTGTTAGCTCAGTGTTTTTGCGGTTATTTCAGGCCTTGTCTTTGTTATTTAAGACTGAGTTCTAAGTAGTTCGTGCGTAATAGAGCGGAGTGATTGGCACAGCAGGCTTGAGACAGTCCGCCACTGTTTGCTCTGCAAATAGAGCTGAATTCTACTCCTGGTATAGGGTTCGACAGCTTTTCTATTTCGCAACATGAGTTGGCTTTTCTGTATCTGTTTGCTTATTCAAGGCTCACATAGAGAAAAATAGTTGTCTTCTTGAGGTTTCTATGCCTGTATCGTTTAATTCAGTAGGTGCTTTTTCCGGTGTCAATGGCGGACCAAGCCTGTCTAACCCGACATCACTCCAGTTTGGTCCGGACGGGCGGCTCTACGTGTCCGAGCAGAATGGCAGCATCAATGCTTTCACTGTCGAGAAGCAGGGTGACACGTGGGTGCCCACAGATGGGGAAGAACTGCTGCTGCCCGGCGGCGGCGGTGTGGTGAAGTCAATTCAGAACCACAACGACGATGGCACGCCTGTGACCGGTAACCAACCCGGCGGCAACACCAATAATCGTCAGGTCACCGGTATCGTGGTGACCGGTACCGCAGACGAGCCGGTGCTCTACATATCCTCGAGCGACCCGCGTATCTCGACCAACGGCGATGTGGGCCTCGACACTAATTCCGGCGTCGTCTCAAAGGTTTCCTGGAACAGTACGACCCAAGAATGGGAGGTCGTCGACCTGGTTCGCGGATTGCCGCGTTCCGAGGAGAACCATTCCGTTAACGGCATGATCTTGACTGAGAACGGCACCAAACTGCTGTTGCAGGTGGGCGGGTTCACCAACAACGGCGCGCCGTCGGGTTTCTTCTCCTACACCAATGAATATGCGCTGTCGGGCACGGTGCTAGAGCTTGACCTGGTCGCGCTTGATGCGCTGCCCGACCAAATCGACCCAGAAGGCGGCCAGGGAAGTGCGCCTCGTACCTATAAGTACGACCTGCCGACGCTTGACGACCCGAATATCGCGAACGCACCAGCCGAGCTCAGTGACCAAGAGGCACTCACCCAGGGCTTTCGCGAGAATAGCCAGGGCATGGATCTCGACGGCCCCCATGGCGGCAATGACGGCCTTAACATGGCGATTCTGCCGGCCGACGCGCCGCTGCGGCTCTACGCCGACGGTCTACGCAACGCCTACGATTTGGCGCAGGGTGCGAACGGGCTAATCTACACTGTCGACAACGGCTCGAACGGCAATCTTGGCGCCGCGCCGAACACCGAGAATGGTGACGACGATGGTGATGGCATTTTGAACGAAGCGATCGCCACGCCTAACAACGGCGGTCAGGGCGAGGGCGAGCCGTTCCACCAAATCGTCGAAGGCGGATACTACTACCACCCAGCTCCGGTCCGCGCAAACCAGAATATGGCTTGGACCGTCTATGGCAACAACGCCCAGCCCGATTCCAACATTGGCGTCAATCAGGTCGATGACATCTCTGCACTGGTGCCGGCTCAGCTGCTCAATGACGGCGTGATGACGCCAGGCTTTCTCATCGACCCGACAAAATTCGCGGTAGCGCCGGGCGTGACGCTTGCCGATCTCTCACCGCAGGAGCAGGCAGAGCGCCAGGCGCTCAGCGGTATCTGGATCAACTCGAACCAGCTTGACAATCCGAACTTCCCCGATCCGGACGGCGACGGCCCCGGCCAGAAGACTATCGCCCAGCTCGGCTCGTCCACGAACGGTATCGTCGTCTATGACAGCGGCGGCGCGGCTTTCGGTGGCTCGATTGACGGCGCGGTGTTCGTCACCCAGTTCAACGACAACCTCACCCTGCTCAATGTCAACGATGCAGGCACTGATCTAGAGCCGATTTTCGCGGAGGGTCCGGACGGCATCTTTGGTACTGCCGACGACGTGCTGCAGGACGCCGACGGCATTCTGCAGGTCGCCAACAACAGCACTGGTGTGCCGCTCGGCAATCCGCTCGATGTGACGCAAGGCCCGAACGGTACGCTCTGGGTAGCTGAGATCGGGTCCAACGAAATTACGGTGCTGGAACCGAGCTTAGTGCTTGATCCGGCCAACGAGGATGCCGACTTTGACGGCATCTTGAACAAGGATGACCCGTTCAGCCGCGACGCCACCAACGGCACCTCGGTCACGATTGCCGCAGGGACGCCGACGGTTTGGGAGTTCAGCCAGGGCGCCGACAACACCACGCCTGGCCCAGACGGCTTCGGCGGCGGTCTCACCGGCGCGATGATCAATGGCGAAACCGACTTCGAGGCGTTCTATCTCGAGCAGGATCCGAACGCAGACCCTGGTGTGCTGCGCCTTGGCAACGTGAAGTTCGTCACCGCCGCGCTGGGTGGTACGACCACCATCGAGGAAGTCTCGAACGGCGATCCCCTCGGGACAACGAACGACGGTGAGTTTCTGTTCCACACGGGCTTCATCCTCGATCAAGCCGTAGAGACCTTTACGGTCTCGTGGAACGTCGCGAACCCGGCGGCGATTACCGGCGGCTCAGACATCACCAGCCCCGAGCAGCAGATTGGCGGCTATCTTGGCGACGGCACGCAGTCGAACTACCTGAAGATCGTCGCGGTCCAAACCGAGGGCGGGCCGAAAATCCGCCTCGTTCTGGAAGAAGCTGTGGAGTCGGGGCCGTTCTTCGCCCCGATTTTCACCGATACAGTTATTCAAACCCTCGAATTGGATGCGCCCGGTCTCTTCAACGACCAAACCCTTGCCCCTGAGAGCTTCATCAAGCTTGATCTACTGATTGACCTGACCGCAAAGACCGCAACGCCGCAGGCGACGTATCAAACCACGTCTGGCGAAGTCACGATCACTGGCGGCCCGAACGACACGATCGACCTCGCGCCGGGCGGCGTAAATTCTGCCGTGCTGACCACCTTCCTCGGCGGCGCTGAAATCGCACTTGGCGAGCAGCAGGGCATTGCGGCAGGTCTGTTCTCGTCTAACACCGGTTCGCCGAACGACAGCTTTCAAGCGGTGTTCGACAGCATTACTGTGTCCGCGACCGAGGCACAGGTAGCGCCCGTTGCCGTGGACGACGATGTGACTACCCAGACGAACGCTCTGATCAACATTCCGGTGGCGACGCTCCTCGCTAACGACACCGATGCCAATTCGAACGAGGTGCTGACCGTCACCGGCGTGAGCAATGCGGTGAACGGCCAAGTCAACCTGAATAATGGCGTTGTCACCTTCACGCCCGACCAGGATTTCCAGGGCGATGCCACGTTCGACTACACGGTTGAGGACAGCACCGGACTGACCGACACCGGCTCGGTGACGGTCACGGTCGCGAACGAGGTCGTACTCTACCGCGTCAACGCCGGCGGCAATGTCGGCGGTCCTGGGTCGGGCACTATCGCCGCCATCGACGGCGGGCCGGACTGGATCAATGACGCTACGCTGATCAACAGCACTGGCCCCGTCTCGCTGACCGGCGCGACGAGCAATACCTTCAGCAACTCGTTGACCGACGCTGAGAATGAGGTCGAGTTTCTCAATGGTGCCAATGCCGCGGATTCGGCGATCGCGCCCTGGCAGCTTTTCGTTAACGAGCGCGGCGACAACAGCGCCGCCGATCCCAAGCTGACCTACAACTTCGATGTGACGCCAGGTGAGACTTATAAGATCTCGCTGTTCTATACCGAGAACTGGAACAATATCTTTGGCTTCACTAACGGCACCACAGGCGGCAAGCCAGCCGGGCAGTCGCGCCAGTTCGACGTCGAGGTCGAAGGCGTTGTCCCGGTTGAATTCGACGGCATCAATCCGCTAGCCGAGTCCGCCGCGCTGGTTGGCAGTGCTCCGCCAACCGCCAACGGCGCGCCGAATAGCGAGAAGCAACCCTTCCTCGGTGTCGCCCTGCAGCGCGACTATGTCGTGACCGCAGAAGACGATACGTTGAATGTTGTCTTCAATCACGAATTCGAGAATCCCAAGATCAACGCGATTCAGATTGCCCAGGTGGGCAGCGCGATCGATCCGGTCGATCCGATCCCGGTGCTGAATATCCTGAATGCCAACCAGACCGTGACCGAGGGCGAGACCGCCTTCATCTCCATCGCCACCGACATCACGGTACCGAACGACGAGATCGTGACGTTCATCTACGTCATTGAGGGCGTCACGGCGACGCCGGAGATCGACTATTCGCCGGACGACTCGCTAAACGGCGCCGGTACCGCGACCTTCACCGGTACCGGGACCATCACCGGCGGGTCCTCCGACTTCCAGATCCCCGTGGACACGCTGCCCGACGAGCTGGTCGAGGGGGCCGAGACTTTCACTGTCACCATTACCAGCGTTAGCTCCAACGCGACGCTTGGGTCGAACAGCGCGGCAACCGTGACCATCGATGATGATGACGTCGCCCCTGGCGCGGTGGTCGTCGCCATCAACGCTGGCGGACCGGCACTCAACCAGGACGGTATTAATTTCGCCGCTGACCAGTTCTTTGACAATGGCAACACCTTCGCCGATGGCAACGCCGGTAACGGACAACAACCCGTGTTCGATGGCACCGTCTATGAGACCGAGCGTTTCGGCGGCGAGGCCGGAGGAACGATGTCCTATTCAATCCCGGTGCCGAACGGGGACTACACGGTTGAGCTCTATTTCGCTGAGATCTTCCAGCCAAACGGCGGAGGAACCGGCATCGGTGCGCGTGTCTTCGATGTGACCGTCGAAGGCCAGCTCGTGCTCGACGATTTCGACATTCTCGAGCAGACCGGTGGCGACTTTAATCAACCCGTTGTCTTCACGGTGCCCGGGGTCGTCTCACCGGATGGTGGCGGGGACAATCCGGAAACCATTGACATCAACTTCAGCGCCAGCGCCGATAACGCCAAGATCAGCGGGATTGTCATCCGCGACGCCAATGGCAATGTTTATGAGCCGCCACTCGACGATCTGTTCGGCACGGCCATTGAGATTGCCGACACGGGTGATGCACCGTCGGGCCCGGTAACGCTTGCCGAGGGCTCCAACGTGATGAGTGCGACCCAGGAGGGCGAGGGCGACGGCGCGAATGGCGTGCGCGATCGCGATTACTTCACCGTCGAGATACCCGATGGTTTCCAGCTCACCGGTGTGGTACTAAACGGCTACGACAACACCAACCAGGCGGCGCCGGACGGCTTCCTCGCCTTCCAGCAGGGCGACGAGGTGACGGTTGACCCGGCCACTGGTGCCAATGTCAACGATCTGCAGGGCGCGATCATCTACGGCGCGGGCAATGTCGGGACTGACCTGCTCGACTCGATGCGCGGCGGTTTCAACGACCCGCAGACCAACACCACTCTGCCCGCGTTCGATCAGCCGTTGACCGGAACGTGGACCTTCTGGCTTAACCAGGGTGCCGGTCCGAGCACCGCGACGCTCGACTTTATCGTTGAGCCGCTGGCAGCGTCACCGGTCACGTTGTCGATCGCCGATGCGCCAACGCTCGTAGAGAACGGCGACGTCGACCCGACGACACTAAACTTTGCGCTCACCGCGTCCGATCCGGCGTTCTCGGGTGAGGTGACGGTGGCCTACGATCAGGGCACCCAGACCGGCCTCACAACGGCAGTGACGTTTATCAACGGCGCTGGAACGCTCAGCATCGACGTGCCCTCAGACGACGAAGACAATGGTGACGAGACGGTGGCCATTACGCTGACGAGCGCAGACGACGGCGCAACGGCGTTGGCAATTGACACCTTGGCTGGCAGCGCGACGGGCATCGTCACCGAGGATGACGCACCCATGGCGACCACCATCCGCTTCCAGGCGGAGGATTTCGATGCCAGCGTCGGCTACGGCGTGCAGACCCAGAACGCGGCGGAAGAAGACGAGGTAGCCTTCCTGCCCAGCGGCGGCGCCAGCGGCTCGGCAACCTACGATCTCGCC
>JBCCJU010000020.1:0-47134 GCA_039027715.1 Cyanobacteria bacterium P01_C01_bin.120
GGGGCGTGCACTTTCTCTATCGGGAATATCAGTTTCCCCTAACGGTGCAAATGGTGGCCTGGAGCCCCGGCAGCAAATCCACTATCCACAACCACGCCACTTGGGGCCTCGTCGCGATGCTCGGCGGCCATGAAACCAACCGCATCTGGCGACGGACGCCCACCGCCGATCAGCCCCATCAAATCGAACTGGTAGAAGAAGTTACGCTGGCTCCCGGCGACATCATTACGTTTACTCCCGGCGCCATTCATCAGGTCGAGCCCTCCACCGATGAGCCCACTATTTCTTTTAACCTATATGGCGTTACCGATAAGAAGCAGCGCTATGTCTTCAATCCTGAAAAGAAGACGGCAGCACTGTTTTAGGGGCTACATTAAATTTACTGAGAAGGAGTTTTTCTAAGACTATAACAGTCTCCGAACAGCCGAATTCAGCAGCATTAGCTAATCTTAGAAATCGTAAACAGTCTTTGTCTTTCTAACATTAAGAAGTTCTATTTAAGGAATTGAATAGACTAACTTTTTGTCGCGATCGCCTTAAAGAAGGTATAGCAAAAGACTCCATCTGCTTGCATTGTTCTGTGTAAACCCTTGATCCCGTCATCAAAGGTTTCTTCTTCAATCAAGCCAGCTTCAATCGAAGATTCGCGTACACCTTCAATCATCGCTGTAAAGGTATTCTTGATAAAGCCCTCAACAAGCTGAGGTTTAGTTGAATCAACGTAAACCATTCGTGGAGATACTTGAATAGAATCAAAACCGACTGTGCTTAGAAGCGGATAGAGCTCTCTACCAATATTGGCATTGCCACCAGCTCTTTTTTGCAGTTCAATCTGACAGGCGATCGCTTTGTGGGCGGCTTCACTATCAGGATAAAAATAAGTTGATCCGTGATCTCCTTCAATCAACGTGATGGTGCCGCCGACTTTAAGAAAATTGCTGAGACATTTAAGGGCGGCAATCGGCTGTGCTAAATGCTCAAGCACGAAGCAAACAAAAATGTGGTCAAATGCTTCTGGTGCGAATGCCAAATTGAAGATATCACCTTGCTGAAAGTCGACGTTTGTGTATCCTGCGGCAGTGATTCTTTCCTTGGCTGCTGCGATCGAGCTCTCAGATAGATCAATTGAGGTGATGTGAGCTAGAGGACTGTTACGAGCCAAAGACACAGTTTGTGAACCTATCCCACATCCAGCTTCGAGGATTTGACTTCCAGGGGGATAAGACGTGTCAGAGTGAAGTAGTTCGATCAGAGTTGAAGCTTGATCTTGTAACCGTATGTTTTCTCTTGGGTTATATCCGTGTACGTACTGCATATTCATGCAAATCGACTTTACTTTGCTTAACCCTCTCGCTGAACTATTAAAAATGCTCTAGGAAGATCTCTGAGAATCAAACATTAACATCAAGGTGCATTGCGCTGCGCTGATGTCACCCTACCAACGGTATCAACGGTAATTTTTCCGGTAAATCTCCTAAGTACCATCGGATTGTCCCAATAGACAAACGCAACACTTGCTTATGGAGTGAGCTAACAATGCGGATGAAAGGACTTGAACCTTCACGTCACAAGGACACTAGAACCTAAATCTAGCGCGTCTACCAATTCCGCCACATCCGCGGGCTTATCTATATTATCTAACTGCTTTGCGATTGAATAGCCTGAATTTGGATCTATTGCCAGAGTGCGCCAGCCGTCCTCCATAGCGGAGGAACCATAGCCTACTCGGGCTCATAGATTTCCGCTTCGATGCCTTGACCACGCAACTCCTCCGTCAGGGCTGCTGCCCCTGCCTCGCTGCTAAATGCTCCCATTTGAATCCGAGCACCAATATCGTAGTTACGCACATAGGCATCTTCCACAACAGTTCGCGCTTCGTTCAGCGACGGATCACCTGTGTAGTCGGTCACGACGTAATAGGTGTTGGCTGCCGGTGCTGGGCTGACCGGCTGGTTGGTGGTGGCTGGCGCGGGGACTGTTGGTGATGCTGGTTGCGGTGCTGGAGTGGCTGCTGGAGCTGGATTGGCCGGAGCCGCATAGGGAGTGGCCGTTTGCGGTGCCGGGGAAGTCGTTTGTGGAATTTGCGTGACTCGCTGCGGTGAGTTGGCCGGCGCTGAACTGCCGGAAGCAGTATTGGCAGGACGATCGCGCTCCTTTGCTCGCACCCCAGCGTCCTCATCTGACCCCTCGGCATCTAGCGGTACTGCCGCCGAATTGGAAGGCAAAGAACTTAGGGAGTTGAGATCCAAATCCGTAAACTCTCGTTGTGACAAATCAGGACTCATAGCCGCCAATGGCGATCCCTCAGGCGCTGCCGAGGCGATCGCATCTTCTGCAGCATCACCAGCCGCGATTGCCTCGGGGCTGTTGTCTTCGGTCTCACTAGGAAAGAATCGCGCTAAGGGCGTGTGCTGAAAAAATTGACTGGCTGCTGAAGGATTGACCAGCACAAACCCCAAACCAGCACTGGCGACTAGCAAGAGCATCAATGCCCCTAACCCCAAAGGCGTCTTAAATCCCCGCGAGTTGCCAGTCGTCTGCCTAGTCGCCGCGTGTGGAGAAGCGCTGACAGATGGTTCAAAGCTTTGCAGCAGCGCTTCTGAAGAAGCCAAGTAGGTTTCTTGAGGGGAATCTGGCTGCTGAATAATGGCACTTCGCAGAGCTGCAACTTCCGACTCTGAAGTTGTCGTCCCAGCGGCGACCGATGCAAGCTGAATTCGCGGATTGGGTGGCGGTAATGGCGGCACCACTGCAGCGGCTTGAGCCGGCAGTTGCTTGGTTCTGGCCGGCTGTGGCACTGCCATTAAACTCAGCGATCGCTGTCGCGGCCTGAACTGAGGCGGCGACATACTCGGCTGGGTAGCTCCGCGCTTGGCATAGCGATAGCGAGCCAACTCATAATCAAGATTGATATTCAAGCTCGATAGGGTGCTTCTCAAGGTTGGCTGCAATCCCTCCATCAGGGCACTCTGAGCGCTATTGACGAAGATATTGGGAGATTGAGGAGCAGCAGACGGGGACATAGACTGGCCTCACACAGACAGATGAAAGTTGATTACTGAGCCAAAAATAGCTCAGGCAGCGTATTGCAGCCGCTCAGCTTTAGGTTGCTAATGCAGCTGAGGATAACTTGCACTTAGTTATACACTTTTTGCTCCGAAATGAGCGATTTTTTCCAGAGGATTTTGATCCGGCTGCTTCAAAAATCAATTCTCTACATCTAGGGGGATTGGGTCTACGATTCCTCCAGCAGTAGGGTCACGCTATACTACTGGGGCACGACTGACGTCTATTTTTAAGTATTGAGAGGCCACTGACAGCCAGAACTATGGAATCGATTCAAGCTCTGATGCAGTCGCTGGAGCGATCGCCCCAATGGCGGGCCAGCGCTAGCCTGCGGCGCATATTATTTTTGTGGCCTCAGTTGGTAGGTGAAGCGGTGGCCCAACATAGCCGTCCCACAAATATTTACCGGCAGGTTTTACAGGTCTCAGTGTCGAGTGCGGCTTGGTCGCAAACATTGACCTTTGAGCGATCGCGCATTTTGCAAAACCTCCATACTCGCCTGCCGGAAACGCAGCCAGCCATTCGTGACTTGCGGTTTGCCACAGCCGATTGGCATCGGATGACGCGGCAATCAGTTCCAACCGCTACCGCTTCTAATCGTCAGCATCCAAGCTGGGCCGCTTATTCAGCTACCCCTAATGCCATCGTGCCCCAAACCGCAGGAACCGCTTTTCAACAATGGGCTGAGCGTAAGCAACAGCAATTAGCCCACCAAGGTCGGTGCCCTCGCTGCCAAAGTCCTTGTCCCACTGAAGAAATTAAGCGTTGGGGAGTCTGTACAATCTGCATCGCTCGCCAATGGCACACGCTGCATGCACAAAATCGGCATTAGGAATGATTCTTGAAATATCTTTTCAAGAGTTTTGGATTTGCTAATTTTTAGTATTCCAAGGCTCTAATTGTGCTGTGCTCGACGGCGGTAATTTTAGCTTCGTCGAAAATCCTGTTTTGGTAATCAATATCATCCAAAGAAACGGAAATTGCTTTGGTTTTGTATCAGAAATATCATCTGCCGACCATCGTGAAGCTCATCAAAGCTGTTTCTTTCAGTGTAATTACTGGACTCTATAAAGGTGTTTTTTAGGGTCTGAGCTGTACAGTTAAAGCCAATTAACTTCGATCCCAACTCAGGACCAGCTAAAAAGAAAGCCGTTTTCCTGCAAAATATCGCCTATAGATTTTTAAAGTAAATATGAAAATAATGTGAATCCTACTTAATGGTAAATAAGCCTTGGAGTAATTGATGCTCATAGGTTTTCTATTTTTTCTTTGAGAAAGAAGCAAAAGATACTAAGTCAAGATGTCATTACATAGGTTTTGGAAAGCTTCAGAATGGACGATTCTCAGTTGGGCGTTTCTCGTTGTCAGCGCTGTCGGCACTTTGTTTTGGCTGGGCGACGTGGCGGACACTGCGAGCAGCTTAACGTTTTAGTACGCGGTAATTGGTCGGCTTGCTCGTTAGCCACCCCCGTTTTTGTTGAACCGATGAGCATGATTGCCCAACCGCAATTAGCTGTTTGGCCCCAGGGCATCGTTCTTAGCCCGCCTGATTATGAGCAGGTTGAGCGCGACTACGCGCAAGAACTCGCCTAAGCAATGAGAAGGGCCTGCCTCAGCGATCGCAAGCAGGTAACGCACAGGTACTATCCCAGATTGATCGGGTAAGGTTTCAGTCCGGTTTCGATGGACTGCTCTACGTATGAGATGCCCACTGTAATCATCACCGGTGTAGGTTACGCTGTAGCCAAGTTTGCGCTGTCCTAAAGACAGATGACGTCATGGTTCGCCCGGTTCGGTTTGCGATTGTTAGCGACCCGCACATCGCTCTGCCTCATACGATTGCCCATCAGCCCAATCGCTTTCATTTAGTGGAAGTCAGCATTCCGGCATTAGAAGGAATCTTGCGATCGCTAGAAACGCAAGACCTTGATTTTGTCCTGTTGCCTGGCGACCTGACTCAACATGGCGAACGCGATAATCATCAGTGGATGGCTCGGCGCCTGCAGCAGTTGCCGTTTCCGGCCTATGTGGTGCCGGGCAATCATGACATCATTGCGCGCACTGGGGACGATCTCACGATCGGCTTGACGGAATTCTCGGAAATTTATCAGCACTGCGGTTACACTCGCGATCGCCCTTACTATCATCAAGAATTGGCGCCGGGGCTACACCTTATCGGTCTCAACTCCATTGCTTTTGACGACGCGGGCGAGCAGCTATTTGCCGGCAACGTAGATGCAGAGCAATTGGACTGGCTGTCGACAACTTTGGCCACATTGCCATCTGAGTGGGTAATGGTTGCCATTCATCACAATGTGCTGGAACACCTGCCTGACCAGGCGCGCCATCCCATGGGCCGTCGCTATATCACTCAGAATCGCGACGCCTTGCTGCAGTGCTTACGCCAAAGTGGCACCCGTTTGATTTTGACCGGGCATTTGCATGTGCAAGATATCGCCCAGGACGGCCACCTCTGGGAAATTACCACGGGCTCACTGGTCAGCTATCCCCATCCCTATCGCATCTTGACGCTCACGCCTCACCCCTCAGAAGGTCTGACGCTGCAGGTGGAAAGCTATCGGGTGTCGGCGGTGCCGGGTTGGCCAGAGTTGCAAGCGACCTCACGGCAGTGGATGCGCGATCGCTCAACTCAATTTATGACAAAGTTTCTCACCTGTCCGCCATTTAACTTAGCTCCTGACAAAGCAGCGTTTTATGCTCCAGAATTGCAGGACTTTTGGGCCGACATTTCTGCTGGTGACGCCCAGTTTGACTATTGCCAACTGCCCGCCGCCATCAACCGCCAGCTTCAAAAGTTCGGGGCCATCGATGCGGCCGGCAATTATTGTCCTATTGATAATCAGTCGACGCTGACACTATCACCACCAAAATAATCAACGGCAAGCAACTTCCGACGGCACGCCGCTCAGGTCTGTCATCCCTTGAATATTCAAGGGCTTAACCGCAGCAAGGCTGCAACCCCAGCGGTGGGAAATTAAATCTTGCATGATGATCCCGTTTTTAATCTGATCTCAGTTTTCAACTGCTGCAGGGCTATGTAGAATATGCTGCATTGCAGATTTTTATGGAATCCATTGCTTATGCGCGAAAAGGCTGGCCTTCAGGGCTCTCACACTGTCAGAAGCAAGAACCCATAATAAATTTCTGAAATGTTAAATTTTCATAATATATTGGTAGCTATGCACAACCAATCTTTGCAGTTAACGAGCAATTCAATATGGTAGCGGCCTCTCCTTTTACGCGATCGCCCATCACGTTAAATCAACGAGAGGAGAAGCGTATTGTGGCGATTGGCGATAGTTTGGTTTACGGCTTTGGGGATCCTGAGGGCGGCGGCTGGGTCGAGCGCCTGCGACGGCAGTGGCTGCAGCCCGAAGCTCCTAGTCATGCCATTTATAACTTAGGCGTTCGAGCCGATACGACTGAACGGGTTGCTCGCCGATTGGTACAAGAATTTCAGACCCGAGGAGAGTTTCGCAACCGGGTGCCCGACTTGATGATTTTGTCGGTGGGACTGAACGATACCTGCCGGGTTAGCAAGCCAGATGGCCGTCCTCTCACCGAGTTTCAGCTTTTTCAAGCGCAAATGGGCGAACTGCTGGATACTGCTCAGAGCCTCTGCCCAACCATCTTTATTGGCATGACTCCAGTGCTTGAAGAGCGCATGCCCTTTGCCGAAATTTTGTACTATAGCCATCGCGATCAGTGGCCCTACAAAGAATTTACCCGTGCCGCCTGTGAACAGCGCCACATTCCGTATCTCGATGTGTACGATCTTTGGCTGCGTCGCGGCGATGCCTGGTGGCGATCGCGCATCTCAACCGATGGCCTTCATCCTAATGTGCTGGGCTATCGCGCCTTGCTCGAAGACATCACGACGTGGTCTGCGCTTAACCACATTTTGTAGTTCCCTCACGACCACTCGTCTTCATGCCTTAGAGAGCGATGGGAGAGGCGATCGCCGCCCCCGCAAAAACCAATAGCCAAAGCATGGCCAGCGTAAAAATGACGCCAATTCTTAGAATCCATCTCGTCATGCGATTACGCCATAGCTGATGGGCCGTCAACATTTTGTCTCTTTAGCGCTGGCGATGCAGGGAGATTCAGTAGTGTCATCTGAGAACCTGAAGTCACAAATCCACAATCTGAAATCTCAAACTTAGGCGATCGTATCTAAAGCTACTGTATATCGGGTGGCGTCTGCATTAGCCAGTCGCGACCAACGCGGATAGTAAGTTCCGATTGTAAATCGCCGGTGGAATCGGCCACTACGCGACCCATATTGAGGATTGAAGTCATCAGGGCGGCGCTCTCGATATCACCGCGCTGGGCAATTACCTGGGTCCGCTGCAGCTCGCTGGACCAGTCTCCAATCACATAGACATTACGGAAGCCCTCCTGCCGCAGATAGTTGGCGACGTCTCGAGCTAACTGTGCCTCACCAGATGCATTCTGCACCGCGATGGGCAAATTGGTGACGGCTTGGTTTTCGTTGCTGGAAAGCAGCGCTACATTATCTAGCTCAAAAAAGGTGTTCATGACCTGCTGTGTGGCCGCAGGATCCATGAGCCAATAGCTGGCAATATATTCATTAGGACCGCTGAAGCGCCCTGGCAGCATCACCATCTGCAAGTTATCAGGCTCCAGCTCCATGGCAACATTCGCCAGAGCCAAAATTTCTTCCACCGTCAGGTTGGTGTCAACGTGGCGCATCATTACCCGCACCACTTGCGGCAGCCGAGGAATCACGGTGGGATGAGTCAGGCGTTCCCGCAGGGCTTTCATCAGCATTTGTTGACGCTGTACCCGGCCAATGTCACCATTCCCATCGCTGCGAAAGCGAGCAAACTGCTCGGCGCGATCGCCATTTAGCGTTTGCCAACCCGGTTCCAAATCAATATTGAGCCCCTGGGTAACATCCTGATAAACCATCCGCTGGGGCACATTGACCTCAACGCCACCAAGCAGATCTACTAGCTCCCGCAGAGCATTCGTGCTGACTCGCACGTACCGGTCAATGGGCACTGGCCCCAAATTAGTTTGAATCGTTTCGGCTACCAGGCTGGGACCGCCGGCCAAATTCGCATGATTAATTTTGGCAATACCTTCACCAGGAATATCAACCTGAGTATCTCGAGGAATTGACAGCAAATCTACGGTGCCGTCGTCGGGATTGATTCGCGCTAGCAGCATGGTGTCGGAACGACCAGCAAACGAATCTTCCGTGTTGGGTGCGCCGGGTTCAGGCAAATCAACTCCCATAATCAACAGATTGACCGGGCGGGTCACCTGATAGCGAAAGCCAGTCTGCCATAAGTCTGCCAGGTTTAACGGCTGACCAACCTGTGAACCCAACCAAGCGGGCAAAGGCACCGTCGTAGCAAACAGCGCTCCGCCAACGGCAGCAGTTAGGGCTGTCCCCGCAAAAACGGTTGTCCATGCCAGGCGCCGCAGCCACGGTAAAAAGAACCGCACCGCCGACTTTTGAGTCGATGAACCGATATTGGCAGTAGAAGCAGTTGCGGTCGATAAATCGGAATTAAGCGGATTTTGATGGGGGGGCTGAACGGACGATGACATGAATCCTCACGGTTTACTCGCTGGGGAAGATAGCAGCGTCACTGCAATCTTCTTGGCTTAGCAGGTTTGAAGCAGCCCCATGGCGAGCTTCTAAAATATGAATAAAAGATTACGGCGATTATATCTTGCTTCTCAAGGGGTTTGGGTACTATAGGTCGGACAATATTTGGAGTGTCAGCTCTATGCCCCCAACGGTAATTCCAGTGATTTTGGCTGGTGGTAAAGGTGAACGATTTTGGCCAGTCAGCCGCCGCCAACATCCCAAACAATTTTTATGTTTAGACGGTAGCGGTTTCAGTCTACTGCAGGCCACTGCCAACCGACTCCTACCGTTGGCAGAAAGCTGGGACTCCCTCTGGGTAATTACGGCTGGTCACTTGGCCGATGGCATTCGTCAGCAGCTGCCCGAGCTGCCTGAAAGTAATCTGCTAGTTGAGCCAGAAGGCAAAGACACCGCACCGGCCGTGGCTTGGGCAACGCTGGAAGTTGCTAAGCGGCATGGTGACTCGGCGGTGGCGGGGTTTTTTCCGGCGGATCATTGGATTGCCGACGAGGCTGGTTATCGGGATACGCTGCGAGCCGCGGCCAAACTAGCGGTTGATCGCGGGGCGATCGCGACGTTGGGCATTACTCCAACTTTTCCCGCCACTGGGTATGGCTATATCGAGCAGGGTTCAGCCGTGGGAGAGTTTGGTGAGCTGACGGCTTACCAAGTGGCCCGCTTTACCGAAAAGCCGGATCAGGCGACTGCAGAAGACTTTATTGCCAGCGGTAGTTTTAGTTGGAACAGCGGCATGTTTATCTTTCCCGCCGGGGTGATGCTGGCAGAGCTTGATGCCCATGCGCCAGAAATGATGATTTCCTTGCGTTCCCAAGGAGTTGACGCCTATAGCCAGCTTGCGAAGCTCAGTATTGACTATGCCGTGATGGAAAAAACTGATAAAGCCTGCGTTATGCCGGTTGCCTTTGGCTGGGACGATTTGGGAGACTGGAATGCCGTTGAGCGGCTGCTGAAATCGCCGGAAAAACCCAATGTTGAGATGGCTCAACACTTGTGCCTAGAGACTACCGGCAGCATTGTGTATACCTCGGATGAAGATGAAGTCATTGTGACCATTGGGTTGGAAGATGTGGTGGTCGTACGGGATGGCAAAGCTACCTTAATCGTCCACAAAAGCCGTACCCAAGATATCAAGAAGGCGGTTAAAGCCCTAGGCGCTAATGAAAAGTTCCACCATTTGCTGTAAGCTCGCCTAAAGCGCAGGCGATTGCTGTTTATGCCGCCTATGATGCAGGACATTAAAAGCGTCACCAGACTTTACGGACAGAGTATGCGATCGCGATTTCTATCAGATTTCTGGCATTCTGTTCCGACCCGTTGGCAGCGGTCGGTTATCAGCGGCACTGTCATTGGACTCTGCTTGATGGGACTGGCCGCCTGCGATCGCCCACCGGCCCGCTCCGATACAGCCCAGTCATCTACCGCGACTTTTCCAGCAGCGCCGCCGGAAGCCACCGCTGAGTCTCTACCAGCGGCTCCACCACCGCCGCCAGATGCGGCCTTTTTAGCTTTAATCACCCCAGAAAAAACGGCTCAGATCCGAGACTTGGGGTTACCGCTGGTGCTACCGGCGGCAGTTCCCGCCGGATTTCAGGTGGCGCAGGTACAAACTCAGGCAGACGAGCGATTTGGAGGCTATCAGATTTTGTATCGGGATGACCGCGATCGCTGCTTTCTGATCGAGTACACCGTCGGTGGCATCGGTGATATGCCGGCCACAGAAAATCGCCTGCCGCTCAGTCCGCCGATGCTTGCCGAAGATTCTGTGGAATATGGCCTCAATTATGGGGTCTATGTTGATCCCGCTCTGCGCGAGCAGTTTCCGGAGTCTTTGCTACACAGTGACTGGCTGCCAGTCGCCGGCGGCTTTTCGCGCTTAGCAGGTGCCGCCCTGATCAACGAAATGCTGACCCCAGCAGCACCTTGTACGAATCTTCCCGTGGCAGATGCCGTCGCTATTATCGATTCCCTGGCCGTCATTACCGATGAAATTCAGGGCGATGATTCCCCTTAATCACTGAATATGGGATTGGTAGGGCTAATTTTTTTGAGCTGATTTCAGAAGCTGATCTGCCAATAAAAAAAGGAGCCCTGAGGCTCCCTTCATTCAGGATTTTTTCACTTGCTGAGACTTAGTAACGATAGGTGCTAGCGCCCGGCTTATGAACAATAAAGCTGGTGATTTGGCACTGCTTCACGTTGTCGAAGCCCACCACGCGGACGAAGCAATCGGGGTATTCAGAGCGGCAAGCCTGAACTTCGCTCAAGACCTCTTGAGTGGTGGAGGCGTTGAACATCGGCAACTTCCACATAGTCCAGTAATACTGTTCAGGATCCGAGTTCTCATTGAACTCAACCGCAGGGAAATAGCCCATTTTGAGAATGTAAGCAATCTGACGCTCGATCTGGGCATCCGTCAAAGGCGGCAGATAGGAAAGGGTTTCGTAACGACGCTCTTTAGGCAGAGTTTTCATGATTTTCCGTTGGATTAACTAATTAACAATCGGCTTAATGCCGGAAATATGCAGACTTCAGTAGTGAAGGCATGAACAAGTCTGATTCGAATGACAAGCACTACTCAGAAGTTGTCTCAGGGTCAGCCGCAGAGTCAGGAGAAACGTCAACTTCTTCCTCGATCGCGTGCTGAGTCGACCCCAACTGGGTAATGCGCTCTAAATGCTGGCGACGATGCTCCATATTGGCCTGCTGGATGCCAGTTAAGACCATTTCTGGCAAAAACTCACAGATTTCATCTGCAATGGTCTGCCGTACAGTCATAATCCGGATGGCAAACTCGGGTCTTTCCTGCAAGAGGGCATTCAGATAGGCTTCCCCATCCTGTAACGCCTCTTTAGTGGAAAACGCATTCAGCCAATAGGCATGGGCAGGGTTAGTTTCCCTCAGCTGATTCAGCACTGTTTTCACAGCCTGAAACGTCAGATAGCTAGTGAGCACCTTGGCGGCGTCTTTAGCTGACTTCTTGAGGTCCATCAGAGGTTTCCGAACGGTTGACATAACCCCGCCGCTGGACGGTCGGTAGCCCTGACTCTAAGCCCGAAACTTTCTCAGTTTCGGTAGCTGATGCAGCAATATCACCATTTTTTGGCGATTGACTGCCGTCGATAGAGCTACCAACGCGCTCAACGCGTCACTAGGGTGTCGCAGCACCCATCAGCTGGTTTAGATGGTGTCAACGGTGTCGAACTCGAACTTGATTTCTTTCCACAGTTCACAAGCAGCAGCCAGTTCGGGAGACCACTTCGCGGCTTCACGGATGATGTCGCCCCCTTCGCGAGTCAAATCACGGCCTTCGTTACGGGCCTGCACGCACGCTTCGAGAGCGACGCGGTTAGCCGTTGCACCCGGCGCATTCCCCCAGGGGTGCCCCAAGGTGCCACCACCAAACTGCAGTACAGAGTCGTCGCCGAAGATTTCCACCAGTGCGGGCATGTGCCAGACGTGAATACCCCCGGAAGCCACCGCCATGACGCCCCCCATAGAAGCCCAGTCTTGGGTGAAGTAGATACCCCGAGACTTGTCTTGCTCGATGTAATTTTCTCGCAGCAAGTCAACAAAGCCCAGCGTACCGGCGCGATCGCCTTCCAACTTACCCACAACCGTACCGGTGTGGATGTGGTCACCACCGGACATCCGTAAGCACTTGGCCAACACGCGGAAGTGGATACCGTGGTTCTTTTGACGGTCGATAACGGCGTGCATCGCGCGGTGGATGTGCAGCAACATGCCGTTATCACGACACCAGTGCGCCAACGTGGTGTTAGCCGTGAAACCACCGGTCAAGAAGTCATGCATGACGATGGGCATTTCGAGTTCTTTCGCGTACTCGGCCCGCTTGATCATCTCTTCGCAGGTGGCAGCCGTCACGTTCAAGTAGTGACCTTTGATTTCGCCCGTTTCTGATTGGGACTTGTGAATGGCGTCAGCAACAAACAAGAAGCGATCGCGCCAGCGTTGGAACGGCTGAGAGTTAATGTTCTCGTCATCCTTGGTAAAGTCCAAACCGCCACGCAAACATTCGTAAACGGCCCGACCGTAGTTCTTCGCCGACAGACCCAACTTAGGCTTAATGGTGCAGCCCAGTAGCGGACGACCGTACTTGTTTAAGCGATCGCGCTCAACTTGAATACCGTGGGGCGGGCCTTGGAAGGTCTTCAAATAAGCAACCGGAATGCGCAAGTCTTCTAAACGCAGTGCCCGCAGTGCCTTAAAACCAAACACGTTACCCACCAAAGAGGTCAGCAAGTTGGTAACGGAACCTTCCTCAAACAAATCGAGAGGATAGGCAACATAACAAATATATTGATTATCTTCGCCAGGAACGGGCTCGATATCGTAGCACCGGCCCTTGTAGCGATCCATATCGGTGAGCAGGTCAGTCCACACGGTAGTCCAAGTACCGGTGGAGGATTCCGCTGCCACCGCTGCGGCGCATTCTTCGGGGGGCACACCTGGCTGCGGCGTCATCCGGAACGCAGCCAAGATGTCCGTATCCTTTGGAGTGTAATCGGGGGTGTAATAAGTCAGCTTATAGTCCTTAACCCCGGCGCTGTAACCAGCTTTTGACTGAGTCGACGTCTGTGAGTAAGACATATCTCCCTTCCTGTGAGGTTCGTAAAGACGCCACGCAACGGCCCGCCAAACAGCGGGCATGCCCAAAAGGCTGCACTGGTTGAAGACCAAAATCTCTCGCCAAAGCAGGTGGCAGTTTGTAGTTAGCATTCCAGCGGCCCACCACCGGCATGACTTGCCTCAGTCGGGTTCCACTACTGGAGTTTGGGAGTCCTGCAATTCCCTATGCCTTTTAGAATACTATCAGCGTTCCGATAAGCCTGATTTTGGAAGATCTGTATAGAATCATAAATAAAAGTTATGTGGGCGCATCTCATAAAATTACGAGATGTCTCACTACATTAAGCATTCCTTATTTGTGGTGATGAAGGAATGAGTGTTTTTTCTTACTGCAAAAGATAATGCCTTACGAGGGGCCGTATCTTTTGTTTTTCCTACTAATGTCTTAACGATATTGCGACAACGTATGTCTATGTGCTGACCGCTTAAACTTGAATTTTCAGGCATAACCTGACCTTCGTTAGAGACTTTATAGTCGTAGGCAGAAGACTTTGAGTGGGTAAGCAGGGCACTAATGGCGGAGCGACTACAGAAAATCTTGTCGCAGTGGGGAGTGGCGTCCCGGCGTCAGGCCGAAAGCTTAATTAAAGCGGGGCGCGTTTTGGTCAATGATGCGGTTGCGGAACTTGGTCAAAAAGCCGATCCGCAGCGTGACAGCATTAAAATCGATGGCCGAGAACTCACTCGTCGCGATCGCCCTCCGGCTTACTATGGACTGCTGCACAAGCCTTTGAGAACAGTCTCGACTTGCCAAGATCCCCGGGGTCGTCAAACCGTTCTCAGTTTATTGCCGCAGGCCCTGCAGCAGGATAGCGGCATTCATCCTGTCGGTCGACTTGACTACAATTCTACCGGCGCTCTGATTCTCACCAACGATGGCGAATTGACCCATCAATTGACCCATCCTCGCCATCACATTCCCAAAACCTACCGGGTCGTCATTCAAGGCCGTCCCCACGCTGAGACGATCGCACAGTGGCGGGCAGGCATTTTTCTGTCGGGTCGCCAAACAGCGCCAGCAAAAGTTACTGTGTTGTCGAAAAAATCTCCCGGACAGACCGTCCTTGAAGTTGTCCTATGGGAAGGTCGTAATCGACAAATTCGCCGGACAGCCGAGCAATTAGGACATGCGGTTATCCATCTACATCGGGTCGCGATCGGTCCAATCCATTTGGGCAACTTAACAAGCGGCCAGATTCGTTTGCTGACCCAGCAAGAGCTTAAGCAACTGCGATGGGCAGTGAGTGCCCATAAGGAAACAAATCCCCGATAGACGGCGGCGAATTTGACAAACTGCGGCCTTTCAGTGACGTTGATTCACAGGAGCCCTGCCGTTTTCACGAGTGTTCACTATGTCTGCCGGGTGAAGAAAAGCCATCTTTATTTGTTAAATCCTCTTAATTCCTCAATTGCGGGAACAAGCGAGCAGAAGAAGTCCTCTTTCTTAACCTAACGAAGCGAAATTCAGGGTATAAACAAACAACAGCTTTTTTTGTTCTGAAGGCACGTCGGCGGGTCGATTAGATTTAGTGATACTAATGCAAAATCGAGGTGCTTCCAGTCCACACAATACCCCTTATTATCTTTAGTATGCATCTCCAACAGATTTGATGAAGAAACAGCCTCCTAACATTCACCAACTCCACCGAGAGCAATTGGTCTACATCGGTCAAATTCTGCGAGAAGCTCGTGAAGCTACGGGTTTTTCTCTAACGATGTTGGCGGAGAAAACGCTGATTCGTCGCAGCCTGTTGGAGGCGATTGAGATGGCTGACATTAGTCAGCTTCCCGAGCCGGTATATACCCGAGGGTTAATTCGGCGTTATGGAGATAGCTTAGGACTAGATGGTGAAACCTTAGCTATTCAGTACTTTACGCCAGTCAACAATCACCGACAAACCCGTTCTTTCTGGCGGCTGCCAGTGACGCCGCAGTTGCGGCCGGTCCATCTCTATGTCACTTACCTTTTTTTAATTGGGATCGCGATTAGTGCGCTTTCCTATACGCTGCAGCGAATGACCTATCAAAACAGCACGCTGCCGGTTTTGCAGGGAGAAGTTGCCGAATCAGCGACCATGCCGGAAGGCGGACCGGATGCACCCACCAATTCGGCTAATTCGGCTGATGCTCCGGCCGTGCCTTCAGAGGTTGCCGGTTCGCCGGTTCGTGTAGCCGTAGAACTGCAGGGCCAATCTTGGTTGCGGGTAACCAGTGACGGTCAAGTTGCCTTTGAAGGCATTATGAAAGAAGGCGACTCGAAGATTTGGACAGCAGAAGAACAGCTGCGGATTCGGGCAGGCAATGCAGGCGGAGTAATGGTTTCTTTTAACGAGGGTAATTCACGGGTGCTCGGGCAACCGGGGATGGTTGCTGAAGCGGTCTATCCTCCGCCCAACACAGCGCAGTTGAACACCCGTTAGAACGCTGCTGTTGAGGACTCTAAACTCATTTGAATATTTAATGCTTCGACTACTAAATATTCAATGTTGCGACTTTAAGGGAGGCATCTTCTTGCCTCTGAACTTAGGCAAGAAGCGCAGTAGTGTCGATTCCAGGGAGTTTCGAGTACGTTAGCGACGTGCCTTTAATCCCTCATGTCAGTGCATCAGTTGGCCTTCTAGAAGCCGTCTATGTTTTGCTCAATGGGGTGGCGAATAGCAGTTGAATTCGGTTGCGTCTAGTGGCTACAGTCCTCATGCAGTCGTGCTTTTACTTCTGCCCTGTATGTTGAGTTTTGCAAGCAGCGGACCGATTTTGTCTTCATTCCTTTGCTGTAGTCGCTACCCTTCAAAAAATAGAGATTGTCGCATCAAAGCTGATGCCGAAAAAAGTGTCGTCAAAGCTAATGCGGCTCTCCGATGAGCGCCCATAACTTAGACCGCCGAACAGCGATAGCCTCACGGATGGGGTGATGGAATAGCGGAGCTGACCCGTAATACGCTGGTAAGTCTCATGGCGCGATTGCTGAGTGAAGTCAGAAATCGTGAGCCGATATGAAATGCTCGTGTCCCATTGAGGAGACATCCGGTAACGTAAGGACGCGCCGACCGAATTGAGCACATTGCTAAATTCGTCAGGATCGCTGAAAAAGATTTGACCTTGATAAAAACTGTCGAGCGTTAGCTGTGGCGTCAGCTGATCGCGCCTGCCGACAGTTAACTCTAGTCCCGTGTTGGTGAAAAAGCGATCGCGATAACCCTCATCAAACAGCAATTGATGACTCAGGCTCAACTGAGCGTAAACTCTGTCAGTAAAGCGATGGCGGATGCCCGACTGCAGCCGTAGCTCGTCGTAGCTAGAGTTGCTTTGCTCTTCATAACGAAGAAAAGAGGTGCGGCCAGAAATCAGCAAATTAGTATTTGGGCCCACTGCCGGAAATGCGGTGATGCTGATGCCAGGGCGGATAAAGTTATCGTTAAAGCGCCCTTGCACCGGATCTTCAACCAAAAAAACGTTGTCGCTACTGGAAGCCGTGACGAAAGTAGATAAAAAGACGAAAGGTAGACGACGGGAAGGAGGCGAGATTTGCTGTAGTTCCAAAATGCCCAACTCAGGATCCTGCAAGGGGCTACGTAATTGAATAACGCCTAATTCATCGTCTCTCTGAACCTCTGCCACCTGCACAACTCCCAGCTCAGGATCACTCCAGGAACCTGGATTGCTGCTGTCGGAATCGGGCTTGTCAGAGCCTGAAAATTGATTATCCAAACGAGGACCAACAGCGAACTGGTTAGTGGCCGCTCGTGTAGCGAAAAAGCGAGTTAATAGGGGTGAGGCGCTTTTGGGTATTTTCTTCTCATCGGGTTTTGGAGGAGCATCCTGAGGTTCCGAACGCTGCTTGGGTTGGGCCCTTGAATGAGTTTCCGTGGCTGCGACGTTGATCGCTGCCGCCACAGAGTGTCTCTGCGGTTGTTCCGATGAGGGGGTGGAGAGGGACGACAGGCGAGCTGAATGGTCCAGTGTTCCAGAATTGCCGGTTACGTTGACTGGCGAAGCGACCGCCGTATTGACCTGAGCAGCGACCGCTAGCGTCGCTGCTTCATCGGCACGCTGCCAGTGATTGCCTATCGCTGGAGGCTGCTTGGTATCTGCCGCCGCTTTATCCGCCTCAGAAGTGGTGCTGAACAAAGCAGCTTGCTCAGGGCTACTGCTGAAAGCATCTGCGAGTACCTCAGAAGAAGAGGCCGCGACAGCGGAACTGGCTGGCCAACTCATGCCTAATATAAGTCCCCAGAATAACCAGGGCTTCGAAAGAAAAATACGACTAACCACGAATGGCTCCACAAAAGCAGGTTTCAATCTTTCCTTAGCCGACAAAGCATAAAGAATACGCTTACGAATAGTAGACTCGCGGGCTCAAGACATCATCGTCCTTGATGTCCAGCTTTTAGATGATTAGGCGCAAAAATCTTCCGAAAAACAGATCTTTCGAAGAAATAATCGCCCCTTACCCAGGACTGCCATTTATGGATATCAATTACTTCGACAATAAGAGAGAGCAGCTATGAGTTTATGAGAGCTAAACAGGCGCGGTAATGCTAATTCCATAAGATTTTTAGCACCATTCAATGACGGGACCTCAGGTAAAAGGTGATGCCATCATCGAAAGCTGCTGCTAATTTCTAATGTCAAAGGATAGAAGAAACCCAGAAGTATGGAGACAAAACTTTTGGCCTGGGTGCCAGCACGTAAAACGAATTGTCCATTTTGACGAGTGATGTGTTTAGAATTTAAGACGATGTTGGTAGATGCCTATGAGCCAGTATTCCTCCCGATGGCGCAGCCTGGCAAGTCTAGTTTGTCTATTCAAGCTAGCGATCGCCTTGCCTGCTGCAAAAGCTGACATTTCTTTAACACACGCTGAAGTCATAACATTCCGCAACCAAGTTGAGCTAGTGCAGCGAGACGACCTCACCCGTCCTTTACGAAGACAGGATCGGTTGGGGTTCGGTGATGCTATTCAAACCCGCCAGTCATCCCAGGCTGATTTACTATTCAATGATGGCTCGCAGGTGAGGTTAGGAGGGCAGACGACTTTTTGGTTTATTCCCAACAGTCGCGATTTACGGCTAACGCAGGGTACGGTGCTGCTAGCTGCGGCACCCGACAGTGGCAGTAGTGCGATCGCGACGCCGAATGCCATCGCAACCACTGACGACGCTATCGTTGCCGTCCGCCATGTACGGCTAGACGATGCCGCCGCCGATGCCATCCCTCGACCTGGCACCGACGACGCCTTTCCAGCTGCCACTGGCCGCACCGTCATTATGATGATTGCCGAGGGCGATCGCGGTGCTGCTCAAGTTAGTCTGCGCGATGGTCGGAGCATCCGCTTAAATGTCGGTCAGATGGCGATTATTAACGGCAGCGACCTGTTTATTTTTGAATTTGACTTAGCGTTATTTTTTGAAACGAGTCCTTTAGTGCAGGGACTGGCGATTGGACCTGCCACATCCCCGGACGGCAATGCGATCGTCGATGATGCTTCGCCGGAGGACAGTTCTCAGTCAGAATTTGACGGTGATTTTTGGCTAGATCCTCGATTCCTCTCGCCCAATGGCGATGCCACCGTCGATGGTGGCTGGTTATTTCCCACCACCTCGCCCGATGCTACTGATAATGCCGGAGAGAGTGACGTTGATACCGATGAAGACGCGACCACAGCAGCTCCAGAAGAAGAAGCCGCTGAAACAAACTCAGCCGACGAGACGGTGGCTCCAGGCGCCACGCATGAGGGCTCTGAAACTCTGCCAGAACTGACGCCGCCGGCAAATGAAGAGGTTGAAGATGCACTTGACTCCCAGCAACCGAATCGTCAGGATAGCGAGCAGGAAACGCCCCCGGCTGGCGTCATCACTGCACCGGGTGGCAGCGAACCGGCCACAGCAGAGTAAACCGGTGGCTGATTTGTATTCCAGCTTTAACGCGAACTGTTGATATGGTTCCGTCGCCGTCTTGTCTCAACCAGTAGCAACGGCGAACAAAGTGCCAACGGGAATAGCGTCGATCGCCAATCCACCTCGCAGCCGCTCAAACAGCAAATCAAAAGTGTTCCACAAATCTTTGGTCAGACCTGACCGCTGCAGAAGCGTTTCATCAAAATAAAAAATGGCATCACCAGCAACTCCCTAATTGCCCACGATGCCGAAAATACGATTAGGCAGTGCCGAGAACAAGATTTAAGTCTGATATCCGCAGCAAACATTCGCAAACAAGCCTATATTGCCGCGTCTTCCGCCAACCCTCAGCCTATGACTCACTCACGATAAGTCATAGGGCTTTGCAGTGATGAAGTCACATTTTTGGATGCCATACAGATATTCGCCGGGTTTGAATCAATCGACAGCGTAGAGCCATCATGCTCGTTTTTGATTATGGGACCACTGCTCAAATAAAACGATTGGCGATCGCAGCTAACTCCTTTGACTCAACCACTGGCTATGAATCTCCCAAAAGGAATAGCTCTGCACTGGCGATCGCAACATAAAGTATCGATAGCCATTGTCATTATCAAATTTTGGAGGAGCATAATGGCCCGCAAGAAGCCTAATCTCATAACCACCATTGGTCTCTACGCAGGTGGTTTGCTGTTGATCATCTTTGCCGTGCTGTTGCTGCTACAAGCGACCGGAATTGTCTCCGCGATTCCGGGAATTGTTTATATCGCCTTGGTTTTGCTGGCCGTGGGCTGTGGCTTGCTTTACGGTATCGGCAATCGGGCATAGTTCTGGCTCGGCCAACAATCATAAAAATCAAGGCTTCAAATTTCCTCATATTTTTTCATATGAATGTGGCCATTCGACATAAGTTTGAAGATGAACAAAAGGCTATGTCAACGTTTAACGTTTACAGTCGGCTTTGCCTCTCATTCTCAACCTCCACTGCAAAGCCATACGGCAATCCGATGAATAAAGACTGGGCTTTGGCCCTTGCCGGTCATAGCTCTTGATTTATGAATCAAGCCAGATCGATATATTGCTTATTTGAGGTCATCTACCGCCACCGTACTTCACCGCCAGACGCTAGTTTGCGCATCGCCCTTCGAGACCTGTCGTCATCGAGAAGAGTAAGGATAGAATTAGACTGACTAGGATAGTTTTGATTTGTTAATTTAATGCCCGAACCAACCTCAGTGCATCAGAAGGCGACCCGTCAAGCTGCGCAAGCGGCATTTGTACCAACGATGCGGGAGCTAGTTCGCACCTATCAGGCATTTGCGGCTTATTCCGAAGCCCATATCCGTCAGTTTGACTTGACCTCTTCTCAGTTTGATGTGGTGGCAACGCTGGGTAATACCGATGGCCTCAGCATGAGTGATATTGGGCAGAAAACTTTAATTACTAAGGGAACGTTGACCGGAGTGGTTGATCGCCTAATCAAAAAGGACTTGGTGATGCGGGAAAATCTTCCCGGCGATCGCCGCAGCGTCATTGTGTCTCTGACCAGCAAAGGCCAGCAAGTCTTTGAGCAGGTCTTTCCGGTCCATATTGCCTATCTCAAGACTCAATTTGAGAATCTTGACCCCTCTGAACTAGAGCTTCTTAGAATTTTACTGAGTCGCCTGAGGCAAAATTTCTGAAATTAGGTTGCCCACCTACCTTGACAAGACCAACCAGCAGAATTATTCTATATTTAGTTCTATGTAGAACTAAATCGGTTTAGATATTTTGATCGTTGTCTACCAAGCTATCGGTAGTTTTTTTGCTTTAGGCAGTCAAATGTTGAAGTAAATGAGTTGACGGTCAATTTGCCGCAAAGGCTTACAGAGTGAGTCAATAGAAACCCTGTCCAATAGCACTCGACAGTAGAGTGTCTACAAGTCGTGAAAGTGTTGAGCCTCCTTTCTAGAAGCTCAACACAAATTGCCATTCCCGTAAATTAATTCTAGCTAAAACTATTCTAAAAAGGAGAAAACCATGAGCACGGTCCTTCATGAATCACCGAATAAGTCTCGGCATCCACGTTTATCCAAGCCGAGTATTCACTTGGATACTGCCCTTTATGGAATTTTGTTGCTGCGTGTGAGCCTAGGCCTCTTATTCTTGGCGCATGGGTTGTTGAAAATTTTTACGTTCACCCTGCCAGGAACCGCTCAGTTCTTTGAAAGCGTTGGCTTGCCAGGTTTTTTGGCAGCTCCAGTAGCGCTGGCCGAAATTATTGGTGGCGTTTTGCTAATAGCGGGCATTTACACTCGCTGGCTGGCTTTAGGGTTTTTCCCGATTCTGCTGGTTGCCACATTTAAGGTGCACGGTGGCAACGGTTGGCTATTCACAAACGAAGGGGGTGGCTGGGAATTTCCCGCATTCTTTGCGATCGCCTGCGTCGTCCAATTCTTGTTGGGCGATGGCGCGTTGGCGCTGTCATCTAGAACCAAGCGTCAGTCATGAGTCCATTCCCGACGCTTTTTCTTTCCCATGGAGCGCCCGATCTGCCACTTCGAGAGGGAGCTGTCACCCACTTTCTGCGATCGCTCTCACAGCGGCTTCCCCAACCCGCAGCGATTTTGGTGATTTCTGCCCATTGGCATGGCGAGCCACTGCGGGTTAGTGCTGCGCTCAACCCGGAAACCCATCACGATTTTTCAGGATTTCCGGCAGCCCTTTATCAGCTGAAATATCCAGCGCCGGGTTCGCCGGAACTCGCTAATCGCGTTGTGCAACTGCTGACGCAGGCGGGAATTGCTTGCCGGCCCGATTCCCACCGAGGCTTTGATCACGGCACTTGGACGCCCCTGATGTTGGCCTATCCAAAGGCTCAGATTCCTATCGTTCAACTTTCCGTGCAATATCAGCAAAGTCCCCAGCAGCATTGGCAGATTGGTCAAGCGCTTGAGCCACTGCGGGATGAGCGTATTTTGATTATGGGGAGTGGGAGTGCGACCCACAACTTGGCTGCCATGAAGTCAGATTATCAAGCGCTCGTGCCTGCTTGGGTTTGGGAGTTTGATGATTGGTTGACCAAAACCATCGCCCACCAAAATTGGGGCGCTCTGATGCAGTATCGGCAGTTAGCGCCCTATGCTCGGGAAAATCATCCCACGCCAGAACATTTGCTGCCATTGTTTGTGGCTTTGGGGGCCGCCGGCCAGGCTGCGCAGGCAAAACAACTTCATCGCAGCTATGTCTATGGCGTTTTAAGCACGGCTGCTTATGCTTTTCATTGAATAGGATGACGCAGTCTTGCCCAATCTCGGAGATGTTATCTCTCCGAGATTGGGGGATTGAAGAGAAGGTTGAGAGGCGACTGCGCAAGGCCTATGCTGATGGCTTTCTCAGCAAACGCTCATATTGACCTTGGCATAATGAAAGCGATCGCATTTTGCTGAGTTCACTTAATCTCCTCCTATGGCTAACTTTCTGCCCCCCAACTCGACTCGACGCAAACTGCTACAAGTTTTGGGCTTGGCGGGTGGAGCGGCTGCTTTGCCGGCATTACTGCGCAACTGGCGGCAGTCATCGACGCCGATATCGGCCTCTCCTGCCTTGGCGCTCGATGAGCTGCCCCAGGTGACTCCCCTGGCAGCGGCCAACGTGAACCCTCACCGCGTAGTGCTCATTAGCACTACCAATCGCGCCGCCGGCATTCAGCAGGCCATTGATTTGCTGCAGCCAACTGGATTTAGCGGTAAGCGCGTTTTTATCAAGCCCAACTACAACACTGGCGATCCGGCTCCGGCCTCTACCGACCCCATCGTTTTGGAAACGCTAGTGCGAGAAATTCAGGCGGCAGGGGCCAGCGGCATTACCGTCGGCGATCGCTCCGGTATGGCCGATACGCGCTCGGCGATGCAGCAGCAGCGAGTGTTCAACCTGGCCAATCAATATGGCTTTACGCCGCTGGTTTTTGATGAAATGGGGCGTGATGGCTGGCAGTATTTCTCAGGGAGCGGCACGAATTGGTCCCGGGGCTTTGCGATTGCGAAGCCAGTGCTGGATGCCGATGCGATCGTCAATGCCTGCTGCCTCAAAACCCATCGCTATGGCGGCCACTTCACCCTGTCGCTGAAAAATACCATCGGCATGGTGGCAAAATATGTGCCCGGGGACGGCTACAACTACATGCGGGAGCTACACACCTCCGCCAATCAGCGCCTGATGATTGCGGAAGTGAACCGCACCTATCGTCCCGCGTTGATTGTCATTGACGGGGTGGATGCCTTCGTCAACGGTGGCCCGGCTCAAGGAGAAACCGTGAGAGCGGGCGTGATGTTGGCCAGCACTGATCGCGTGGCGATCGATGCGGTGGGCATCGCTGTTTTGCGCATGCTAGGCACCACCCAAGCCGTTTCCACCGGGTCGATCTGGAGTCAAGCCCAGATCCGTCGCGCCGCTGATTTGGGACTGGGGGCCGTTAGCCCCGACGCCATCGAACTGATCACCGCTGACAGCGCTAGCGCTCAAATGGCTGATCGCCTGCGTCCTTTTCTTACCTGAAAGCTGATGGCTGGGGAGAGTTCGGAGGGCAGAATTTGGAGTGTAAAGCAATTGAACTTTATGGACAGCAACTCCGCGCTGGTGGGGCCGAAAGGTTGATTTCTGGGCTAACATCGGCCACTTTCACCACAAAAATTTCCCAGCGATTTTGGTCTGGATCAGTCACCCAAACTCTGTCCTGCAGGGCGTAGCAGCAGTCAGTGTCTGATTCTTCAAAGGTGGCAAGGCCAGCCGCTTGAAAGCGAGCGATCGCCGTCTGCACTCCCTCAGTACTGTCAACCTGAATGCCGAAATGCGAGAGTCCTGGCTCACTAACGCGATCGCTGACGTTGAGCGTCAGATTGAGTCCCGGATTGTCGATGTCAAACTTGGCATAGTCAGCTTTGTGCTTGGCGGGCTGGGCGTCAAATAGCACCTGATAGAACGCGATCGCTCGCTCCAAATTGGCAACATGCAAAGCAATGTGAGTCTTGAAAGCAGCCATAATTCACTCCTTTTATATTTCTGCAAAAATCGAAATAAATAGCCAAAAAAATTGGCGGTTTAGTCACAGCATGAACCTTCTGAATTGTCTGATTCGCCATCAGGCAATTCTAGGTCGGCCACTGCTACCACGTGATTGCGGGTGCAGCATTCTTCGAACAGGAAATCGATCAGGTGGCGGAGCCTGCTGGACTGTACGCGATACCAAATCCACTGCCGGTCTTTGACCGCAGTCAAAATGCCAACCTGGCGCAGCTTATCGAGATGGTGAGACAAGGTTGAGGCCGAAATATTCAGTTCTTTTTGAATTTCACCAGCTGGCAGGCCTTCCGGATAGGCAGACAAGAGCAGCCGCACAATTTGTAGCCGCGAGGGCTGTCCCATTGCCGCAAAGATTGCAGCGATGGCATCTAACGATGATTCAGTTGCGGCTTCGTTTTTCATGTTTCGATGATCATCGAAATAACTAAGAAAGTCAAGGCTTATGGGCTTGAGTTTGATTTTTTAATGTTGCGGCTAGGCCGGCAGGATCGCAGAGGTGAGCTGGGCAATCAGCCCCTCAACCCGCTCTTTGACCTCGTCCCGCACCCGAGGAAAAATTTCCGGCTGCTCGGCGGGGTCGTCTAGCTGCCAGTCATCGAAGTGTTCACGAGTAAGCCACTCCGGGGGCAGGTTCACGCCACAGCCGCAGAGAGAAATCACGGCGTCAAAGTTCTCCGGCTGAAATTCGCTCAGGGCATTGGAGGTTTGGTCACTGATGTCGATGCCGATTGCTTTCATCGTGGCGATCGCTTCAGGACGCACCGAGCTTGCCTCCAGCCCGGAGCTAGTCACCTCAATTTTGCCGGCCCCCAGCGTTTTGGCAAACCCTTCGGCCATCTGCGATCGCGAAGAGTTTTTCTTACAGACAAACATGACCCGTTTCATCCCACTGCTCCTAAATTTTTCAATAAGTATTTTTGGCGGTTGATTAAATATTTTTTCGATTGTCCTTGGCGCCGCCGGCACCGCTTCCACGACCATCCACTCCATCGAATGCTGGGTATGGCCGAGGTAAGGCGGGAACTGCACCGCCGGCTGATAGGCCTGTTTCTGTCGGGTGATCGCCAGCATCGGTGTCGAAAAATCTATTCCGACAGTGGCTAAGCAATCATATTGCTGCTGCACCAAAGTTGTCATGATCTATCCCAGCGGACGGGCACAGCGGGGATCGGTCAGCGTCGCCTTCTCAGGCTCTCGGGGAAACCAAAAAGCCGTTTTCTTGCAGACTTCCACCAGCATCAGCATCACCGGGACTTCAATCAGCACGCCCACGACCGTGGCCAAGGCCGCGCCGGAATTGAGGCCAAACAAAGTCACTGCCGTGGCGATCGCCACTTCAAAATGATTACTGGCCCCAATCAGCGCCGCTGGAGCCGCATCTTCGTAAGACAGCCCCATTTTTTGTCCCGCTACATAGGTCACTAAAAAGATAAAGTTGGTCTGGATAAACAGCGGCACCGCAATCAGCACAATGTGCAGCGGATTGCTCACAATCAGCTCACCCTTAAAGGCAAACAGCAGCACCAGCGTCGTCAGCAGCGCAATGACGGAAAGTGGGCTGAGATATTTGAGAAATACTTGATTGAACCAGGCTAATCCCTGATGGCGCAGAATCCAGGTACGCGACACGGCGCCGGCCAGCAGCGGTAACCCCACATAAACCAATACCGACAGCACAATCGTTTGCCAGGGCACAGTCAGATTATTAGCCGACAGCAGCCAGCGACCCATTGGCGCATACAAAAACAGCATGGCCAGAGAATTGATCGCCACCATAACCAGCGTGTGGCCCTGATTGCTAAATGAAAGATAGCCCCACATCAGCACCATCGCCGTGCAAGGGGCAATGCCTAACAAAATCGTTCCAGCAATGTAGGAATCGGTCAGGGCAATTTCTGCCCCGCGAATAATTTCGGTGCCGGACAGGAGAGGCCGAAATAGCCACCCTAAGAAAAACTGAGCGAACACCACCATGGTGAAGGGCTTAATAATCCAGTTCACCACCAGAGTCAGCACGACGGGTTTGGGGGCCTGAGCGGCCTTCTTAGCCTGAGAAAAATCGATTTTCACCATGATGGGATACATCATGAAAAACAGGCAGATCGCGATGGGCACCGATACCTGATATACGCTCATGGCATCCAGGGCGATCGCGACTCCTGGAAATAAACGCCCCAGCAAAATTCCGGCAACAATGCACAGGGCCACCCAGACGGTGAGATAGCGCTCAAAAAAGCTGAGCTGCCCCCCGGCCTGTACGGCTTTTGAGTTTGTTTCAGCACCAGTTGACATCGGATTGCTAAACCTTCTTGGAAAAAGACAATGTGCAGAACTCGCGGCCAGGCGATCGCGGCTGCAGCAGTACTCGTCGAGTCCGTATGCATGCAAAATTATTGACCGACGACTTCAAAAAAATGATTCAATAAGACTTGAAATCAATTTAACTATGCACTTAAACCGTTAAGACCTGATTAAGGGGGCAGTTGTCGCCCAAGCACCAAGGCTCTATTTTAGTACCATTTCAAATCTTATTAATCTATTAAGTCGTTTCAGAAAACAAGAATTTAGCCAGGCGGCCCCATGAAAGCCGCTACATCGCCTGCTACAGTAGGTCATAACCCAAACCACTCAATGCTTAGAGGGCGACAAATATAGAAATCGCCAACTATCAATAGACTTGAACAAACACATGATGCCGCTGTCCCCGAACCACCCGCCCGTCTCAATAATTCAATCTAGATTGTTATGGGGTTCTGGTGGGCAAGCGCGAGCTGGGAGACGAGGACTATAGCGGCGAAACTCCGCCAGATATTCCTCTAGCTCCACCAGCCGTGACAAATTGAGGCGGTAATAAATCCAGCGGCCTTCCTGCCGCGATCGCACCAGTCCCGCCTGTTTCAAATTCTTGAGATGAAACGACAGCTTTGACTGAGTAACGTTAAGGCGATCGCACAGATCACAAACGCACATTTCCTGCTCGCGCAGCAGCTCAATTACTTCAACGCGCAACGGTTCCGAGAGGGCTTTGAAAACAGCGATTATTTCAACCGATGGGCCAGACAGTATCGTTGACATCTCTAAGATTTAGACCCTACAGAGTGAAGCCGATTTTGGCATTTCATGGGAGATGGGTATAACCGGTAGCCATGGTGGAAGAGTAAGCAGTCATTTTTCTTGGCATTGAGTGATGGCAGTCTTCTAGAAACCTATTGAGCAGTCTCCTCCAGCCAGGTAATCTCTACAGGATTGCCAGGTTGCAGTCCCAGTTCTGCCGCCCGTCCGCCCCGCAGCTCGAGCACATAATCAACGGTTTGATTCCCAGGACCATAGGTCGGGCAGGGAGTGGCTTCGCAAGGGGGAACGTCCCGAGCAATGGACACGATTTCGCCATCGTAAATAAACAGCATATCTAGCGAAATCAAGACATTTTTCATCCAAAAGCTCACTGGGCGGGCTGGCTCGAAGGGAAATAGCATGCCGCGATCGTCCGGCAGCAATTCCCGCGCCATTAGTCCAGTGGCTTGCTGTTGTGGAGTTTTGGCCACCTCTAAACCAATGATTTGACCGTTGAGCTCGACTTCTGCTGTCACAGGCAAAATTTGACCTTGAGCAACTAGCTGTGGATTGACGGATTCTGGGGGCACCTCAGGGGCTGATTCGGGAGCAGATTCCACCGGTTGAGACTCTGCCAATGGGGGATTGTTGCTCTCTGAAGCGGCGGGATAGCAGCTAGCAATAACAATGACCGATAACAGAGACAGCAGAATATAATTGACCTTTCCTAAGCGCCATTTGGCTGTAAGCTTCACGGACTCAACTCCTCATTGACGGCTTAGCTAACGTAAGCAGGCTATTTAGACGCATGGTACCTCTAGAAGTGCCCAAAAATTAGTGTAAGGGGCGATCGCAAACGTCACATCAGTGGTCAAAACCCCACTCAACACCGATAACGAGCTCAGCTCATTAATTTTCACGCAGCACATAACCAACGCCTCGAACCGTCTGAATCAAGCGCTTTTCATGATCACTATCAATTTTTAAGCGCAAATAACGGACATAGACTTCAATCACGTTGGACTCGCCCATAAAATCATAGCCCCAGACATTTTCGAGAATTTGCTCACGCGCCAGTACTTCACGAGGATGCTTCATCAAATACTGGAGCAGTTCAAATTCCTTCATCGTTAGATCGATGATGCGACCGCTGCGAGATGCCGTACGAGTACTTAGGTCAAGTGATAAATCAGCAAATCGTAGCTGCTCGGTAGACGTGTCACCAGGCTGTAGATAAATCTGTACGATTTTTAAGAAAGCGTCGGCTTGATAGGGTTTCAGGCAATAGTCGTCGGCTCCAGCTTCCAGACAAGCAATGCGATCTTCAAGAGCATCGCGCGCCATCAACAGCAACACCGGCATACAGAGACGACCACTCCGCAGCTTTTGACAGATTGATAACCCCGATTCGTCGCCCAAGGAGCGATCAACAATGATTAATGCTGGTTGCGATCGCTGGGCTTTTTCGATTCCTTGAGCGCCCGTATTCGCTATCTCTACGCTATATCCAGCCTCTGATAAATCGCGACTGATGCGATCGACGAGACTATTGTTAGTACAAATTAATAGCACCTGCGGAGTTGACTCGTCAGAGAGATTTTCCATAGTTTGTAGCAACCTCAATCCGGAGCCAAATAAACAGTCTTGAACCTATCAGCAGTAATCTACTTTGCAACTTATGGTTGATAATTTAAGCCACCACTACCGCCTTTTGAGGGCTCAATGCGATGCTTACTCTACCTGAGTAACCAGTCTTCAGGCCACTTTTGGATATCGCATATGGGCTAAAAAATTCAGGGGTCGTAACTTGCACTTATCTAAGTGTTCAATCTTAGCGGAGTAGCGCAATGATCTGCGCCGCACTTATTTAAGCGTAATCGTCCCGCAGATACCTTGGGTTGAGCCGATTCCTCATCCTGCGTAGCTGATATATCTAGGTTCAGCGTCTCCTAACGGCAGAAAACTAAATTTCTCTGCCGGCATTTACCCCACTCTCTAGCAACGCTGACGACGCCTACAGACAGAAGGCTCGCACAAGACAATACGAATTTAGGCTCCAGCAAAAGGCAGCCTGCTCATTTTTGTCATCGCTAATTTCGCTTCGAGAGCGCCAATGACTGCGAAAACTTAATGCGGCTAAAAATATTAATGACATCAAAAGGGCGAACGAGGGGATTCGAACCCCCGAGTGGCGGAACCACAATCCGCTGCCTTAACCCCTTGGCTACGCTCGCCATCTGCGTTTTTCAATATAGCATTTTGCCTTGCCCTCCTAGCAAATTCCGCGAAATATCCCGCTAACTCAGGTTAACGTTGGCCACCGGAGCCACAAAGAAGTTCACGCTGATTTGCCAGCGTTGTGTCGACGAGCATTCGAATCTTTAATTGATGATTCGCCTTGAATGATGAGTAAGGAGTCGCTGCCATAGCCTGATTGCCAAAACAGCTCCAGCATTGCTGAGCTCAGAAGAAAATTTATGATCGCCCAGTCCCGCATAAAATCTTTGCCTTCATCGATAGCAAGATGCCCAATGGAGGCATGAATCCAAGGTTAAAATCTGAGTGAAGAGCTTCTCCGCTTGCTTTGACTATGGTGGCCGAGTCTAAACGTCTTACTTGTAAAATTCGTGCTCAGACTCAGCAAAGCTGCTATCTAGCCCCGTACTCTTTGGTAAGTATGAAACTATCCGTACTGCTGGGTACTGTACTTCTGGCGATCGCTACTGCGGCGCTAGTGACAACCAACCCTGGCCCCGAGGCGTACATCCGCTACGTCAGCAACCAGGCCGAGACCTACTTATCGGAAGAAATTTGTACCGATTTGCCCCCCAGCATTACTGAGCTTTTGGGCGGACAGTGTGGGGAAGTGGTGCAGTCACTGCAACCGCAGTTGGATACGCTGATTCGCGATCGCACCCAGCGATTCAATCTGGCGATTGCTAGCATTTACCGCACTTCGCTGGGCATTCCGAATTTTCCCATGCTGCCCCAATATCGAGTTGAAACCCTAGGCATTGCCAAGCGTTTCATCACCTATCGAGCCACTGAAGAAAGATGACAGTCAGGCGCCCACCGCTTTCATTAGCGACGATGGACTAATTTGCGCATGACCCCGGCCATAGTCAGTGCTAAAAGGCCGAAAGCTGTTGACGGCTCAGGCACACCAGTGGGGGGTTTAGAGTCGTCTAACTCTAAGATCAACTCCCCAGGCACTTCAGTGCCTTTCAGGTCAAACGGCCCTCCAGAAAAGAGCGTACCTTCAACCGGAGTCCCAACAATCTCGCCGCCCTGGAAAACATAAGGACTACCAAAACTGTCATCCTGCAGTTTGATGCCGAGAGCAAACAACCCATTACCTTCAGTGGCCGCGTTCTGAATGTCGGCGATCGCTGCTGGCGTTAGGGTCACTTCAAAGAATTCTTCAACAAGATTATCAAAGTCATTTTGCGGGGGATTGGCGACTAAAGTTGCTGAGCCATATGAATCACCTGACCCCAAGTCATCAAAGATATCAGTCCGCTGAAAGCCGCCAACTAATTCATCCGTAGGCGTTGACACGTCAAAAAGTTCAATCGTTTCACTATTTTCAGTTGAATAGTAGCGCTTGTTGAGTAAGCGCAACGTCGCACCCACTACAGGCGAGGTAATTGAACTGACATCAAAAACAAAATAGGACCGATGTTCAACACCATTCAATAAGCCGGTCAAGGTGTTGGCAGGTTGGGGCTCATCAGGAAACTCAGCGACAAAATCAATACCGAACTCATCATAGCGAGACTGATTGCTGGCACCCAGAACCATAGTGGCGGCTTCTACGGAGCCACACCAGGCCACTACAGTTACGAGACTGAGTAAACCTGAGCAATTTATAAGGCACCTAGCCTTCATACTGATCCCCAAATGACATACGAGTTGACGGCAGCCTACCCAATCTGTTCCCGTTCTTGCCTGACGAAACCGGAACAAAACAGACGAAAGCCAATCAGCTCCTTTTACTTATTGCTCTTCTCAAATGCACCCTTTAACGGTAAAAACTTAGGCGAGTTATCTCCACTGACTGTCAATAAGCAGTAGGGATTGGCAGACGTCAATGGTAAAGAGAGTGAAGAAATATACATTGATTAAATAACGACGGCTCTATGAACGCCGCTAGCATATCCAACCACTCGTCAATACATAATCCTTCTAAGTGATGTCCACGATATCCGATAAATACAATGTGACCTTTGTGTAAAATATCTGCAACTCATAAGCCATATCTTCATGAAGTCTAAAAATAAGGCCACAGAAATTTTTAAACTACAAATATTTTGACCAACAAACGCTTTGCAGGTGCCAATGCCCTAATTCTTAAAATAGTTTGCCAGCCATAGCGCTGAATTATGGCTTTTAATTTGATGAATTCAGCCTATGATTTATCGGTGATTTTTTGTTGAAAGAGCTATTAGTCATCTATCTTTTAGGTAGTAGACTATACCAAAATAAAGTCTCTAAAAGTCAATACTTATCAATTAAAATTGGGTTTGAAAAAAGTGGCCGACTAGATACAATGAGCCACACAAAACTCTCAGACAATCGTCTTCAGCGATCGCACCTTGCAACCCTGCAGCCAGCGTTTCATGAGTCGTACAGTGGTCCAGCCTAGGACAGACGCTAATGGCAATGGTTCGCAAATCTGCTGGCGGCATCGTGGCGTGACCGGGTACGGGGACCAGATGTAAGCGATCGCCGGGCTTTAACAGCGCTCGCAGCACATCAGCGTGATCTTTGGTGGACAGCATGCCCATCAGCCAAGTGGTCGATGGGGGGATCGGATCTGGCATGGCGGCGGGCTTGAGCAGGGGGTCAGCAGCTTCCCCAGAGCGCTGCAGCTCATCAATGTATTGACGCAACACGGTTGCCGCTGCCGGATTATGCGCCCCATCAATCAGCCAGGGATATGATTGCCCCTTCGGGTCTGTCCAGTTAAGCCACTGCAACCTTCCTGGCCAGCGGGCCTGGGCGAGTCCTACTTGGATTTGGCGATCGCTGATTTGCCAGCCCTGATCGCGCAGCGTTTGTAGGACAGCGATGGCGATCGCCGAATTGATCCGTTGATGCCCGCCGGCCAAAGAGAGACGATATTGCAGCGTTGATTGGGCTGACCGATCTTGATAAATGGCCCAGCCTTCGGCATCAACTTGCGCCGGCACGGGACGCACGACAGGACAACCAACCGCTGCTGCCCGAGCCAACACTACGGCCTCAGCATCGGCTGGCAGCGGGCCAACGACTGCAGGACAGTGGGATTTCAAAATTCCGGCTTTTTCACCAGCGATATCAGCCAGAGTTGGGCCGAGGCGCTGCCAGTGTTCCCGACTAAGGGAAGTGATCACCGTTGCCAACGGCGCATCCACCACATTTGTCGCATCGAGCCGCCCCCCCAAACCCACCTCGATCACCGCAATATCAACCGCTTGCTGAGCGAAAAACAGCCAAGCGGCGGCCGTAAATACTTCAAACTGCGTCGGAGTTTCTGGTTCGGCAACATTTAAAGAAGCGATCGCCGCCTCTACTTGAGCCAGCAAACGACCTAAAGCTGCCGGTTCAATCGGCTGTTCATTCAGGCAAATGCGCTCGCACCAACTCACCAAATGTGGGGAAGTATATCGTCCTACCCGATAGCCAGCTTGCGTCAGCACCGATGAAAGATAGGCACAGACTGAGCCTTTGCCGTTAGTGCCCGCAACGTGAACAATGGGCACCTGTTGATGGGGATAGCCAAGGGCTGCCAACAAGGTCTGAATCCGGTCTAATCCTAGATTCACACCAAAGCGAGCATATTTAGCCAAGCGTTCACCGATGGCCTGATCGGTAGCGTCTGAAGACATGGAAATTTTGCACTGTCCTTTATTGGCAATGCGACATCGTGGTTGGCAAAGCAGTTTGCTTGTTGTTTGTTGCCGGGGGGGAGTAGGCTACGCCAATTTAAGACTTTGAGTGAGGGCCAAAACTTGCTGTGCGTATGGGTGACGCGGCGCTGACCAGCCTACGAAAACAATCAATATTCTGCCTATCTACTTTGGGTCATTGGCTCAAAAAGAAACCCCTACCGTGGAGCATCACTGATCGTGATTGGGATAGAGGCGACTGACGCTAACTGGGCGGTAAAAATCTAGACAGCTTCAGTATTTTCTTCCCCTGTGCGAATACGAATAATCTTATCAACTGGAGAAACAAAGATTTTGCCGTCGCCGATCTCTCCGGTGCGGGCCGCGGCGATGATTTTTTGGGTCACCATTTCGACTTGCTCTTCATCGACCACAATTTCGAGTTTGAGCTTTTGCAAAAATTCAACGGTATATTCTGAGCCTCGGTAGCGCTCCGTCTGGCCTTTTTGACGCCCAAAACCTCGCACTTCAGATACGGTCATGCCCACAATGCCGGCGTTAACCAAAGCGATTTTGACCTCATCGAGCTTAAAAGGGCGGATAATTGCTTCGATTTTTTTCATCTTGATTAGACTCCACACAACCACTGCAGTAAAGCAGTGCCAGCCCTATGTCTAGCGGGGGCTATAAGCACAATACTGTAAATTGCATTACATTTCGTCTAATAAACCCTGCCCATTTAGAGAAAGGTTGGTTTTAAGAAGTCCCGTCTCGGTGCCTGAAACAGTGATTTCCTGAGGCTTATAACGAGCTTGGAGCGATTGCCCCAAGCCGACAATTGCCAATGTTGACATAGCTCGCATTCAGTTTTGCCTTGTCAACTAAATTTATTGCGCAGACGTTACAAAATCGCGGCTGCCGCTAAATTGCGTCAGTGTCGTTTAACTTTGCTGTCCTTTGACGGACATGTCCTCAAAGGTCACAAGCCGCCGCCGTTCTTTATCGCCTCAACAGGGGGCGCATAATCAGAAAACCAGCGCCAAAAGCGGAAACGACTACCAACAAAATTGTGGTGGCCAACCAAAGGTTGCTGAGCTCGGACCGTGAAGTCACTTTGCTCAGAGGCCGGCCTTCATCAGGCTGCTCAGTAAACAAACGATATTTATCAGGGTTAGCCGTGGGGGTTTGTCGATCGCGCTTCTTGCCTTTAAGATGCGGCACGATCGCGCTATTGACGGGGGCTTTGTGAGCCTTTTCGCGACTCCGAGGCGGCTTATTCGCCGGAGTTGGCGGCGGTGGGATAGGCGGCTCAGACGCCAGCGGTGGCTCGGAGGGATGTGCGGTGGTGGCCTCTGGAGCATCCGATTGCAACCATTCTGAAGGGGCCGAGATTTCCGGCGGCGGTGAGGCGATCGCATCGGCGTCAGCGACGGCAGGCGTAGCTGGCGGCACGACACCCGCAAAATGACCTAGCTGTGTAGCCGACTGCACAAAGCGCTGAATCTCTGTTCTCAGAAGTTTGTTTTGTCGCAGTAGCTGCTGATTTTGCTGAGTCAGTGCATCCAGAGTCGTTTGAGTTGTCTTCAGCTCTGTCGCCAGCTCGCGATAGACCGAAATCGGAACCGCAGGCGCGTAGCTTGAAGGCGTTGCCGGACGGCCATCTTCAGGGGCGTAAAGTTGAGGGTCAGAATTAAGAGGGGCGCTCATTAGAATTAGGTTTCCAAAAACGCGAGGCGCTGGCAGTGGCTATTCTGCAAAGGAATATGACCAGCGATCGCGACAGTAAACATTGCCGAAAACGCAGAATTCAAACAGATTTGATTCCGCCCAAAGCGTATCGCAAAAACCTAAAAATGCAACTGTTTTATGCGATTTCTCAGAAAGCATATGGCGACAAGGCCTAGTGACCACCAGTCGACTGGTCAGCTATACAACCATCTGCCGCTGTGACGTAAATTCAGCGTCATTTACGATCTTTTTGACTCGTCAGCCTGGGCGATGGTTTCATCTGTTGTGGCGACATCGACGGTCGTCTTCGGGGCTTTGCCGGCCTCCAGCACGTTGAGGGGCACATAGACCAGACTTTCTGGCGTCCCGGGCGGCATATCCAACTGGGGCGGAATGATATCCTGATGCAATTTCATATCGGCATCGGTCTCCGGTAAAGAACTCAGTGGGCCGACCAACGGCTCACTGTAAGGGCCAATGGCATCTTTTTGAAAGTCAGCAGATTGATCGGGAGCCGGCTTTGACTCGGTGGCTTTAGCTGCTGGACTTGAGTCGGAAGCCGATTCCGAAACTGCTGGCGGCGGCTCTGGGGCCGACTCTGGGATGGTGGTCGCTGGAGGCGCTTCTTCTGCGGCTGTTTCCTCTGGCTGATGGTGAAGATGGGGGGCGATGACTTTTGGCGCGGCCGATTCGGCTGGGTCTGCTGATTCCGCAGCCTCTGCCTGAGGAGCTTTGGGCGCCTTCGGCAGGGTTCCCGGCAGCCGCGATTCGGGCTCATAAATCGTGTTGGGGCTATCTTTGGGTCCCCATTCGTTCAGCAGATCATCGGGAAAGTCTTCAATCTCAATATCCATAGCGTCCGGCTCGGCCACGGGAGGCGCTGTCTCGGAGGCGGGTTCCGACTCGGAAGCGTCGCTTGGCGCCGCTTCATTGAGCGGCAGGGTTTCGTCGGGCGTAGCGGGCTCAGCTTTCTCAGGAACGGGCGCTTGCCAAGGCGTTTCCTCCGCGTCTTCACCGGTAAAACCGTCATTGTTGGGGTCATTGCTGGCGGGCACTTCCACCGCACCGGGCGATCGCACATCGAGGACAACTGATGACGGCAGCGGCTGCAGAAAATCTTGGGAAGCATCGCGAACTTTTTGCAAAATGCGCTCAGCCTCAGCGCCGCTGGCTTGTTGTGGCTGGCCATTGCTGACCGTAACGGGAATTAGGTCGACTTTCATTTGACCCTCGCGCAGCGCTACCTGCAATACCGCAGTTTCCGCCGTCGGTGCCGAAGTCGATTGACCATGCATAAAATCCCCGAGGGAATAAGCGATTGGTCGGCCCTTGTAGAGTTCTGCGCCCTGTAACTGATCGGGATGCTGACCGACCACTAAATCGGCGCCCTGGTCGATCGCCAGTTTGGCCAGATTAGTCTGCGACTCTGCCGGGGTGTCGGGTGGTTCAGTTGACCAGCGATAGCTAACCACTAGCCAATCAACTTCATCGCGAATGGCCTGAATATCTTTGACAATGTCCTGCATGACGACGGCGTTAACGCCGCTGAGGGTGGGATCGGCGGCCAAACTAAAATCGCGATCGTAGCTGAGATAAGCAATGCGCTGGCCTTTGACATCCACAATTTCGGGACGCCGGGCTTCGCGCTCTCCGCGTCCAGCACCAACGCGAAAGATGCCGTGGCGATCTAAAGTGTCCAGCGTTTCCACTAATCCCTGCTCGCCAGAGGCCAGAGCCTGCTTGCCTGCTAGGTTAACCAAATCTACGCCGCCCGTTTTGAGCAAATTAATCGCATCGGGACGCTGCCGTTCTAGCAGTTCCTCTTCCAGGGAAGTTGCGGATTGCGCCAGCGGGTCTTGCAAATTGACCATGGCAATGTCGGCTTGGCGATAAGCCGGTAGGCCCGATAGCAGTTGCCCGTCATGCTCCAACTGGCTGTAGGGCAGACTGTCTAAATCGACATCACCCCCAAACAAAAGCGTAATTGTGGGGTCTTGGGGTAATTCCAGGCGCTCGTGCTGTAGGACGCCAACGGGTTCCAGGGCCGCATTAACAATGTTAGGACGGTTGCTGTCAGTTTCGGTTTTATAAGATACGGGCGTTGTTTCCAGCGCTGCTGAGGTCGTGATCTGACCGCTGTCAGCAGAGCGCTGGCGGTCAACTAATAGAGCTTTGTCAGTAGACTGGAATTCTGGCAATTGCGGCTCTTTGGCTTCACGCACCGTGGGGGCCGAGCGATCGCTGGCTTCTGCCTCTAGGCGCTCTTGGAACGGCAAGGCCGGACCTGGCCGATTGGACATAACGACTTCGATCATGCAGCCAAAGACAAACGCGGCTACTGCTGAGCCTGTCAGCATGAAAGCCCGCATGGTTTTGAGCTGATCGGTCAGCAGGTGTAGGTTCAACCCCGGCAGTTGGGGCACAGACGATCGCTGCACTAGTGTTGGGGGCATAGCTGCTGCTGGCGACCCTTGCCCTTGGTTCCGCTGGAGCTGTTCTTTCAAGGCGGGCGTCATGATGCGCACCCGCTGCTGCCACTGGGCTTTTGGTTCACCGATAGGCCGCGCTATTAAGTTAATTCCCTCAATGAGCGGGGAGTTGAGCTGCCACATCAGATGGCAGATGAACTGCGTCAGCGGTTTTTGCAAAGGCAGACGTTCGAACTCTAAGACAACGCGCACACAGCCAGGGCGCGAGTCTTGACAGACTTGGGCGTAAATTCCCTCCGGTATGAGGGGCTCGTTGAGCCAGAGAGCGATCGCCCGAAACTGACCAGCAGCAGCCAAGGCCTTAGTCGATAAGCGATCAGGAGACAGATTGACAGTGGCGTGAACCATTCTGTTGTAGATATAACAATTGTCAACTAACGATACGGCGGCTAGCCAAAGGTCAGGCACCGGCTCCTCAAGTTTGCTATCAACAAAATCAAAGGGCGGAATCGGGTAGAAGCGCTCATGATGATAACAACAATTCCCTGAAAAGAACTGATTTTATTCATATTTTAGGCAGATTCTCGATTTTCAGAGTCCCCAGCGTTCGTAAGCTTGGCAATTATCTCAATCGATCAGAAAAGTCCAGAGGGGCAGCACAACCCAAATATCTCTAAGTATCTATACTGTTGGAGCCGGTCATCAAGCGTTTACAGCCGTACGTCCGACAGTGCAGCTTCCATCCAATCCAGCCCCTCCACCTATGGCATTTGCCTCCTAGCAAACTGCCATGCCGCCGATGACTGCGGCCAAATCGCTGTAGATTGTAACAATTGGGAACCAAAGCGGAGGCGATCGCGCTCATGCTGGCTTACATGCTTGCCATCATCATCGCTATTGGCAGCTTCACGTTTTACATCGCGGCCTTTTTTGTGCCTGAACTGCACCGACGCCAGGATTTTTTCTGGAGCGGCCTGGGGCTGTTTTATGCGCTCGTGCTGTGGTTTTGCGCCGGGCGCATAACTGGCGCCGTGCTGCTAGGACAAGTGGTTAGCGTGGCGCTGCTAGGGGGCTTGGGTTGGCACACCCTGACCCTGCGTCGCGATCTGACCCCGGATCTAGTACAGACGCCAGTCACCTGGCAAAACTTGGAGCAGTGGGTCCAAGACTTGCAGAACTTGGTGGGACGTTACCTCCAGCTAGAGGCCGTGGCCAATCGTCTCAAAGCCGTCGGCGTTTGGCTCAGCCAACTGTGGGCTCGCTTCCGGGCTCGCGCGGCCTCATCTCAGAAGGCTGAAACTACCGCTGCAGTGCCGCCCCTGAAGCGATCGCCAGCCTATGAGTTCGAAACCGCCCCCGGCGCTGGACAAACTGTGCCCTCTGAATTTGCTAGCGTGGCCAGTCGCGAGCGCGCAGTTGCCGAGGCGACGCCACCGACCGCACCACCTTCTGGCATCGCCGAATCTGCTGCTGAGCCGACCGAAGAGCCCGATGGTGAATCAGCAGCTCTGGCTGAACTGGTTCAAGCTGAACCGCAGCCAGAGCGGATGGATGGGGCCCAATCTGCCGAACCGAAATTCTCATCATCTTCTGATGACGAGAGTTTGGATGCAACGCTAACCACGCCAGCCGTAGCGGACACTGTGCAATCAACGGAGGCGACAGATACTGTAGCGCCTGCTGCCTCTGCTGCTGCTGCTGCACCCTCGCAGACGGCATCTCCACAGGCGGCTGGATGGCTAGAACGCCTGACGGCTCGCTTTCGTCAGCCTAAGTCCCAGCGTACCGCCATTGAAATTCCTCGGCGCCCCCCGTCAATTCCGCGATCGCCCCAGGCAGAGCCGACCTTTAAGTCAGCCTCCGAAACGGCAAACGAGACCTCACAGCGCGCCCGGGGCTCTCAGTCGCAGCGGGGCGTCATCAATATTCCGTCCCGGCCACCTTCTATTCCGCGATCGCCAGCAGCACGCCAGTCCACCTCAGCCACCGTCGATAATGCCGCGCCGGCAGCCAACGATGAAACTAATTGGGACGATGCCAACTGGACAGATGTAGGTGAGGTGTCTGAAGCGGCAGAATCAGCGCTCGGCGAGCGTGACGCGAGTGAAACTGAGGCAGCCCCAGCGGCAACCAACTGGCCTGATTCGCCTGCTTCTGCCGGAACTCAGCCCGCCCAGCCCAAGTCATCAGCCGCTGAGACCAACTGGCCAGAGGATGATGACACCAACTGGCCCGATTAGAAAGCTATGCTCACCTGCAGAACCTTTCTCTATTGCTTTAGACAAGAGAACCGGCATTAGCTAGATTTTTATTCTTCTAGATGAAATCCAGGAGCGGGCGTGACAGTTGATGCCGAGCCCTATCCAGGAGGTAATTCAGGAGTGGAAATGGGTGCTCCAGGTTCAACATAGGGCTCGGCAGGGTCGTCTTCTGGAGTAGCATCTTCAGCGGTAGGGACAGCAGCGTCATCAGGGACTGCTGGGGTCTCGGAAGTCGAATTGGGAGTTTGTTCGGACGAACTGCCGCTGCCAGTCGGGCTAACGGGCTGACTCATTTCTTCGTGAACGCGCCCCGAAATGCGGCGAATCAGTTCACTCGCCCGGCCATCATTGAACGGCCGATCAACTAAAACGCCCAGAATATAGCGATTCCCGTTGGCTACGTCGACTAAGGCAATGTCCGCCAGGGCTGTACCAATATCCCCTGTCTTGTTGTAAGCCAGCGCCGAGTCATCGGCCAAACCATCGGGGATCAGGGTGCGATTATAGGTGCGCTGCATAATGCTGAAAAAGCGATCGCGCGATCGCGGCCCCAGCAGGTCGCCCTGATCAACCAGCGCCATTATTCTGACTAAATCGGTCGCGCTGGTGGTGTTTGTGCCATCCAAATCGGGCAGCAGGTTACGCATCACGGTTGATTCTAGGCCCCAAGCCTGAAACTGCTGATTCAAAGTATCGACACCGCCTAAGAGATCAATCACCATGTTGGTAGCAGTGTTGTCGCTATTGACAATCATCTCGGTGGCAATTTCCAAGGCCGTGTATTGCTCGCCAATCGCCTGAGTCTGCAACTCCCCAGAGCCACCGGCTACTAAGTCCTCACGCAGCGTCACCGCCTGATCAAGGCGAATCGTGCCGGCATCGATAGCCTGCAAAAAAGCGACTAAAACCGGCACTTTTAGCGTACTGGCCGCCGATACCGCTGCAGTCCCATTCAAATCAATATAGTTGCCAGTATCGAGGTCGTAGAAAAAGACCGACTGCGTTAGGCCAGGCGTCATCGATTCCAAAGCCACTAGGTCGGTTTCCAGCGCCACGAGTTCCTCCGCTAGGGGTAAAGGCTGAGTGAGCGTCGTGCTGCTGGCGACTCCAGAATGAGCGGTTGAACTGACCGTGTCAGACGCTGTAGTCGGTTCATTGCGGGCGGCTTCTTGGGGCGATAGGGAAGACAGCACTGTGCCCGTGATTGCGGCAATGCCGGTTCCCAAAATCAGCAGTCGAATCCCGTACAGCACTGGACGAGGAGCCCGGCGAGCTGGACGGCGCGGCTTACCACGGCGCGGTTGATGACTGCTTTGAGCAGGCGGTTCGGGGCTGGTCCACACTGGCTGTCGGCGCAGCGGCGTCACCTTGCTGGCCGCTGACGGTGGATTCCCGGCGCGCGATCGCCGCGGCGGGGCAGCGGGCCTTGAACGGACATCCGACCGGCTCGCAGGCTGATTAGCAGGATTAGCCTGCTGAGATACCGTCGAGTCCGAGAATTGTCGCGATTGGGGCCGGCGCGGCAGCGGATCAATAATGCGACCACGACCGGTGGCAGGCTGAGGACGGGGTATACCAGAGGCCGCTCGCGGGGCTGGGGCTGGCCGCGAGGCTGGCGATCGCGGGGTCGCCTCTGACGCTGACGAGGAAGTCCCAATCCATTGCCGCCAACGACTGCGAGCATTGCGCTGCCGGCGCCGAGCGCCGCGTGAGGTGGTGCCGCTGCTGCCCCCAGGTGGAGACAGAGGGGGCGGCAGCAGCGGTGAGACATTGCCATTTTGAGCCGCCGTTGGCGCTGGCGGCTCATAGCGCCGAAAAGGAGAGTTGCCGTTATTTAGGGGATGGTTATTCTCTGCCATGATGCTCTGTTGATTTCACCCTAGACGGATGGTGGTGTCTCCGGCGGCATACTGTCGGCAACTGGCGCAATTGACGAGTGAGTTGGGCCCGAAGCCCACTCCATCTGCCGCAAAATCCCCCTAAGCATAGCTAACTCCTGGGGAGTCGGCGCAGCCCGCAGAAAGAAACGCCGAAATTTTTCCATCCGGCTGTCAGCCGTGTGAGGGTAAAGATAGCCGATTTTCAGCAAAACGGTTTCTAAATGTTGATAAAAGCCTTCCAAGTCTTGCAGGGTAGCGCTTTCGCTGGTGGTCTGAGTTCGCCAAGGCCGGGGAGTCTGTCGTGGAATCGCCGCCCGGCTCAGCTCGTAACAGCACACGGCGATCGCCTGAGCTAGGTTCAGTGACGTATAACTGGCATCGCTGGGAATGCGGACAAAGCGTTGCGCATAGTTAAGTTCTTCGTTGCTGAGCCCCCGATCCTCTGGCCCAAAAATCAGCGCCGCTGGAGCCGCAGCCGCTGACTCTGAGGACAGAAGCCAGGGCAGGGCCACTTCCGGCAGCTCCATTTCCGTATTCAAGGCGCGATCGCGGGCGGTGGTGGCGATCGCGCGAGTGCAGTCAATCAAAGCATCTGGCAGAGTGGCAACGGCGATCGCCCGTTCCAGAATCGGCTTGGCATGCACCGCCATCCGACAGGCTTCTTCTCCCAGAAAATCGCACTGGGGATTCACTAGCACTAATCGCGACAGCCCCATATTGGCCATCACCCGAGCCGCTGAGCCCACGTTCAAGGCACCGGCAGGCTCAACCAACACGATGCGAATGGAGTGCAGCGGAGAAGAGGGCATGTCAACAGGTCAATTTGCGCTTAGGAGGCGATTATAAGGCAGAAAACGGGATGGAATTTAGCGCTCAGAGTTCGGACTTGGTTCTTGCTTTTCCATAGAGCGCGCAAGCAAAATGCCCGCCCTAACCTTGCATTACCCTCCTGCCACCCTGCTACCCTGCCACTCAGTCACTCTGCCCACCCCTCCCCATCTCTGCTGTCTGCCTCTATCCCCTTAACACCGGGTTAATAACGAATCTGTAGGGTCACATTTGCCATAACCGTCTGCTCGCCCCCAACCACTGGGGTTGAAATCGCTTCTGCTGCGGCCAATTGTGCCACGCGCGATTCAGGTAAAGGTATCGGTGGCACGGCACCGTTAACTTGAATACCCATAATCTCTTGCGAGGTGAAATTCAACGCGCCGAGCACGGCTTGGGCCTGGCGTTGGGCATCACTAACGGCATTGCTCAGCGCAACGTCGCGGGCGGCTGCGATCGCCGCATCACTGGCCCGAAAACTGACTCCCTGAATCCGCGTTGCTCCTGCCGCCACCACATCGTCTAGCAGCGCTCCCGTCGTTTCAATGGGCACCTCAAAGCTGACTGTATTGGTGGCAACATACCCTGTCAAAGTGCGCTGGTCGTTGAATGAGCGATATTGCGGATTCAGCCGAATTCCAGTGGTTTGTAGCCGATCTACGGCGCGATCGCGCAATAGCTCCACAACGGCGGTGGAACGACGCGCCGCTGCTTGTTGAGCTGCCTCCGCGGTTTCTGCCTCAACTTCCACTCCGAGCGAGACCTGCGCCAGGGTGGTCTCAACTGACTCTTGGCCAGTGCCGGTGACCGTCAGCACTCTAGCGCTTTCTTGAGCGATCGCAGGCGGCATCATTCCCGCACCAATCACGCTCCCAGTCAATACTGCCAGGCTTAAACAAGCGGTCGAAAAAAACTTCCTCACAATCCAAACTTCCTTTTTGCAACTACACCTACCATGCCAGCTGCTTCTGGCTGCACCCGGGCTGTTGCAGATTTGGCAACGTCTTGAGAGGCCATGCATAATATCAGTTCTCCATTGTGGAGCCAGACCTGCTGGAAGTGGCGGGGAAGTAGGGAGTGGGGCATAGGGAACTCAAAACTGAGAACCGAGAACCAGAAACTAAGAACCGAGAAATCATAAAATCCTTTCATTCCTAGTCAGTCTGCTCAGAGCTTTGCACCTCAAAAACGAGGTCATCAACAGTCACTACGTCACCAGGAAACAGCTTACGCCCTCGCCGTAGCTCCATTTCGCCATTAACTTCCACCAGCCCATTTTGAATGATGACTTTAGCCTCACCGCCAGTTGGCGCAATTTGCTGCCACTTTAGAAACTGATCCAGCTTGATATACGGCACGCCGTCTTTTTCCTGCTTGCCCATCGGTTTGCCCCTGCAAAATATTTTTAACTTTAGGTGGAATTGAGTCTCGTGCTGTCACGAAGGCGCGGTCTGAACAGATTAACTGGCGTTAGCGCCGTCTCCCAAGCAAGCTTTTAGCGGATGCTGTCGCCGATATTCCATGCAGCAACGGCAGAATCACCAACGGCCTTAAGCACTGTTGATTTCCTTGCTGGTGACAAACCGCTGGGCGACAGTTTCAGGCTGAATGGCGGAAAGAATCACATGCCCCGAGTCCATCACTAATACTGCCCGAGTGCGGCGACCATAGGTGGCATCAACCAGTTGACCGCGATCGCGAGCATCAGAAATCACCCGTTTGATTGGCGCTGACTCAGGGCTCACAATCGCGACTACTCGGTGGGCCGAGACAATATTGCCGAACCCAATATTGATCAGCTTAATATCCATAGAAACCTTTAGAAAATGCCTGAAAATAGCACTTTGATATAGATTCAGTTGCCCAATTACCAGCATTCCAAAGGAATCGCTAAATTGGGCGATAGTTGAGTCCCTCAGCTTCAGTTCAGGGCAAGCCTAAATAAACCGAGGGCAAGAAAAAGCCTTTTATTTGAGAGAGCAGAACATAATTTTTCTCTTAGAAAAAATATTTCTGTGACGAGCACTAGCCAAGTATCCGGCACGGATAAGGCATAAATCGACGGGTTTACGACTAAGATGCCTCAATTTCATGTTAGCCAAAAAAGCTAAGCTCCAAAGCGGAAATCACGCATATTTCGTGCTCAATTCCGCAAAACGGTAGAAAACTGGAGCAATTTGTAACATATTGGTTAAGGGTACGCGGATTCTTTCTGCGGCTCCTAGTTAAGTTAAAAGTCACAGCAAGCCAAAAATAACCGCCATGCAACCAGTCGATTTCACCACCTTGATGGCGGTTTGCGCCGAGTTGCGACAGGATTGGCTGCCAGCCCGTTGTGAACAGGTGGTGCAGCGAGACGTTTATACGCTAGCGATCGCCCTGAGGACCCTGGACCAACGCGGCTGGTTGGCGATCGCTTGGCATCCTCAAGCCGCTCGATTGCACATTGATGCGCCGCCGCCAAAAGGCCCCGACACGTTTACCTTTAGCCAACAGCTCAAGCATCAGCTAGGCGGCTATGCGCTGGTCGATATGGCGCCCCTGGCCCCCTGGGAGCGGGCCTTGGACCTGCAGTTCGCTCGTCGTCCCGGGGACGCGATTCAGTGGCATCTATATGTCGAAGTCATGGGCAAATACAGCAACGTGATTTTGACCAATGCCCAAAATCAAATTGTGACTGCAGCCCACCAAGTTTCTGAGCAGCAGTCTAGTGTACGACCCATCGCGACCGGCGCGTTCTACACACCGCCCCCGGCGATCGCGGGGCCGTTTCCTTCCCGACAAGAGCCGCAAGAGCGCTGGCAGGAACGAGTCTCTCTAATTCCCACGAGTCTCAAAAAAGCCCTGTTCAAAGCCTACAGTGGCTTGAGTTCAGCTCTGGTGCGAGATCTCGCCAGCCAAGCCGGTCTGACGCCAGAAGCGTCTATCACCGATTTAACCGTCGCTGACTGGCAGCGCCTATATAAATGCTGGCAGGCGTGGCTACAGCGCCTTGAGACTCAAAATTTTCGGGCCCAATTTCTCAGCTCAGGATATTCGGTGCTGGTGGACGCCGGCACCCCCGCAGATAGCGTGCAGACGCTGCTCAGTCGCTACTACACCGACGCACTCAATCAACAAGAATTTAGCCGCTTACATCATCAACTTGGCCAGCGGCTAAAAAGTCTTCTGAAAAAACTCCGCCAAAAGGAAGCCACGTTTACCAACCGCCTTGGTCAAGCCGACCAAGCCGATGATTATCGCCAGCAGGCCGATTTGCTGATGGCTTATAACTTTCAGTGGCAGCCGGGCATGACATTAATGTCCTTAGCAAGTTTTGAAACGGGCGAGACGGTCAAGATTCCCCTCGATCCTGAAAAAAATGCGGTGCAAAATGCTCAAGCATTTTATAAAAAGCATCAAAAGCTTAAGCGATCGCGCCAGGCAATTACGCCATTGCTGAATGAAGTGCGGACTGAAATCGCTTATTTAGATCAAGTAGACGCCGCAGTGAAGCGCATCGAACGTTATGAGGCTGAGCCCGATCTCATCGCTCTGCAAGAAATCCGCGATGAGTTAGTGCAGCAAAACTATTTGGAAGATCCTACCCATCGTTCAGGACCGCCGTCGCCGTCTGAGATCCTGAACGTACGAAAACTACAGACCCCCAACGGGTTTGACATCTGGGTGGGCCGCAACAATCGTCAAAATGACCTACTCATTTCCAAAGTCGCTACTGATTATGACCTGTGGTTTCACACTCAGGAAATTCCCGGCAGTCACGTTTTGCTGCGGTTGGATGCCGGCCAAGTGCCCGCCGATGAGGACCTCCAATTTACTGCCGACATTGCGGCCTATTTTAGTCGCGCGCAACAGGCCGATCAAGTTCCCGTTATTTTTACGCAGCCCAAATACGTCTTTAAGCCCAAAGGAGCCCTGCCGGGAATGGTGACGTATACCCACGAAACCGTGATTTGGGGACAGCCTACTAAAGTACCTGAGCAATTACAGGCGATTCAGTCGCCTGCGGCACCGACTTTAGTCTCTTAAGCGCTGAATCCTGTCACCATTTCATGAAAAGACGACTGGTGAGCCTCATTTCAGAAGTCCATCAACCTTGAGCGCCGTGGTCTTAAAGGGAACCCTGCTGGTCAGCTAAAAGCTTTGCATGGCAGATGCTTCAGGCTTGGCAAGAGTCATTCTAAAGACCCTGTTTTTTCAGATGGATGTGGTTCGTCCGCATTTTGTCCGTAACTGCGGCTATATTTGCCCGGAAAATCTGAAGTTTTATGACAAAAATTCTGTGTGGCTTGATACAATGCTGTGTGAAGGGAGAGATAAATCGCAGAGCAGCGCTCCAAAAGCGTTTTTGATGAGACTTTGTTTCCTCCCACTTGAGAGAGCAACTAAATTTTTTACAAGCCGACTCCTAGCAGTCGGCTTTTTATTGGGCAAAATTCTGGCTCAGTCAAACCATTCTCTGAGGTCAGCGGTCAGCGGTGAATTTCTAAAATATCTTGTTTTACTCATAAATAATTGCCAATCCTATTCATCTAAAATATCTGATAACCCCACTTTTTCCAGTAAGGCTAGCGGCCCTAGCTGGCGCAGCTGCTCTAGCTCAGCGGTCGTTTTGACCAGCAGCCAGCCGGCATATCCCAGACTGTTAACGCCAATGTTTTGGTAGCTAGCCTGCGATCGCCGCACCACCATCATCCACTCGCGCGTCATCAATAAGTTATAAGGTTCTTCAGGCTGAGGCGTCTCTA